>JBHIWE010000291.1:0-4982 GCA_041987645.1 Acidovorax sp. | reverse complement strand
TGGACTAAACCGCTCACGCGGTAGCCGCTCCGGCCACGGTGTGATGGTTCGCTGCGGGGCGGTTTCTGCGAAGTTGATGGGCGAGGCAATCCGCCTCGTTCATCGACGGAGCAGCAACCATGGACTCGACGACTCAATCAGCCTCCCCGCTGCGTCAGCGCATGCTCGACGACATGCGCATGCGCAAGCTGGAGCCCAAGACCCAGCAAGCCTACGTGCGGGCCGTGCGCAAGCTGGCCGCCTACCTGCAGCGCTCGCCTGACACCACCTCGGCAGAAGACCTGCGCAACTTCCAATTGCACCTGGTCGACAGCGGGGTCTCCCCCATCACGCTCAACGCGACCATCACCGGGCTCAAGTTCTTCTTCGACATCACGTTATCTCGCCCCGAGCTGATGCTCAAGATGCAGCCCGTACACGTGCCACGCACGCTGCCCGTGGTGCTCAGCCGCGAGGAGGTCTCCCGCCTGATCGCGGCGGCCTGGAACCTCAAGCACCAGACGGCGCTGTCGCTGGCCTACGGCACCGGGTTGCGTGCCAGCGAGGTGATCTCGCTGAAGGTCGGCGACATCGACAGCCAGCGCATGACGCTGCGCGTGGAGCAAGGCAAGGGCCGCAAGGACCGCTACGCCATGCTGCCGCCGATCCTGCTGGAGCGGCTGCGCGTGTGGTGGCGCGTGGGCCACGCCCAGGGCAAGATCCTGCGCAACGGCTGGCTGTTCCCGGGCATGGATCCGATGGACCCGCTGAGCACCCGTCAGCTCAACCGCGCCATCCACGCCGCCGCCGATGCGGCAAAGATCGACAAGCGCGTGTCCATGCACACGCTTCGGCACTCATTTGCGACTCACCTGCTCGAGCAGCGGGTCGACATCCGCGTGATCCAAGTCTTGCTCGGACACGCCAAGCTGGAGACGACCAGCATCTACGCCCACGTCGCCACCGATTTGCTGCGCGAGGTGATCAGTCCGCTGGAGAAGTTGCCCACCTCGTGAGGCCCACGTCGTGGGGCGGACCGCCCTGGAGGTCGCCGACATCTTCCGCATCCACGGTCCTGCCTGGCGAGCCGCCCAGCGCGGCCACCTGAGCCTGGGCCAGCTCAAGGTCATGTCGGCCATCGAACAGTGCCGCAGCGCGGCACTGGGCGGCCATGTCTTGCGCTGCGAGGGCTGCGGCACCGATCAGGTGAGCTACAACTCCTGCCGCAATCGGCACTGCCCGAAGTGCCAGAGCCACGCGGCGCAGCGCTGGCTCGACGCCCGGCAGGCCGACTTGCTGCCGGTCGAGTATTTCCACGTGGTCTTCACGCTGCCGGCACCCATCGCGGACCTCGCGTATCAGAACAAGGCCGAGATCTATGGCCTGCTGTTCGACATGGCCGCCGAGGTGCTGCAGGTCATCGCGACTGACGCCAAGCATCTGGGCGCGCGCATCGGCGCCACGCTGGTGCTGCACACCTGGGGCTCGGCGCTGACGCATCACCCGCATGTGCACGGCATCGTGCCGGGCGGCGGGCTCTCAGCTGACGGCAAGACTTGGGTGGCTTGCCGGCCGGGGTTCTTCCTGCCCGTGCGCGTGCTCTCGCGGCTGTTCCGACGGCGCTTCCTCGAAGGGCTTGAACAGCTGCATCGCGCCGCGCAGCTGCAATTCTTCGGTGAACACGTGACACTGCAGGACGCCAAGGCCTTCGCCGACTGGCTGGCGCCGATGCGCCGGTGTGAGTGGGTGGTCTATGCCAAGCCGCCGTTTGCCGGGCCACAGGCGGTGCTGGCATATCTATCGCGCTACACGCATCGCGTGGCCATCTCCAACAGCCGCCTAGTCGCGGCGGATACAAACGGCGTGACCTTCCGCTGGAAGGACTACCGCGCCAAGGGTGATGCCCACGGGAAGGTGCGCCACAAGACGATGACGCTGGCGCCGCAGGAGTTCATGCGGCGCTTCCTCCTGCACGTGCTACCCGCGGGCTTTCATCGCATCCGGCACTACGGCCTGCTGGCCAATGGGCATCGGCGTGACTGCCTGGCATTGGCGCGCACCGCGCTGCAGGCCAAGGTCGAGGTGCCCAACGGAGAACCGGCAGTGCGAGCACCGGCCTTCGTCTGCCGGCACTGCGGGCGGCCATTGCTCATCGTCGAGATCGTCTTGCGTGAGCGGCCTGCGATCCGGGCACCCCCATGATGAGCAAAGGCACGAAGACTCGGCACCAGCAAGTACCGGCCCTTGTTCATCGCAATCCGGTGCGGGGTGAGCTTGTGTCGTCTGGTGGCTACCCGGGTGCAACGACACGGGCGAGCCATGCACCACGGCGTGCAGAAGGCCATTGCGCCGGCTCGGACAGCGCCCTCGCGTCATCCGCGGCCATCGACATGCGCGCAACTGCGCTGCGTCGGCGCGGCCTCAACTCCGAATCGCCATAGCAACGAGGCCTCGACAACCGTTGCCACATGCGCCGCGGTTTCCTCCCCCGAGGTTTATCCAACACCTGCCCTCAGGTTGGCTTGGCGCGTCGACCTGTTCAGCGCGTCGGGCAGGTGTCGGACAAACCTAAACAATCTGAGTCATTCGCGGGCCAGTGCCTGAACGACAGCGCCCACGCAAACCGGCCATTGTTGGCCGCTGGGTCTCACCGGCTGCTTCACTCCCGGAACCAGTCGCTCGACGCGGCTCCAGTGCCCTTGCAGGCACGAACGACTGCTCTCGCCCGTTGCGACAGGCGCATCACGCCCCGTTAAGGCCGCCGGCCCGCGCGTCGGGGGAGTCGGCAACGTGCCCAAAGCAGACCTCGGTCGAACTACAGGTCCAGGCTGGTCAGAGACATTCGCGGCCTGCGGCCCGAACGGCCGCTGCTGCCATCACCGGACGTTCGATCGGTGGCGACTCGTACGACCGCTGCACGCCCGAGTCCGGGCACTCGACTGGGGGCGTCGGCCGAGCCTGTCCTGATGATTGGTCTGGCCTCCAACGAACGGGCACTACCGCTGCAGAACTGCCGTCCGCAAGTGTTCAAAGCCTGCGCCGTGGTCCTTTGCAGCCGGCGTGGACAGTCAGTTCAAGCTGGCTCCAGCACGTGGGACTACACTCCTCGTCGAGGTGTGGCTTTGTCGCGCCTCCCTGCTTTTCCTCCCTGAGCAGGAGCCAGTTCGCGATGACAGCGAGAAGGCTTTCTAACCCCGGTCTCCGGGGTTTCTTTTTGCCGCTCGATCGGCATGTAGCGGGCCCGTCCAGCCTGGTAGGCGATTGAGCTTCTCTAGGCGTTCTTGCCCGGTCCACGTTTGGCCCGCGCGACCGATGTCCCAGCTGTTGATCTCGTCTTCCATGTGCATGTGATGCCCAATCGCTTACTACTCGCTGATCGTGTGGGACAGGCCGTAGCCAGCGCGATGCGTCAAGGGCATTTGGTGGCTATCGCCTACCTCGACCTGGACGGCTTTAAGGCCGTGAACGACACCTATGGGCATGAGGCGGGAGACCAATTGCTCAAGGAGATCGCTCGGCGCGTCGTTGGGGATGTGCGCGCGGGTGATACGGTCGCGCGAATCGGGGGCGATGAGTTCGTGCTGGTGCTGGGGGGGCTGGCAGACGTTAGTCAATGCAATCCTGTCCTGGAGCGGATTCTGAACAGCATTGCCCAACCGGTCCGGGTGAAGGGGGGCGTTGAAGCATCGGTCTCGGGAAGCATTGGCGTGGCAGTTGCTCCGCCCGATGGAACGGAGCCGCGCGACCTCATGGCGGCAGCAGACCGAGCCATGTACAACGCCAAGCGTGCCGGCAAGGGGCGAATCATTTATGTTTCTGCACCCCAGCAATAACCAAATCTGAAAAATCTGTTGGATTGGTCGTTTTACTGATTTCCGCGTCCCGAATTTCAGCTACAAATTGGGGATGAAGCGTCGGGAATTACTGTTCGGAGTGGGGCTGCCATCAGCCTTGCTCGGCCAGGCCGCTTTCGCCGGCAAGACGGTGACCTTGCCGCGGCACACATCCAACCAAGATCCACAACTGGCCTATGTCGCAGACTTGGTCCGACTGGCCTACAGCAGGATCGGCGAGTCAATTGACGTGCGATTTGCCTCGCTGGAGATGCAGCAGAGCCGCAGTCTGGCCGAGCTTCTGACCAATCAGTCCTCCTTCGATCTCATGTGGTCGGTGACGAATGCCGAACGGGAGCAGTCGGGCCTTCGGGTGGTGCGTGTGCCCATCGACCGAGGCCTGATGGGGTGGCGACTTCTCATCGTGAGGGCTGCCGATTTGCCCAAATGGAAGGCCGTGACCAGCCTCGCTGATGTTCGCCGCTTCGTTGCAGGTCAAGGGCATGACTGGCCCGACACTGCGATCTTGCGGGCAAACGGGTTGCCCGTGGTGACGAGCACAGATTACGCCGCTCTGTTCCGCATGTTGAAGGTAGGCCGGTTCGACTACTTCCCGAGGTCCATCATGGAAGTAGATGCTGAATTAGCTGGCGGCCGGCATCGTGAACTGGCCATCCTCCCGGACTTGATGCTCTGCTACCCCACTGCCACCTATCTATTTGTCAGTCCTTCGAGGGAAGACTTGGCGAGTGACCTGGAGCGCGGGCTTCAAGCAGCGGCTGCCGACGGCAGCTTCCAGCGACTGTTTAGGCAGCACTTCGGTGCTTTGGTCGACGCCCACCCCGTGCGCGAAGAGCATGTTTTCATGCTTCAGAACGCGCTCCTGCCGTCCCAGGCGGCGTCGGATCGCCTCAAACTGCGACTTCGACCAGGCACCGGAAGCCGCTAGATTTTTGAACCAGGCGGCAAATGCTGTCTTCAAGCTGAGTGCGCAGGCGGCATTTGCGACCTAATGCACGGCGACCAGCATGGCGAGCTGGAAGGCGTCTACAAACGATTGGAAATCCAGGGCTAGCTGTTGAGTTCCAGTAGGTTGTTCATGGCCGGGATGCGGCTCATGGGCGGCTGGCGGTTGAGTGCAGAGTGTGGCCGATGCCAGTTGTAGCGATG
>JBHIWE010000290.1:0-5013 GCA_041987645.1 Acidovorax sp. | reverse complement strand
CCAGCCATCGTGGCGGGCAGCCTGATGGTGTTCACGCTCTCGGTGGGCGAATTCAACCTGACCTGGATGCTGCACACCCCGCTCACCCGCACCCTGCCCGTGGGGCTGGCCGACAGCTATGCCTCCATGCGCATCGAGGTCGGCTCGGCCTACACCCTCGTTTTCCTGCTCGTCATCCTGCCCGTGCTCTGGGGCCTGCAGGCCGTCGGCAACTTCATCGAAAAACACCATGGCAATTGAACTCGAACGCACGCGCGTGGACATCGTCCAGTGCGCCAAGACCTATGCCGGCGGGGCGCGCGGCCTGCATCCCACCGACCTGG
The DNA here is from genome assembly GCA_041987645.1 of Acidovorax sp. GTDB lineage: Bacteria > Pseudomonadota > Gammaproteobacteria > Burkholderiales > Burkholderiaceae_C > Paracidovorax. The sequence continues at coordinate 4,690 of JBHIWE010000290.1, read as the reverse complement.
CCGTGGAGCCCGGCGAGGTGCTGGCCCTGCTGGGCCCCTCCGGCTGCGGCAAGACCACGCTGCTGCGCCTGATCGCCGGGCTGGAGGCGCCCGACGCCGGCAGCCGCATCGCCTTCGGCGGCACCGACGTGACGCAGCTGCCCATCGAGCGGCGCGGCGTGGGCATGGTGTTCCAGCACTACGCGCTGTTTCCGCAGATGACGGTGGAGGGCAACATCGGCTATGGCCTGAAGATCCGCGGCGTGCCCGAGGCCGAGCGCCGCCGCACGGTGGGCGAGCTGATCGACCTGGTGCGCCTCACCGGCCTGGAAAAGCGCCGCCCGGCCGAGCTCTCCGGCGGCCAGCGCCAGCGCGTGGCCCTGGCCCGCGCGGTGGCCGTGCGCCCGCGGGTGCTGCTTCTGGACGAGCCCCTCACGGCGCTGGACGCCAAGCTCAAGGAGTCGCTGCGCGACGAGCTGGCCGAGCTGCTGCGCCGCCTGCACATCACCGCCATCCACGTCACGCACGACCAGCAGGAGGCCCTCGCCATCGCCGACCGCCTGGCCGTGATGCAGGCCGGCCGCATCGTGCAGGTGGGCGACGGCGAGACGCTCTACCGAACGCCCGCCCACCCCTTCGTCGCCTCGTTCCTGGGCCGGGTGAACCGGCTCGCGCGGCCCACCACCGGGCGGCAAGGCTGCATCGACCTGGGCGGGCTGGAACTGCCCGTGCCGCCCGGCCCGGCCTGCGACGCCTGGCTGGTGCGCCCGGAGGACGTGGAGGTCGAACCCATCGTGCTCGGCCAGCCCGGCTGGGGCCATGCCGACGTGACGCACCGCAGCTTTCTGGGCGACCGCGTGCAGCTCACGCTGGACGTGGCCGGCCAGGCCCCGCTGCGTGCCGACGTGGCCCGCGACCATGCCGCCCGCGCCGGCGACACGGTCGCCATCCGCATCGCCCCGCACCGCCTCATGCCCCTGAACGACGAAGCCCACGCCGCTGCCTGACCCATGACAGCCAACGCACCCCACACCCTCCTGCTGCAGCTTTCCGACCTGCATATCCGCGAGCCCGGCCGCCTGGCCTATGGCCGCATCGACACCGCACCCTATCTGCGCGAAGCCGTGGCCAGCATCGGCCGCCTGCCGCAGCGGCCCGATGCCGTGGTCATCACCGGCGACCTGACCGACTTCGGCCGCGCCGCCGAATACGACCACCTGCGCGAGCTGCTGGCACCGCTCGCGCCCTTGCCCATCTACCTGCTGCCCGGCAACCACGACGAGCGCCAGCAGCTGCGCGCGAGCTTTCCCGAGCATGCGTGGCTGGGCACCGAAGGCTTCGTGCAATACAGCGTGCCGGTGGGCGCGATGCAGCTCATCGCGCTCGACACCGTGGTGCCCGGCGCGAGCGAAGGCAGCCTGTGCGCCGAACGGCTGGACTGGCTGGCCGCGCAGCTCGATGCGCACCGCGACCGGCCAGTGGTCATCGCCATGCACCACCCGCCCTTTCGCACGCTGATCGGCCACATGGACGAGATCGGCCTGCTGCAGGGCGCGGAAGCGCTCGAAGCCCTGGTGGCCCGCCACCCCAACGTGGAGCGCGTGATCTGCGGCCACCTGCACCGCAGCATCCAGGTGCGCTTCGGCGGCAGCGTGGCGCTCACCGTGCCCTCGCCCGCCCACCAGGTCTGCCTGGATCTGGCGCCCGATGCGCCCTCGGCCTGGACGCTGGAGCCGCCCGGCTACGCCGTGCATGCGCTGCCGGCCGGCGGTCGGCTGGTCTCGCACCTGGCCGCGAGCGGGCGCCACGAAGGGCCGCATCCCTTCCACGATGGCGGGCAGCTGATCGACTGAGGCGGGAACGCCGGTGAAATGCTCACCTTTTCATAGCAATAGGCGAGCACTCCACCTCGGCTGCAAGCACTTTCAGCCCACCGAACCGCCCAGCGACGCCGCCACACTGGCCACCGCCCTCGGCCGGGGCTTCATCGGCGCAGGACTACGCCGCCGCGCCCGCAGGAGGCGCATGATTCCTCCCCCGGCCCGGGCCGAACCACCATCGCCGCACCCGGCCGCCAGCCCGCCCTGCTGGCGGGCGGTGCGCTATCGAATCAGGAGTATGCTGCACCCATGGCCCGGCCCCCTTTCAGGGCATGGGCGTGCGTCGCATTCTCCGTTGGAGGGTTGGTAGCTTGGCGGGTCCGTTCTTTCGTCCATGAAGCATCTGTTGAATCTGCTGGCAGCCGTGGCGCTGCTCGTCTGGGGTACGCACCTGGTGCGTACCGGCGTGCTGCGCGTGTTCGGCGCCAACCTGCGCAGCATGCTGGCGCGCAGCATGGGCAACCGCTTCTCAGCCGCGCTCTCGGGCATGGGCGTGACGGCGCTGGTGCAGTCCAGCACGGCCACGTCGCTGATGACTTCGTCCTTCGTGGGCCAGGGCCTCATCACCCTGCCCGCCGCGCTGGCCGTGATGCGCGGGGCCGACGTGGGCACGGCGCTCATGTCGGTGCTGTTCTCGTTCGACCTGTCGTGGCTGTCGCCGCTCTTCATCTTCGTGGGCGTGGTGCTGTTCATCACGCGCCAGGCCAGCACCGCCGGCCGCGTGGGCCGCGTGCTGATCGGCCTGGGCCTGATGCTGATGGCGCTGGAGATGGTGGTGCAGGCCAGCGGCCCGATGCTGGCCTCGCCCATCATCCGCGCCATGCTGGGCTCGCTCAACAGCGACATCGTGCTCGAAGTCTTCATGGGCGCGCTGCTGGCGGTGCTGGCCTATTCCAGCCTCGCGATCGTGCTGCTGATCTCGGCCATGGCCGCCTCCCATGTGGTCCCGCTGGACGTGGCGCTGGGCCTGGTGCTGGGCGCCAACCTGGGCAGCGGCCTGCTGGCGGTGCTGACCACGGCCAAGTCGGCGGTCGAGGTGCGCCAGGTCACCGTGGGCAACCTCGCCTTCAAGCTGATGGGCGTGCTGCTGGTGGCGCCCTTCACCGGCCTCTGGATACGGCACGTCCACCCGCTGCTGCCCGGCATGGCCCAGGGTGTGGTGCTGTTCCACCTGGCCTTCAACGTGGTCATCAGCCTGGGCTTCATCGCCTTCACGCAATGGGTGGCGCACTGGGTCACGCGGCTGCTGCCCAAGCCGGCCGGCACGCAGAGCCGCCGCCCTCAGCACCTGGACCCGTCCGCGCTCAGCACCCCGTCGCTGGCCATCGCCTGCGCCACGCGCGAGGCGCTCCACCAGGCCGACGTGGTCGAGACCATGCTGGCCGGCGTGATGGACGTGATCCGCCGCAATGATCTGCAGCTGGCCGAGCGTCTGCGCAAGATGGACGACGAGGTGGACGAGCTGTACTCGTCCATCAAGTACTACCTGACCAAGATCTCCCGCGAGGCGCTGGGCGAAGAGGAAAGCCGGCGCTGGACCGACATCATCAGCTTCACCATCAACATGGAGCAGGTGGGCGACGTGATCGAGCGCGTGCTGATCGACATCGAGGACAAGAAGATCAAGAAGGGCCGCCAGTTCTCCGAAGCCGGCATGGCCGAAATCACCGAGCTGCACCAGCGCCTGGTGGGCAACCTGCGCCTGGGCATGAGCGTGTTCCTCAACGGCAACGTGCGCGACGCACAGAAGCTGCTGGAAGAGAAAGCCCGCTTCCGTGACCTGGAGCGCGCCTACGCGGCCACCCATCTCGTACGCCTGGCGGACAAGACCGTCCACAGCATGGAGACCAGCTCGCTGCACATCGACCTCATCAGCGAATTGAAGCGCATCAACTCGCACATCTGCTCCATCGCCTATCCCATCCTGGATTCGGCGGGCGCCCTGGCGCCCAGCCGGCTGCGCACGGCCGGCGCTTCGCAGGATGCCGGGCCCACCATCTGAGGCCCGCTGAACTACACGGGCGGCAAGCCGCGCCTCCCGCCTACCCCATCTGGCGCGGAGATGGGCGCAAGTTAAGGCGACGCTGAACAAGCCCCCCGCGCGCTGCGGCGCGTGAATGGTTCAGCGCCGCCTCGGGGTTTCCGTCCCGGCTTTCCACCTTGCCTCAGGAGCAGCCATGTCCAGCACACCATCCACCCCTCCCGCCTCCACCGCTCCCGATGAGCCCGAAATCACCCAGGAGCGCGACGTGCCGCTCGACGGCACCGACGCCGAAGGCGAAAAGCTGATGAAAGAGGTACGCAACGATCGCCTCGAGGTGCCGCCCGGCGAGGAAGAGGCGAACGAGCATCGCAACGAAGTGCCGCCGAAGAAGTAGGCAGCAGCGTGAGCCCCCCGGGCCCCATAGCACAGGGCCCGGCCCCGCGTGCGGAGCCCGCCGGCAGAGTCCGCAGGCCGCCGGTGGTCGATGCGCCGACGGGCTGCACCCGTGCCGCCCATCCGCTAACGTGGTGTCCCAATCCACAACAACATTCCCTATTTCGCCATGAGCAACTCCGTCCTCGCCTACGGCGCACAGTCCGCCACCACGCCGCTCGCCCCGCTCACCATCGAGCGGCGCACGCCCGCCGACCGCGACGTCGCCATCGACATCCTCTTTTGCGGCGTCTGCCACTCCGACCTGCACACCGTGCGCGGCGAGTGGGCCGGCACCCAGTTCCCCAGCGTGCCCGGCCACGAGATCGTGGGCCGCGTGACGGCGGTGGGGCCGAAGGTGACGAAGTTCAGCGTCGGCGACATCGTGGCCGTGGGCTGCATGGTGGACAGCTGC
>JBHIWE010000289.1:0-5015 GCA_041987645.1 Acidovorax sp. | reverse complement strand
GGCGTTTCGCATGGCGACCGTCATGCCCCGCACCTGGGTGTTCATACGCTCCGCGATGGCCAAGCCTGCAGCGTCGTCCTTGGCGGAATTGACCCGCAAGCCTGATGACAAGCGCTGCATCGACACCGCGAGCGAACTCTGCGAGGCGTTCAGATTGCGCTGAGCGTTCAGCGAGTTGATGTTGGTGTTGATGGTCTGGGGCATCGCGCACTCCTGATGTTCAGTGTCGAACTGCTGCCTGGACGGCGCCGTCGATGTGCTGAATTCTCAAAGCGCGAATTGCGATCTAAAGCTCGATAAGCGGCGTGAAACGATGTCAAAACCGCATTGGGTCCTCGGGCCCGCCTGAAGCAGTTTCGGATGTCTGGTCCACGTTGTGCACCTTGCTCCTTGGCTGGCCTGTGTAGGGCGGGCCTGGCTGAAGGTCGATGCAACGGCAACGCTGCCTTGCTTCTTGCGCGGTGCAGATCAGTTCGCCAAACGGAGTCTGGCGTCCGCTAGGTAAAATTCACCTAACTTCTCGACTGTGCATGCTAGTCTTCGCATTCATTCCGTTTTGTGTGGAGGTTCTATGCGAGCTGGGTTTTCCAAGCTATTTTTCGTTTCAGCAGTCTTGCTCTGCTCGACTGGCGGCGTAAAGGCAGAAGTTGCAGAGCAGTTGAGTGCGGGCTTTCAGCATGCGTGCGCTTTAACAGGGGCTGGTGCACTATATTGCTGGGGCCACAACGGATCTGGCCAACTCGGCATAGGCGGTAACACATATAGCACTGTCCCGGTACAAATCTCAACTCTTGCGTCGAGTGTCAAGTACGTGTCTGCGGGATCCTCCCACACATGTGCCGTGATGGCAGACTCCACGGCAAAGTGCTGGGGTCTAAATGATTATGGTCAGCTCGGAGACAATAGCGTCACCAACCGATCTAGCCCGGTAGCGGTTTCTGGTCTGGCCGGTGTTTCGATCATTTCTGCTGGCGCCAGACATTCTTGTGCGCTGCTTGCGGCGGGTGGTGTTAAGTGCTGGGGATTCAACGCTGCTGGCCAGTTGGGCGACGGCACTGCAGTCACGCCCAAGAAGGTTCCTACCAGCGTTCTGGGTGTCAGTGATGCTGTTGCCGTAGCGGTGGGGGCTGCACACACATGTGCGCTTCGGTCAAATGGTTCGGTTCTTTGCTGGGGTAGTAATACTCAGGGACAGTTGGGCACCGGTACCACGGCTAACTCTTCAACACCCGTTCCTGTGTATGGACTCGCGAACATCGTAGAGATTTCTGCTGGTCCGAATCACACCTGTGCAAAAAAGGTTTCAGGAGAGGCGTACTGCTGGGGTAGCTATAGTTTCGGGGAGCTTGGAAATGGTATTTCTGGGACAGGATTCGGAGTCATATCTACGCCGCAAGCTGTTTCTGGGCTGGGGACAACAGTTGCGCAAATTCAGGCTCATGCCAGCAATTCGCACACCTGCGCTCGCCTTACCGATGGATCACTTTACTGCTGGGGCCTCAACTCTAACGGGCAGCTTGGCACTGGTGACTTCGTGAATTACAGCACTCCGGTGCCGGTATCTCTTATGACTGGTGTCGCTTCTAAGCTGACTGTTGGTGGGATTGTGGCGTGTGCAAATGTCAGCGGACTGGGTGCAATGTGCTGGGGCAACAACTCCGCTGGGTCTCGTGGTTCAGGGCACACAGGGGGCGCAAACGTCGCGGAGCACGTTGTTGGGTTCTAGTCACACCAAAGGAACCGCATTCAAGCCCGCCCGCGATTAGGGGCGGGCTTGACCCGCCCTTCAGCTGCGCAGGAGCGCGAGGACCTGCTGCGGCAGCTGGTTGGCCTGGGCCACCATCGTGTTGCCGGCCTGCTGCAGGATCTGCGCTCGGCTCAGGTTGGCGGTTTCCTGGGCGAAGTCCGCATCCATGATCCGGCTTCGCGAGGCGCTCTGGTTCTCGACCGCCACCTGCAGGTTGGAGATCACGGCATCGAAGCGGTTCTGCGAGGCGCCGAGCGTGGCGCGTTCACCGTTGACCTTGTCCAGCGCGGTGTCGATGTTGGTGATGACCGTGTCGATCGCGGTGCCGGCGGCGGTGTTGTCGATGACCGCACGGCCTGCGCCGGTGTTGTCGGTGCCGGCGATCTGGGTGATTTCCGTCGCCGTCGTCATGTCGGTGGTGACGATGTCGATGCGGTCGTTGGCCGTCGTGTTGGCGCCGACCTGGAAGGTCTGGGTGCCGGCTGCCGAGGTGGCGAGCACGGCCTTGCCGTTGAAGGTGGTGCCGCCCAGCACGCGCTGGATTTCCTTGGCGAGTTCGCCGAACTCCTTGTCCAGCGAATCCTTGTCGGCGCTGGTGTTGGTCGCGTTGCGCGACTGCACCGCCAGCTCACGCATGCGCTGCAGCGCGTCGCCCACCTTGGACAGCGCGCCTTCGGCGGTCTGCGCCAGGGAGATGCCGTCGTTGGCATTGCGGATGGCGACCTGCGAGCCGCGCACCTGCGCATTCATGCGCTCGGCGATGGCCAGACCTGCCGCATCGTCCTTGGCGGAGTTCACCCGCAGGCCGGAAGACAGGCGCTGCATGGAAACGGCCAGGGACGATTGCGACATCGCCGTGTTGCGCTGTGCGTTCAGGGAGGCGATGTTGGTGTTGATGATTTGGGGCATGACTCAATCCTTTCGTTGACGAGGGCGTCTGGTACGTAGTCCTCGAGTGAATCGCGAACCCGTTGAGAGGCTTATCGTCGGAACGATGGACTGACTTGAATCCTTTTTTCACAAGCGGACCCAAAAGGCGTCCCCGCCGGTGCGAGGACGCATTCAAGGTGCTTGTGCTGGTGGCGTGGTGACTTGCGCCTTCTGTGGAGGCGCTTCACTCAGGGCCAGCGTTGCTGGCCCGCCGTCATCGAAGCAAGGACAGGACTTGCGATGGAATCTGATTCGCCTGGGCGATCATCGCGTTGCCTGCCTGCTGGAGGATGTTGGCTCGGGAGAGGTTGGCGGTTTCCGCGGCGAAGTCGGCATCGGTGATGCGGCTCTTGGCGGCACTCTGGTTCTCGACCGAGATCTGCAGGTTGCTGATGACCTGGTCGAAGCGGTTTTGTGCCGCACCCAGCGTGGCGCGCTCGGAGCTGACCTTGTTGATCGCGGTGTCGATGTTGGAGATCACCGTGTCGATCGTCGTGCCGCTGGCGGTGTTGTCGATGACCGCGCGGCCGGCGCCGGTGTTGTCGGTACCGGCGACGGTCGTGATTTCCGTCGCGGTCGTCATGTCGGTCGTGGCGACGTCGATGCGGTCATTGCTGGTCACGTTGGCGCCGACCTGGAAGGTCTGCGTGCCAGCCGCGGAGGTCGCCAGGATGGCGCGGCCGTTGAAGGTCGTGCCGCCCAGCACGCGCTGGATTTCCTTGGAGAGTTCGCCGAATTCCTTGTCCAGCGAGTCCTTGTCGGCGCTGGTGTTGGTGGCGTTGCGGGCCTGCACTGCCAGTTCACGCATGCGCTGCAGCGAATCGTTCACCTTGGACAGCGCGCCTTCCGCCGTCTGCGACAGCGAGATGCCGTCGTTGGCGTTGCGGATGGCGACGTTGGAGCCACGCACCTGGGCGTTCAGACGCTCGGAGATGGCGAGGCCGGCGGCGTCGTCCTTGGCGGAGTTGACGCGCAGACCCGAGGACAGGCGCTGCAGGGACGTCGCGAGCGACGACTGTGACGCCGAGGTGTTGCGCTGCGCATTGAGCGACAGCAGGTTGGTATTGATGACAGAGGCCATGATGCGCTTCCTTTCAGCTTGAGATACCCGGCAAAGGCGCCGGACGAAGACTCGAGTGCCCGGGTGAGGCACCCGTGCTGCCTGCAAGGAGCGCGCACGGCGGCGCGCCCTCGCAGACGACGCCCGACGCCAGTCAACCGTTGAAGCCCGTGCCACCGTCCGTGAACGGCGTCACACCACCTCGGCCTTCCAGCCGGACCACAGACCCGTCTCCGGACCCGTTGGAATGGCTATCGGCCAGCGCAAGAAGATTCTTGAGCTGGATTTGTCAAGGGTGTGATCTATTGAACAAAGCCGTCGCCAGGTCCTTATTCGTGGGATCGGTTCGGGGCAGCCAGGAAGCGCATCGGAAAGGGCTGCGGAGCCGTCCCGCGCAAGGCGGGGCTCTGTGTCGGGCGTCAGTGAGGTCGGCTGGCGGTGTCTTTCGTACTCAAAGGGTGAAAGGAAGCGGCTGGGCCGCGAGAGGCCGCCGGAGGTGGACGGCGAGCTCTCCCTTGGGTTTTCGGCCGCCGCCGGGCGGGACAGCCGCTGAGTAAAGGCGGCCGGACCCGCCTTTTCCGGCGATTGGCCGGCGAGGCCCTTCCTAAAGTTCCGCCCATCCCGGCCGAACCCTGTGCCGGACTGGAGCCCCGTGATGCCCGCCGTCTCTGCCGCCCGTTCGAAGAAAGCCCATCGCCCGGTCGCCGTGCCTGCGAACGACCCGGCCATGCTGCTGGCCCGCGCCCGCAACGCGGCCTACGCCGAAGCCTCCCGGGGCAACCTGGGTGGCGGCCTGGGCATGCTGTATGAAGCACTGCAGGACGAGCCCATGAGCCACGACCTGCTGTCGGACATGGCCGCCCTGCTGCTGGCTGCCGGCAAGCTGGAACACGCGGCGGGCTACGCTCAGCGTGCGCTGCAGGCCCGCTCCCTGCATGGCCCGAGCCTCTACACCCTGGCGTTTGCGCTGTCGGGCCTGGGCGAGGTGGACCGCGCCATCGGCGTGCGGACGGAGTTGCAATCGGGGGCCGGACGCGAGAGCCTGCAGGCCGAAGCGCCCGAACTCATCCCGGTGGCCATGATCGAGCTGGAGCGCCTGCGCCGCAGCCGGGCCGGCGACAAGACCTGAATCCGAGACATCCGTCACAGGGCGAAGCCCCGGTCCGCGCAAGCGGCCGGGGCTTTGTCCTTCCAGGGCCACCCGCTTGTAGGAATTTGGCTGACAAGCCCTTCCTGCCAGAGGGACGCCGCGCACCGACAGCGCCTGATATCCGCGGA
>JBHIWE010000288.1:0-5023 GCA_041987645.1 Acidovorax sp. | reverse complement strand
TTCGGCGGTGACGGTGTAGCCCACGCGCAGGGGCTGCAGCGGCAGCAGCACGGGGCGGAAGTTGGAGGTCGGCTTCTTCGCCCCCTTGGCCACCAGCGCCACCCGGCCATAGTGGCGGGTGAACACGTCCAGGATCAGGCTGGACTCACTCCAGTCGTAGCGGTGCAGCACATAGGCAGGCTCTTCGGCAATGCGGCGCGCAGGCATGGTTTGCTATGCAATCAATAGCTGCTTGCGCAGGCGGCAAGCGCGCAAGAGGCCGAATCGCTTGAAAGAAGATGACTCATGCATGCCGGATGCACGGCGCTGGAACCACAAGCAGCCTCAAACCATCAGAAGGCCGCGGAGCAGGCCATGCCGGCAGACGCCGCGGAACGGGCTTCGCCCGGCCGCTGGCGTCGTCCCCCTGGGGGGAAGGCGCCGAAGGCGACTCAGGGGGGAATCACTCATACCCGAACGACCGCACCCGCGCCTCGTCGTCCGCCCAGCCCGAGCGCACCTTCACCCAGACTTCGAGGAACACCTTGGCGTCCATGAGCTTTTCCATCTCCTGGCGGGCTTCGGTGCTGATGCGCTTGAGGCGCTCGCCCTTCTCGCCGATCACCATGGCCTTGTGGCCGTCGCGCTCGACCACGATGGTGGCCGCCACGCGCAGGAAGCGCTTGTGGGTCTTGCTGGGCTCTTCGTCGAACTTGTCGATGACGACGGTGGAGGTGTAGGGCAGCTCGTCGCCCGTGAAGCGGAAGAGCTTCTCGCGCACGGTCTCACTGGCGAGGAATTTCTCGCTGCGGTCGGTCAGCTCGTCCTCGGAATACCAGAAGGGCTGCTCGGGCAGGTACTTCTCGCAGATGCCGAACAGGCGCTCGATGTCGCCCTTGTTCTTGGCCGACATGGGAACGAACTCGGCAAACGGGTGGCGTTCCTGCATGCCCTTGAGCCAGGGCGCGATCTCAGCGCGGCGATGCACTTCGTCGAGCTTGTTGGCGATCAGCAGCGTCGGAATGCCGGGCTTGAAGAGCGACAGCACCTTGGCGTCGGCCAGCGTGAAGCTGCCGGCCTCCACCACGAAAAGGATCAGGTCCACGTCGCCGATGGCGCCCATCACCGTCTTGTTGAGCGACTTGTTCAGCGCCGTGCTGTGCTTGGTCTGGAAGCCCGGCGTATCGACGAAGACGAACTGCGTGGCCTCGCGCGTGCGGATACCCGTGATGCGGTGGCGCGTGGTCTGCGCCTTGCGCGAGGTGATGGAGATCTTCTGCCCCACCAGCGCGTTCATCAGCGTGGACTTGCCCACGTTGGGCTTGCCCACGATGGCGATCAGGCCGCAGCGCTGGCCGGCCGTGCTGGCAGCAGCAGCAGCAGCGCCGGGCGCGGTGGCGCCGGCCAGCACCGGGCCTGCGCCCGGCTTGGCGGCGGCGAGCATCGCGTCCAGATCATTCTGGCCGGCAGCGCCCGTGTTCTCTGCGCCACCAGCTACGTTTTTGGTAGCGTCCTGGGAATTCATGCTTGCTTCTTCGCTTTCTTGAGGGCGGCCAGCAGCGCGGCGGCTGCAGCCTGTTCGCCGGCCCGGCGCGAACCGCCGGTGCCGCGTTCGGTCAGACCCAATTCAGGGATGGTGCACTCGACATCGAAGGTCTGGCTGTGCGCTGCGCCCACGGTGCCCACCACGCGGTAGACGGGCAGCTTCATTTTGCGGCCCTGCAGCCACTCCTGCAACGCGGTCTTCGGGTCCTTGGCGGCGGCCTGCATCTGCGGGTTCACGTCCATGCCCTCGAAGAGCCGGTGCACCAGCGCCTCGGCGGGGGCATAACCGGCGTCGAGATAGACGGCGCCGATGACGGCCTCCAGCGCATCGGCCAGGATGGAAGGCCGCTGCTTGCCGCCGGACTTGGATTCGCCCTCGCCCAGTCGCAGCACCTCGGGCAGCTTCAGCCGCAGCGCCAGGCCGTGCAGGCTCTCCTGCCGCACGAGGTTGGCGCGCACGCGGGAGAGGTCGCCCTCGGGCTGGTCGGCCAGCCGGCGGTAGAGCAGGCTGGAGACGGCCAGGTTCAGCACCGAATCGCCCAGGAATTCCAGGCGCTCGTTGTGATCGGCGGAAAAACTGCGGTGCGTGATGGCACGTTGCAGCAGGGAGGCGTCGGAGAACGTGTGTTGCAGGCGGTCCTGCAGCTGGGAAAGAAGGGGTGGCAGCACTGAGTGGGGGGAGCTAGGTCGGGGGTGCGTTGACAACAGAAGGCGGGGATGGAGCCGGTGGGTATCCGGCGTGTCGGGGGCGTCAGGGCGGGCCGCAAAAGCGCGGTCCGCCCGGGTGTCGAGCGCGGCCTGGGCCGCGCGATCTGCTTTCAGGGTGCCGTCGAATTCTGGAAGCGATAGACCAGATAGGCCGGGCCGAACAGGTGGATCTCGCGCGAATAGCTGTACGAGACGACCAGGCGGTCGTTGGCCTTGGTCACTTGCAGGTCGTTGGCCTTGACCGATTCGATGCTGTCGATGGCCGCTGCGCGATCGAAGGCCGCACGCGCTTCGGCCACGGTGCTCTCGCGGGCCGCCTTGGCCGCCGCCTTGTGGATGGCCTGGCTCTCCAGGAAGATCGGCACGGACTGCGATCCGATCGCGAACAGCGCCACCACGATCACCCCCAGCAGCACGACGCTGATGAAGGACATGCCGCGCTGGCGTGAACGCAGCGTGCGACGTGGCAAGGCGGCAGAGATGGGCATGGTCATGTCGTGGACTCCCTAAGTGCTGGAACGGTGAAAGGACGGCAGGCGCGGTGGGGGGCTACCCGTGGCAGTGCATCTGGAACGAGCCCGACATCGGCCCGCACAGCGCCGAAGCGGCTGCACGCACGCAACACGTCAGCTGAACGAACCGATGCGGCGCGGATTGCTGAAGTTCATCCAGATGAAGAAGGCCTTGCCGACGATGTTGGCGTCGGGCACGAAGCCCCAGTAGCGCGAGTCGAGCGAATTATCGCGGTTGTCGCCCATCATGAAGTAGTAGCCCTCGGGCACCTTGCAGGTCACGCCTTCGACGCTGTAGCGGCAGTTTTCGCGGAACTTGAAGTTGCTCGCGCCCTGCACGAAAGCCGGCACCTGCGGGTTGTTCAGGATGCCGTGGCGGTGATCGCCGAGCTGCTCCTCGAACTGCTTGAAGTACGCCATCGCGTCTTCGTCGAAGTAATCGGGCAGCGCGGTGGTGGGCACGGGCTTGCCGTTGATGCTCAGCCGCTTGTTGAGGTAGGCCACCTCGTCGCCCGGCACGCCGACCACGCGCTTGATGTAATCCACGCTGGGCTGCGGCGGAAAGCGGAACACCATCACGTCGCCGCGCTCGGGCGCATGGCCTTCGGTGATCTTCTTGTTGATGACCGGCAGGCGGATGCCATAGACGAACTTGTTCACCAGGATCAGGTCGCCCACGTGCAGCGTCGGGATCATGGAGCCCGAGGGGATCTTGAACGGCTCGAAAAGGAACGAGCGCAGCAGGAACACCATGGCGATCACCGGAAAGAGCCCGGCCGTCCAGTCCAGCCACCACGGCTGCATGAGGATGCGGCCCTTGGCCTCTTGCACGTCCACATCGACCTTGGCGATGCCCATGCGGTCGAGCTCGGCGCGGCGCTGGACGGCGGCGTCCTCGATGGCCTGGGCCGCACGGCGGCGCCGGGGCAGGAAGTAGAAGCGCTCGGCCAGCCAGTAGCAGCCCGTGACCACGGTGGCCAGGAACAGCAGCAGCGCGAAATTGCCTTCGATGGCGCGCAGGTACCAGGCGCCCACGTAGCCGACGAACGCCGCCAGCACCAGGGATGTGATGATTTGCATCGTTTTTCTTCTCAGTCTTCGACCTGAAGGATGGCCAGGAACGCTTCTTGGGGCACTTCGACGGAGCCGATCTGCTTCATGCGCTTCTTGCCGGCCTTCTGCTTTTCGAGCAGCTTGCGCTTGCGGGTGATGTCGCCGCCATAGCACTTGGCCAGCACGTTCTTGCGCAGGGCCTTGATGGTTTCGCGGGCGATGATGTTGGCGCCGATGGCCGCCTGGATCGCCACGTCGAACATCTGGCGGCTGATGATCTCGCGCATCTTGGCCGCCACGGCGCGGCCGCGGTAGGCCGACTGGCTGCGGTGGACGATGATGGACAGCGCATCGACCTTCTCGCCGTTGAGCAGGATGTCCACCTTCACCACGTCGGAGGCGCGGTATTCCTTGAACTCGTAGTCCATGGACGCGTAGCCGCGCGACACGGATTTGAGCTTGTCGAAGAAGTCCAGCACGATCTCGCCCAGCGGCAGCTCATAGGTGAGCATCACCTGGCGGCCGTGGTAGGCCATGTTGAGCTGCACGCCACGCTTCTGGTTGGCCAGCGTCATCACCGGGCCGACGTAGTCCTGCGGCATGTAGAGATGCACCGTCACGATGGGCTCGCGGATCTCCTGGATGCGGCCCTGGTCGGGCATCTTGGAGGGGTTCTCCACCATGATGACCTCGCCGTCGCCCTTGACCACTTCATAGACCACGCTGGGCGCGGTGGTGATCAGGTCCTGGTCGAACTCGCGCTCCAGGCGCTCCTGCACGATCTCCATGTGCAACAGGCCCAGGAAGCCGCAGCGGAAGCCGAAGCCCAGCGCCTGCGACACCTCGGGCTCGAAATGCAGCGACGCATCGTTGAGCTGGAGCTTTTCCAGCGCGTCGCGGAGCTGGTCGTACTCGCTCGCCTCGGTCGGGTAGAGGCCGGCGAACACCTGCGGCTGGATTTCCTTGAAGCCAGGCAGCGCCTGCTCGGCCGGGCCCAGGTTGTTGGGCAGCTTCTTTTCGAGCGTGATGGTGTCACCCACCTTGGCAGCCTTCAGCTCCTTGATGCCCGCGATGATGAAGCCCACCTCGCCGGCGTTCAGCGCATTGCGCGGCTCGTTGGCGGGGGTGAAGACGCCCAGGTTGTCGGCGTTGTACACCGCGCCCGAGGCCATCATCTTGAAGCGCTCGCCCTTGAGCAGACGGCCATCGACCACGCGGACCAGCAT
>JBHIWE010000287.1:0-5030 GCA_041987645.1 Acidovorax sp. | reverse complement strand
AGCGCGCCGGCCTGGTGGTCTGGGCCGTCAAGCCCCAGACCTTCAAGGACGCCGCCGCCGCCGTGCGCCCGCACACCGCGCCCGGCGCCGTCCACCTGAGCGTGGCGGCCGGCATCCGCTCGGACAGCATCGCCGCCTGGCTGGGCAGCGACCGCATCGTGCGCACCATGCCCAACACGCCCGCGCTCATCGGCCAGGGCATGACCGCCCTCTTCGCCCGCCCGGCCATCACCGCCGCCGACCGCGCGCTGGTCGATGAGACGCTCGCCAGCACCGGCGAGCTGCTGTGGGTGGAGCAGGAGGCGCAGCTCGACGCCGTCACCGCGCTCTCGGGCTCGGGCCCGGCCTATGTGTTCTTCTTCCTCGAAGCCATGACGCGTGCCGGCGTGGACATGGGCCTTTCGGCCGAGCAGGCGCACCGCCTGGCCGTGGGCACCTTCACCGGCGCTTCGGAACTGGCGCGCCGCGCAGGCGAATCGCCCGCCGTGCTGCGCCAGCGCGTCACCTCCAAGGGCGGCACGACCTATGCGGCCATCACGGCCATGGAGCACAGCGGCATGGCCGAGAGCTTCGCGCGCGCCCTGCAGGCCGCGCGGGACCGCGCCAGGGAACTGGGCGACGAATTCGGCCGCTGAGGCCGCCACCGGCCGCGTCCGCGTCCGGGCTAGGCAGCCGCCAGCAGCAGGTCCGCCAGCCGGCGCCCCGCATGCGCCACCGTCTGCAACCGCACCGCGGCACGGTCGCCATCGAATCGGCAGCGCTCGGCAAAGGTCTGCCCGCCCACGCGCCAGCCGAACCACACCGTGCCCACGGGCTTGTCGGCACTGCCGCCGCCAGGGCCCGCCACGCCGGTGACGGCCAGCGCGACCTGGGCCGGCGAATGCGCCGCGGCGCCTTCGGCCATGGCGCGGGCGACGGGCTCGCTCACCGCGCCATGGGCGGCGATGAGCTCGGGCGGCACGCCCAGCAGTTCGGATTTGGCGGCGTTGGAATAGGTGACGAAGCCGCGCTCGAACCAGGTGCTGGAGCCGGCCAGGTCGGTGCAGGCGGCGGCGATCAGGCCGCCCGTGCAGCTCTCGGCGGTGGCCAGCATCCAGCCGCGCGCGGCCAGCAGGCGCGCGATATGAGCCCAATCGGCCGGCAGCGCAGGCGCAGAGCGCGCCATGCGCTCCTCATTCGATAGCATTTTACCTGGCACCATCACCAGAACCACCGCCAGATGGCGATGACCATCAGCGCGCAGAAGGCCGCCACCAGATCGTCGAACAGGATGCCGAAGCCGCCGCGCCAGCCGAAGCCCTTGAAGCAGCTGTCGGCCCAGCGCACGGGGCCGGGCTTGGCGGCGTCGAAATAGCGGAACAGTGCGAACGCCGCGAGCTGCCCCCAGAAGCCCATGGGCATGGCCAGCCAGAGCACGATCCAGATGGCGACGATCTCGTCCCAGACGATGCAGCCCGGGTCCGACACCCCCAGGTGCCGCGCCGCCACCGTGCAGGCCCACCAGCCCACCACCAGCGACGCAGCGATCACCAGGCCGATGGCGGCCGGCTGCAGCCAGGCCTGCAGCGCCAGGTAGGCCAGCCAGCCCCAGGCGGTGCCCACGGTGCCGGGGGCCACACGCGCCAGGCCGCTGCCACAGCCCAGGGCGATGAAATGCGCGGGGTGCATGAACAGGAAGCGCCGCAGCGCCTGGGGCGAGGCGGCGGCGGACGAAGGGGCTGGGGGAGGGAGCGGTGGCGTCATGGAGCGTTCGATGGCCGGCAGGCCCCGGGCCCCGAAGGCGAGAGACCGGGGCAGGAACAGGGCGGTGGCTGCGGCGCGGCAATGCTAGCAGCGGTGGACGGCACAATCGCCCGCCATGCGCCCTGCCGCCCCTCTTCTGCCGCTACTGATCCGCCCGGCGCCGCTCCACGGGCCGTGGCGCTGGCTGCTGCGCTGGGGCTCGCTGGCCTGCCTGGTCGCCCTGCTGTCCGGCTGCGCGGGCGTGCAGGTGGATTCGATCTCCACGGCCGACTACCTGCGCCAGCGCCGCAGCGACGTGCTGACCACCGGCTCGCTCAGCCCCGCCGCCAACGAGGTGCTGCGCGTGCTAGGCCTGGACGAGAAGCAATGCGGGCGCGACGCCCCCGCCTGCCGCCAGGCCTTGCGCGAATCCACCGGACTGACCGACGAGCAGCGGCTGGCCACGCTGTCGGAGGTCTGGCTGGCCGCCGCCCAGGACGGCGCGCGCGCCCCGGCGGCCGATGCGCCCGCTCTGGACGCCCAGGTGGGCCTGTGGCTGGAGGCCGCCCGCCACGCCTATGCCTACCTGTTCTTCACCGCCCGTTCGCCCGGCGAGCGCGCCTTCGAGGACCGGCAGGCCCAGGTGCGCGACTACTACAACTTCGCGGCGCAGCAGGCGCTCTCGGCGCTCTTCAAGGCCCACGCCTCGCCCGACAACCCCGAGCGCGACCGCGAAGAGGCCGCGCAGGCCGCCACCATCGGCCCCTGGCAGCTGGACTTTTCCTCGCTGCGCAGCGCCGGGCTGGAGCCGGACCGTGTGCAGGAGATCATTCCCGCCGCCTCGCTGCGCTTCTCGGGCCTGCGCAACATCTACCGGCGCGACGGCTTCGGGGCCGAACTGGTGCTGGGGCTCAAGCCGCAGGCCCCGCCGCCCCATTCGGAGCCGCAGCCCTTCAGGACCATGCCCTACCCGCCGGTCACCGCGCTGCTCATCTTCGAGGGCCACACCCTGCGCGAGGTGCTGGCCACGCACCGCATCCGCGTGCTGCTGCGCGACCCGTACCGCGCCGCGTCCGAACGCATCGCCCGGCACACCATGCCGCTGGCCGCCAACTTCAGCGCCGGCTACGGGCTCTGGCTGGCGCGCTCGGGCTTCGCCACGCAGGCGCTGGACACGCTGCTCGGCCTGAACGGCGGCATCGACCACCCGCGCATCCACCTGATGCAGCCCTACGACCCCGACCGACGCATCGTCATCATGCTGCACGGCCTGGCCAGCAGCCCCGAGGCCTGGATCAACGTCGCCAACGAGGTGCTGGGGGACGAGGCGCTGCGCCGCAACTACCAGATCTGGCAGGTGTACTACCCCACCAACGCGCCGCTGGCCGTGAACCGCGACACCATCGCCACGGCCATCGAAGCCACGCTGCACCACTTCGACCCGGCCGGCACGGCGCGCGCGTCGCAGCGCGTCACGCTGATCGGGCACAGCATGGGCGGCGTGCTGGCGCGCCTGCTCGTGTCATCGACCGGCGACCGGCTCTGGCAGGCGCTGCAGGCCCGCTACGAAGTGCCGGACGAAGCACCCGACGACGCGCCAAAAGAGGCCGAGGGCGCAGCCGACACCCGCAAGACGCTGGACCGCTACCTGCGCTTTTCGCCGCTGCCGCAGGTGAGCGACGCCATCTTCATCGCCGCACCGCACCGGGGCACGCCCTTCGCCAACCACCGGCTGGCGCGCTGGGCCGCCAACCTCATCACCCTGCCGCTCGGCATGGTGCGGCAGCTGGGCGATGCCACGCGGGTGATGAGCCGGCTGCGGCCGCGCGCCGTGTCGCCCGAGACCGGGGCGGCCGGCCCCATCGGCATTCCCAACAGCATCGACAACCTGAGCGACCGCGACGACTACATCCGCTGGACGGCGGATCTGCCCCTCAGCCCCGGGCTGCGCTATCACTCCATCCTCGGCGACGACACGCCGGACCTGCCGCTCGCGCAGTCTTCCGACGGCATCGTGCCCTACGCCAGCGCGCACCTGCCGGGCGCCGCGTCGGAGCTGGTGCTGCCCTCGTCCCACAGCGTGCAGGAGCATCCGCGCGCGATCCTGGAGATCCGCCGCATCCTGACTGCAGAACTGCAGGAAGGCCCCGGCGCCGCGCCTCCAGCGCCTGCCGCGCCGGCCCCGCAACTCCGCTGATCCAGCGCCTTCAGCTGCCCGTGGAAGCGTGCCGGCGCAGCCCCGCCCGCCAGGCCACGAAGGCCAGCGCCAGAAAAGCGAATCCCGCCAGCGGCGACACCCAGCCGACCCAGGCCGGCGCACCCAGCGGATCGGCCCGTCCGAGGATGGCGAGCGCCGGGTAGTAGCTCACGGCGGCCAGCGGCACGGCGAAGGTCAGCAGCAGCCGGAACCAGCGTGCGTAGATCGCCAGCGGATACTGGCCGGCCTCCACGCCGCCGTAGGTGAAGACGTTGGCGATCTCCAGGCTCTCCACCGTCCAGAACGCCAGCGCGCCCTGCAACACCAGGATGCCCAGGAACAGCGCCACGCCACCGGCCAGCGCGAAGAGGGCCAGCGCGACCTGCGCGGGCGTCCAGGCGATGCCGGCCTGCGCGGTGGCGAAGGCGATCACCAGCGCTGCCTGCAGCAGGCGGCCCAGGCGACTGAAGCGCACGTCCTGCCCGATGAGCTGCAGCGCCAGCGGGCGCGGGCGCAGCAGCAACCGGTCGAACGCGCCGGTGCGCAGCAGCTCGGTGCCCAGCACGTCGAAGCCCCGGCCCAGGCCGTCGGCGATGCCGAACATGGCGTTCACCAGGCCATAGAACAGCGCGACTTCGCCCAGGCTCCAGCCCTGCACTGCGCCGAAGCGGTCGAACAGCGCCCACACGGCGATCACCTCGATGCCGGTGACGAGGAACTGTCCCACGGTCAGCAGCAGGGCCGAGCCCGGATAGCGCATCTGCCCCGAGAGCGACGCGCCGGCAAAGCGTAGAAAGAGCGCGAAGGAGCCCATGGTCAGCCTCCCTGGATGTCGAGCCGCGCCAGCGTGCGCGCCAGCGTCCAGCGGCCCAGCACCACCAGCGCGCTCACCCAGAAGGCCTGCAGCGCCAGGCCGGCCGCCGCCTCCCAGCCCGCCAGCCGGCCGAAATACAGGCGCACCGGAATGTCCATCAGCCCGGCCAGTGGTTGTGCCAGCAGCACGGTCTGCCAGCCGTCGGGCATGAGCGCGAGCGGCAGCAGGTTGCCCGAGAGCACCACCACGACCGGCACGGAGAAGGCGTTGATGCCGCGCGCATCCAGTGCCGCCGTG
>JBHIWE010000286.1:0-5031 GCA_041987645.1 Acidovorax sp. | reverse complement strand
CCGCGTCGATGCCGATCACGTCCTCGATCTCGGCCTTGGCGTTGTCCGGGTCGGCCTGCGGCAGGTCCATCTTGTTGAGCACCGGCAGCACTTCCACGCCCAGGTCGAGCGCGGTGTAGCAATTGGCGACGGTCTGGGCCTCCACGCCCTGGGACGCATCGACCACCAGCAGCGCGCCCTCGCAGGCGGAGAGCGAGCGCGAGACCTCGTAGGAGAAGTCCACATGGCCGGGTGTGTCGATCAGATTCAGGTTGTAGACCTGCCCATCCTTGGCCTTGTACTGCAGCGCGGCCGTCTGGGCCTTGATGGTTATCCCACGCTCTTTTTCGATGTCCATCGAATCGAGCACCTGCGCCTCCATCTGGCGCTCCTCAAGGCCGCCGCAACGCTGGATGAGGCGGTCGGCAAGGGTCGACTTGCCATGGTCGATGTGCGCGATGATGGAAAAATTTCTGATGTGATTCATCAACGGAAAGCGTCAAGTGATTGAATTAAAACAGCGCGCACAAGAAAAAAGGGCGCGTCGAATGGCGACGCGCCCTGAACCAACAATCATTGGCAACTGCGATAGTTGGGACTTCATTGTAGGCAAAAAGGACTTTCGGGAAAGCCCGGCCAGCGGTGCCACCCAGGCGTTGCCGGCTCGCAACGAGAATTTTATCAACAGCTTATTCACAGATCTGCCGACAACTTGATGAACAACTTGTGGGCGATCTGTGGAACACCTGTGCATGAAAACGACGCGTCCCACATCATGGTGTATCGCATCGGTTTTATGCACCCAGGCGGGTAAGGGCGCCCCGCATTCTACCGAAAACCATACATAGCCCACCCACGCCTCACATCGTGCGGCCGCGGTACGACGGCCGGGCAAATTTGTAACACCCGTCATCGTCCGGTCGGGGGCATCCACTATCCCGAGCACACACCAGGGTCTTGGCATGGACTCGGCGCGGGGGCTCTGAGGCAATCACCGCCCGGGACGAATCAGGGCGTACTGCGCCCACTCCCCGCGACGGAACAGCACGTTGATCGGCTTGGCCTTGTCGGCCTTGGCCAACACCGCGTCGAACTCCTTGACGCTGCCCACTTCGGTGTTGGCGATGGAGACGATCACATCGCCCTCTCGCAGTCCGGCGCGCGCAGCGGCCTCGGCTGCCGCCACCACCCGCACGCCGCCCTTGACCTTCAGCTCCTTCTTTTGCGCATCGGTGAGCTCGGCCACGCTCAGGCCGACCTGTTTGGCAGCAGCGGAGGACTTGGGTCCTGCCTCCTTGTCAGCCGCCTTGGCCACCGGCTTGTCATCGGGCTCGACCTCGGCGATGGTGATCGGGAAATCGCGCGTGACGCCGCGCCGGAACACGCTCACCGTGCTCCTGGTGCCCGGCTTGGTGTTGCCCACCAGGCGCGGCAGATCAGCCGCCTTCTCCACGGCCTTGCCGTCGAAGCGCATGATCACGTCGCCGGCCTCTACACCGGCCCTATCGGCGGGCGAGCCCGCTTCCACGCCGCGCACCAGAGCGCCCTGCGGCTTGCCCAGGCCGATGGATTCAGCCACGTCCTTGGCCACGGACTCGATCTGCACGCCGATGCGGCCGCGGCTCACCCGGCCGGTGGCGCGCAGCTGGTCGCTCACGCGGATCGCCTCATCAATGGGAATGGCGAAAGAAATGCCCATGAACCCGCCCGAGCGCGAATAGATCTGGCTGTTGATGCCGATCACCTCGCCGCGCATATTGATCAGGGGGCCGCCGGAATTGCCGGGGTTGATGGCCACATCGGTCTGGATGAAGGGCAGGTAATCGCCCGTGTCGCGCTGCTTGGCACTGACGATGCCTGCCGTGACGCTGTTGTCCAGCCCGAAGGGCGAGCCGATGGCCATCACCCACTCGCCCACGCGCAGGCGGCCCACGTCGCCGATCTTCACGGCAGGCAGGCCGGTGGCGTCGATCTTGACCACGGCGACGTCGGTGCGCTTGTCGGAACCGACGATC
The DNA here is from genome assembly GCA_041987645.1 of Acidovorax sp. Classification (GTDB taxonomy): domain Bacteria; phylum Pseudomonadota; class Gammaproteobacteria; order Burkholderiales; family Burkholderiaceae_C; genus Paracidovorax. Next base: position 3,037 of record JBHIWE010000286.1, on the reverse strand, counting down.
CTGGCCTTGAATTCGCGCTTGTCGGTCAGCGTGACGATGACCTCTTCGGCGCCGTCCACCACATGGTGGTTGGTCATGATGTAGCCATCGGCAGTCAGGATGAAGCCCGACCCTACGCCGCGCGGCTGCTCTTCAGGCTGCGGTACGCGCTGCTGCGGCGACTGCTGGCGCGGCAGATTGGGAATGGGCACGCCGAAACGGCGGAAGAACTCGAGCATCTCCTCGTCCATCGCATTGCCGCCGGAGCGATCGGAGACCTTCTCGATCGTGCGAATGTTGACCACGGAGGGCCCCACCTGGTCCACCAGATCGGTGAAGTCCGGCAGTCCGCGCACGGACGCGGCAGGCTGCGCACGGGCCGCCTGTACCGGAAGCACCGCCAGGCTGCCAGACAGAGCCATCGCGCCCGCCAGGGCCAGGGCATGCAGGTTCTTCCAATCGATCAGGGGCATCTTCGACCTTTCTAATTGCGACATTCGGTGCGGGGAGGAAAGTGAAAACGATAGCGCGAACGCGCCAAGTGCGGTGACCGCCCTCAAGGGCGCCAATGTCGTGGGGATATGCCGGCCGACATGATGCCGCGAGAAAGGGCCGCATCGCAGACACGGCCAGCCAGCGGTGCGTGACGGCTTCGATGCAGCGCCATACACCGCAGGCGGCGCTGGATGCGGCCGGTACGGCAGGCCGGCGTCAGGCGCCGTGGGCCCTGCCCTGCACAGGCTCAGCGTGCCGGGGCATCGAAACTGGCGTTGCGCAGGAATCCGGCCGGCATCTGCAGCGACGACGTGCTACCGAACTGGCGGTGGGCGGCCAGCAGTTCATCCAGGCGCGGATCGCGCAACATGACCTGCTGCGAACTGCCGTTGCTGCCGTCAGCCACCGCCAGCGTGGACGAGGAGGCCGATGCCAGCCGCGCACCGCCGTCCTGCGGGGCCGCGGTGCCGGCATAGGTACCCCAGCCGATCGCAGCCACAGCGGCCACAGAGGCGAGTCCTGCCACCATCTTCCAATGGAACACCCCGGAGTTGGCGACCCTGGCATCGGCCAGGGCGGGCGACTCCGGCGCCACCTGGGTCAACTCGCCGGCAGCCAGGGCTTGGGGCAGCGGCTCCTGGGCCAACTGTTCGCGCAAGCGGTCGAGCAGCAGTGGCCTGGAAGGCGCAGCCAGCTCGGCCGAGCGCAGCACGTCTCCCACCATATGGTGCATGTGCCACTGTTCGCGACCGGCCTCCGTGCAGGCGAACGCCACCGCCCGCGCAAATTCTTCGCCCTGCAGTTGCCCATCCGCCAGAGCGGACAACTGCTCGCGCATCATCACATCGTCATTCGTCTTCATGTCCATCACCCTGCTGCTTGTACCCACCCACCATTCACCATCCGCCGGCTGCTGCCCCGCACCTCACCAGCGCTTGCCCGTCTGCTTGTCCAGCAGCGGCTTGACGCGCGCCGAGATCGCCTCGCGCGCACGGAAGATCCGCGACCGCACCGTGCCGATCGGGCAGCTCATCGCTGCCGCGATCTCGTCGTAGCTCAGGCCCTCGATCTCGCGCAGCGTCACGGCCTGGCGCAGATCCTCGGGCAACGCCTCCATCGCCGCATTCACGGCTTCTGCAATCTCTCGGGCAGCGAGGACCGTTTCGGGCGTTTCTTCGGTGGTTAGTTCGTTGCCGACGCGGGAAGTTTCATCGTCATCGTCACTGCCGCGCAGCGCGCTGTCGGTGATGACGGGGTTGCGCTTCATGTCCACCAGCGCCTTCTTGGCAGTGTTGACCGCGATGCGGTAGAGCCAGGTATAGAACTGGGCCTCTCCGCGGAACTGGTGCAGCGCGCGATAGGCGCGGATGAAGGTTTCCTGTGCGATGTCCTGCACCAGATCGACGTCGCGCACCATGCGGCCGATCAGGCGCTCGATCCGGCGCTGATACTTGATGACCAGCAGTTCGTAGGCGCGCTGATCGCCCGCCACCGTGCGCTCGACGAGCTGCAGATCGCTGTCATTGCCGTTGGGCGGAAGCGGAGATGCTGTCATTTTGGAGAAGGAAGGGCCGCCCGGACGTCGGCAAGCGGAAATGGAAGAAAGACGGGCCACACCCGTGCCGCAAGGGCTGGACAGGTGCGTGAGCGGCGGCCACGCGAAGGGGTCTGACACCTCGCCTGCACATTCAGGATTCCGATTCGGAGCGTGCGGAGGCCGTGCTGCCAGCCATCCGGGCGCGCGAATATAACGCCCGCCGCAATGCCGGCCACCCCTGCGCATCTGCATCCCGCTCCAGGCACAGCCAGACACGCGGCGCATCGCACAACGGCAGGCACACCAAAACGAAACGCTGGAGATCCAGATGCACTTCGGGCGCAGTCCGGGCGGCCAGAGGCCGCACCTGGCCCGTAGGAAGGAACCACCATTGCGCCCCATCCCATTGCAGGGCACCGCGCGGGCTGCGCCGCCAGGCCATCGCCGCCAGCCCGGCCGTCACCGCCCAGAGAGCCCAGCCCAGAGGTTGGGCCCAAGGATGGGGCGGCGCCCCCGCCATGCCCCAACCCACCAGCACCAGCCCGCTGGCAGCGATCAGGACAGTGAGGGCGAGCCCAGCACGTACGCTGCGCTCCACAGGAAAGCGCACCGCCGGCGGGTGGTGATAGGAAGACGATGCGGAGTGTGAAGCGTCCATCGCAGCGGCACGGGTCAAGGGCCGAGCGATGGAAGACAGTCTGTGGGACGCGGCGGCAGCGGTACTGCCCGCGTCAGACGCGCTTGAAGACCAGCGTGCCGTTGGTGCCGCCAAAACCGAAGTTGTTCTTCACCGCCACGTCCATCTTCATGTCGCGGGCAGTGTTGGCGCAGTAGTCCAGATCGCAGTCCGGGTCCTGCTCCACCAGGTTGATGGTGGGAGGAGCCTTCTGGTCGCGCAGCGCGAGCACGGTGAAAACGCTCTCGATGCCGCCGGCGCCACCAAGCAAGTGGCCCGTCATGGATTTGGTGGAGCTCACCACGGTCTTGTAGGCATGGTCGCCCAGCGCCGCCTTGATGGCGTTGGTC
>JBHIWE010000285.1:0-5107 GCA_041987645.1 Acidovorax sp. | reverse complement strand
AGCAGACCGACAGCGGGACGGTGCATTTCGATCGGGTGATCATTCCGGACGATGACGTGCTGATTGCTCCCGGCCAGCCGGCCACACCGTGGACGACGCTGCGTGCCCAATTTGCGCAACACGTGCTGGGCAGCCTGTACGTGGGACTGGCCACCGGGGCGCTGCGAGCTGGCCTCGCCTACACCCGTGAGCGAACGCGGGCCTGGGCCGCGTCGGGCGTGGCGCGGGCCGTGGACGACCCCTACACCCAGTTGCGGTATGCCGACCTGTGGTTGCTTGTACGCACGGCGGCCGTCCTGAGCGATGCGGCCAGCGCCCGCCTCGACGAGGCCTTCGGCCAGGGGCACGCTCTGCAGGCTGCACAACGGGGTGAAGTCGCCGTGGCTGTGGCCGAGGCGAAGATCGCCGCACATCGCGCGGCGATGGCCGTGTCCTCCGGGTTCTTCGAACAGACGGGCGCAGGGGCCACCAGCCAGACGTTGGCGCTCGACCGCTTCTGGCGCAACGCCCGTGTGCACACGCTGCACGACCCGATCGACTACAAGTTGCGCGACATCGGCCGCTACGTGCTCGAGGGCCGCTACCCCGAGCCGACCTCCTACTCCTGAGACGATTGTCATGAGCCTCGACATCTTCTGGTTCCTGCCCACCTCGGGCGATACACGCTACCTCGGCAAGTCCAATTCCGGCCGCGCGCCCACGATGGACTACCTCAATCAGATCGCGGTGGCGACCGACCGACTCGGCTACGACGGCGTGCTCATCCCCACCGGGAGTGGCTGCCATGATCCCTGGGCAGTGGCTGCCAGCGCCATCCAACACACGCATCGTCTGAAGTTCCTGGTGGCCCTGCGCACATCGCTGGGGAGCCCGACGGCGCTGGCCCGCGCCACGGCCACGCTCGATCAAGCCAGCCGGGGCCGCTTGCTGCTCAACGTGGTGCCCGGCGGCGATGCCGCCGAGCTGGCGGCCGACGGGGTGTTCCTCAGCCACGACGAACGCTACGAGGCTGCAGGCGAATTCCTGACGATCTGGAAGCGACTGCTGGCAGGCGAGACCGTGGACTTCGAGGGCCGGCACCACCGAGTGGTGGGCGCGCGCAGCTACTTTCCACCGGTTCAGACGCCCCACCCGCCGCTGTTCTTCGGCGGCTCATCGCCCGCCGCGCATGATCTCGCGGCCGAACACGTGGACGTCTACCTCAGCTGGGGAGAGCCTCCAGCTGCCGTGGCCGAGAAGATCGCCGACGTGCGCGCACGAGCCGCGGCCAACGGCCGGACCGTGCGCTTCGGTCTGCGGGTGCACGTCATCGTGCGCGAGACCACCGCCGAAGCCTGGGCCGAAGCCGATCGACTGATCAGCACGCTGGACGATGACACCATCGCAAGCATCCAGCAGCGCTACGCCACCATGGATTCCGTCGGGCAGGCCCGGATGGCGGCGCTGCATGGCGGTCGCCGCGACCGGCTGGAGGTCAGCCCCAACCTGTGGGCCGGGGTGGGCCTGGTGCGTGGTGGAGCGGGCACCGCGCTCGTCGGCGATCCGTATGTGGTGGCCAAGCGTCTCAAGGAGTACGCCGACCTGGGCATCGACCACTTCGTACTGTCGGGCTACCCCCATCTGGAAGAAGCCTACCGCTTTGCCGAACTGGTTTTCCCGCTGCTGCCCGGCAAACGCCCCGTCACCTTGATGGGCGAAGCCATCACAGGCGGACCGTTCGACAAGGCCACGCTGGTGTCCGCGTCCGAGAACCGACTGCCTCCCCAACACGCTGCATCCTGAAAGAACCGATCCATGAAACGCCGCTCCCTGCTTCAATGGGCCGCCACCTCGGGCGCCCTGGCCTCGCTGACCGCCCTGCCCGCACGCGCCCAGTCCTCCTCCCCGAAAGAGATCCGGCTGGACTACGCCTACTACAACCCTTCCAGCCTGGTCATCCGGCGCTTCGGCTGGCTCGATGAAGAGTTCAAGAAAGACGGCGTGCCTGTCCAGTGGGTATTGAGTGCGGGCAGCAACCGCGCGCTGGAGTACCTCAATGCAAACAGCATCGACATCGGCTCCACGGCCGGTCTGGCCGCGGTGCTGGCCAAGGCCAACGGCAACCCCATCCGCACGCCCTATATCTTCTCGCGCCCCGAGTGGACCGCGCTGGTCGTGCCCCGCAACTCGCCCATCAAGACGCTGGCCGACCTGAAGGGCAAGAAGGTGGCAGCCACCAAGGGCACTGACCCCTATCTCTTTCTGCTTCGCGCCCTGCACACCGTCGGCCTCAAGCGCACGGACATCGAGCACGTGTCACTGCAGCACGCCGATGGCAAAGCGGCCCTCGAGCAGGGCCGCGTTGACGCCTGGGCCGGGCTGGACCCGCTGATGGCGGCCAGTGAACTCGGTGCCGGCTCACGCCTGCTCTATCGCAATGTGAGCTTCAATACCTACGGCTTCCTCAATGTGCGCGAGGACTTCCTGCAGCGCCATCCGGAAACCGTCCGGCGCGTGATCGCCGTCTACGAGCGGGCACGGCAGTGGATTCAAGCCAACAACAGCGCCGCGGCGCAGATCCTTTCGGAGGAGGCCAAGGTCTCGCTCGAGGTGGCCCTGCTGCAGATCAAGGTTCGTACCGACCTGGCCCAGCCGCAGCCCGGAAAACAGCACATCGACGCGCTCAAGGCGGCCGCACCCATCCTGCTGGACGAAGCCCTGGTTCGTCCCGGCACCGATCTGGACAAGGTGATCACGAACCTGGTGGACACCTCGTTTGCTGCGCCGGTGATCCGTCGAGGCTGACCTTCACAGGATCACACCATGAGCCGCTCCAACCTCTCTTCGGCGCTGTCTGCCTTGCCTTCAGAAAAACCGGCACGACCGGGGGTCCGTCGCGCCCCCGGCCGCCCGGGGACCTCGACCGCCTGGCTGGGCGCTCTGCCCCCGATCGCACTGGTGGGCGGACTCGAACTGGCCGTGCAGCGGGGCTGGATCCCGCGGCACCTGCTACCTGCACCCAGCGAACTCTGGCAGACGGTGGCCCAGCTGGGCTGGGGAGCTCTGGCACAGCACGCCGGCAGCAGCACGCTGCGGGTGATGGCTGGCTTTGCCATCGGCACCCTGCTCGGCCTGATCCTCGGGGCCGCGGTGGGCCTGTGGCGCTCGCTGGAAGACCTGCTCGACCCCAGCTTTCAGGCCCTGAGGGCCATCCCCTCGCTGGCATGGGTGCCGTTGCTGTTGCTGTGGCTGGGCATTGACGAAGCCCCCAAGGTCGTGCTGATTGCGATCGGCTCGTTCTTCCCCGTCTACCTCGGCGTGTCCAGCGGCTTGCGAGACGTCGACCGCAAGCTCGTGGAGGTGGGGCGCATGGCCGGCCTGTCGTCAGCCGCGCTGGTGCGCCGCGTGCTGTTGCCCGCCGCGCTGCCCGCCGTGATGACCGGGATCCGCCAGGGCCTCAGCCTCTCGTGGATGTTCATGGTGGCGGCCGAACTGATTGCCGCCACACGCGGCCTGGGCTACCTGCTGACCGACGGCCGGGAAACCAGCCGCGCCGACCTGGTGCTGACCGCCATCGTGCTGCTCGCCGTGCTCGGCAAGCTGAGTGACTCGCTGCTGCAGTGGGCCGAGCACAGGCTGCTGCACTGGCGCGACACCTACCAGCCAACCGCATGACCACTCGGCCCCTCGCCCTTCCATTCCCATGGCCCTTCTCGACATTCACATTCACGCTAAGCGCTACGGCACGCGCACGGTCCTGCGCCAGCTGGCCCTGCACGTGAACGCCGGTGAGCTGGTCTGCCTGGTCGGCGCCAGCGGCTGCGGCAAAAGTACGTTGCTGCGGCTCATCGCGGGCCTGGACACCGATTACGACGGGCATATCAGTCTGTCCGGAAGAACGCTGCACGGCCTGAGCAGCGACATCGGATTCGTGTTCCAGGAGCCGCGGCTGATGCCGTGGCTCGATGTGTCAGACAACATCGCTTTCGGCGCGCCAAATTCGCCCGGGCAGCAGGAACGTATTGCCCGGTTGCTGAACGAAGTCGGCCTGGCTGGCCACGCCCACGCACTGCCCAAGCAGCTGTCTGGCGGCCAGGCCCAGCGGGTGGCCATTGCGCGCGCCCTGTTCCGCCAGCCCCGCGTGTTGCTTCTGGACGAGCCGTTCTCCGCCGTCGATGCCTTCACGCGCATGCGGCTTCAGGATCTGCTGACCGAGCTCGTGCAAGAGCACGCGATCACCGTGCTGATGGTGACACACGACCTGGATGAGGCTGCCCTGCTGAGTGACCGCGTGCTCGTGCTCGATCACGTGCCAGGTCCGTTGCTGGCGTCGCTGCCCGTTCCGCTTGGCCACCCTCGTCAACGCGACGACGACGCCGTGCTGCAAGCCCGCACGGACCTCCTGCACTGTCTCCAGGCTGCCCACGCGCTGTGAACTGGGCAGGCTCATGCGCAAACCGCATGAGCGTCACGCGAAAGCTTCCTTTTCGCTCACAACCTCATTGCCTATCGTGACGTCACCCCATCTGCCAAAAACGAGAAACGGAAAGAAGATGAATCACCGCTTTGCCTCCCTCCGTCGCCAGTGGTTCCAGACCCTGGGCCGCATCACCCTCGCGGGCCTGCTGACCGGCAGCCTGATGGCCGTCAGCACCGCCTCGGCTCAGAACGCCACCGTGCGCATCGGCTATCAGAAGTACGGCACGCTCACCATCCTCAAGGGCAAGGGCGATCTGGAGAAGCGTCTGGCACCGCTGGGTGTGGCGGTCAAGTGGGTCGAGTTCCCGGCAGGCCCGCAGTTGCTGGAAGGACTCAACGTCGGGTCCATCGACTTCGGTACGGTGGGCGAGGCGCCCCCTATCTTTGCACAGGCGGCCGGAGCCGACCTGGTCTATGTGGCCAATCAGCCCCCCGCCCCCGCTGCGGAAGCCATCGTGGTGCCGAAAAACTCTCCGATCAGAAAGGTCAGCGAACTCAAGGGCAAGAAGGTGGTGCTCAACAACAGGGCCCAGCTCGCGGATCACGGCGGGCAGGCCGCCCGCGTAATAGAACTCCTCCATCAGGAAGCGGCCCGATGGCTGGAGATCGACCAGACAGGGCAGGGCATGGCCCAGGGCGTCCCAGTCGT
>JBHIWE010000284.1:0-5163 GCA_041987645.1 Acidovorax sp. | reverse complement strand
CCCGCGCAACTCGTCGCCTTCGGCCTGGCCCTGGAGGGCCTGCAGCAGGGCACCCTGGCGCCGCATGCCTTCAGCGCGCAGGCGCGCGACCTCGCCGTGTTGCGGCAGACCTTGCCGCCGCGCTACGACGAGGTACTCCTGGGCCTGCTGGACCGGCTGGAGTCCGGCGCGCTCTTCGCCGAGGAAAGCTGCTCGTTCAGCCAGCAGGACCTGATCGACAGCCTGCGCCTGTGGGCCGGCAAGGCGACCGGCGTGCTGAACGCCTGAACAGCGGGCCCACCGAGGGCGCAGCGCGCGCGCCTCGCATCGTTCTCTTCGGGCCGATGGCGCCCTGGGCGCGGAAGGCAGGCGCTTTTACAAGCCCCCCTAAAGGCTTGCTCTTGCCTGCCTGTCGAGGTCGGGCGTGCCATTGAATGATTCCCCCGCGAGCGTCGATCCGCAGATGCGCCGGCGGGACTGCCGCGCTTCCACGACGATCGCGCGACAAGACATCACCTCAGTACCCGGCATTGGTACGTGAGTGGGCGGCGGCGGCGGCGGCGCCGCGTCAGAAACTCTCCCACTCATCGTCATTGCCTTTGGTCACCGGGGCCGGGGCAGGTGCCTTGGCCGGCCCGGCTGCCGGGGCGCTGTCGGTGAGTTTGGCCGATGGCGCTGCCGTAGGCCTGCCGGCCCCCGCGGCCTTCACCGCCAACCGGGCCGGGGTGGGCGTTGGGGTCGGGCTCGCTGCGGGGGCGACGGTACGGGGGGTGGGGTTTGACACGACGCCGCGCGCGCTGGCACCCACGTTGAACACGGCCACCACGTCGGCCAGGCGCTGCGCCTGGTCGCGCATGGACGCGGCCGCGGCGGTGGACTCTTCCACCAACGCGGCGTTTTGCTGCGTCATCTGATCCAGGTGGGCCACGGCCTGGTTGACCTGGGCGATGCCATCGCGTTGTTCGCCAGACGATGCGGTGATCTCTCCGATGAGGTCGCTCACGCGGCGCACGCTGGAGACGATTTCATCCATGGTCTTGCCGGCCTGGGCTACCTGCTCGGAGCCGCTCTCGACGTTGTCGACCGATGTGCCGATGAGCGTCTTGATCTCCTTGGCGGCTTCGGCGCTGCGCCCGGCCAGGCTTCGCACTTCGCTGGCCACGACGGCGAACCCACGGCCTTGCTCGCCGGCGCGGGCAGCCTCCACTGCGGCGTTCAGCGCCAGGATGTTGGTCTGGAAGGCGATGCCGTCAATCACGCCGATGATGTCGCTGATCCTGCGCGAGCTCTCTGTGATCTGCTGCATGCTGGACACCACCTGGGCCACGACTTCTCCACCACGGGCTGCAGCCTGCGCGGCGGTGCCCGCCAGTTGGTTGGCTTGGCGGGCGGTGTCTGCGGATTGGGTGACGGTGGCAGTGAGTTCCTCCATGCTGGAGGCCGTTTCTTCCAGGTTGGCCGCGGTCTGCTCGGTGCGGACGGAAAGGTCGTGATTGCCGTTGGCGATCTCGATGGAGGCGCTGGAGACGGAGTCCACGCCCTGGCGCACTTCGCTCACCACGCTACGCAGGCGGGCCGACATGCCAGAGAGTGCGCGCAGCATCTGGCCGAGTTCGTCTTTGCGGCTGGATTGCAGTTCACGTGTCAGGTCGCCCGCGGCGATGGCGTTGGTCGTTTCGACGGCCAGCCACAGTGGCCGGGTAATGGAGCGCACCAGCCACCACGCCGTCAACGTGCCCAGGCCGAACAGCAGCACGGCCGTAATGCCGCCGATCACCCCGGAACGGATGCGCCGGGCCATGGCCTCCTCGCGCACGGCGCCACGGCTGCGCTCCAGCACGGCGATGAAGTCATCCTGCGCCTTGAGATAGCGCTCCACCATGGGCGTTAACTGCTCATCGGCGTAGCGCTGGGTCTCCACGCCGTCGCCCGCACCTTTCAGCTCCCACGTCTTGGCCGTGGCGGCCAGTACCTGTTCGCGTGCGGCCAGCACCTTGCCGAGCGCGGCCTTTTCGTCCGGTTCGACAGCACTGGCAACAATGCTTTCCTGGATCTTGTTGATGCCGCCAATGATCTCCTTCACACGGGCGTCGTACTGCTGGGCCAGCACGGCATCGGTGGTGACGGCTCCACCGATCACCATATTGACCATGGCCTCCGTAGCACCACGCCAGCGCACTGCAGCCACCACACGCCCATCAATCTCCAGCACCTCATCCATGGCGCGGGCCATCGCGGAGTTGCCCCGATTTTGCGCCGTGGCAGACACCACGGCCATGGCGATCATCAGGCCCAAAAATGCAAGCCAGAGCTTGCGCGAAACAGAAATATCGTCGAGCCGCATCGTATTTCCAACATTCAGATGTGCACTCGGACCAGGGATCGACAAAGACGCCAGAAGTCCGAAACATTCAATTACAAAAGCGCAAGCGTAAGCGAACGTGCTCCCGTGATGCACCCTTGCGGCACGGGGGAAAACCCTTGAAACAGGCTGCAAACGGACCTTCCGGCGGCACTTTCCTCAGCGGCACGCCGTGCCTGCCGCAATGGCCACGCACGAGCTGATCCCCAGCTTGCTGCAGAACGGCCTCCGCTGCGTGGCGGAGGTCGAGCCCCGGTCGGCTATCGAGGGCGAACCACAACAGCGCAGGATTTTGCTGCCCCGCGGCCGCTGCACGGGCTGCTTCCGAGTTCGGCTCCAGGCGGATCTTTGTGCCGGTGGTCGGTGCGCCGAAACCCCGCGGTCAACGCACAAGGGGCGCCTGGGCACCCGCCCCTCTCTATTGCTTGCGCCCTTGTCCGCCCGGCCTAGCGCGCAGCGCAGGCCTTGCACAGCTGCAGTGCCAGCCGCTGCAGGGCCTGCCAGCCGTCGGCGGGCCAGTCCGGCACCTTCAGGCCCTTGACGATGCCGTCCACCGTGTGGGCGGACTGCAGCAGACGTGCGGCAGCGGCATCGGAAAAGCGCGGCACGATGCGCTCGAAGAGCCGCTCCTTCGGGCCCCAGACGCGGTTTTCGCGCAGCGCCATGGGCAGGGGCTTGCCGGCGTTGACGGCGTCCTTCACGCGCTTGAGGGCCCGGATGTCCTCGGCCAGCGCCCAGTGCACCAGCACCTCGGCCTCGCCCTCGGCCTGCAGCCCGTCGAGCATGCGCTGCACGCGCAGCACCTGGCCGGAGAGCACGGCCTCGGAGAGCTTGAACACGTCGTAGCGCGCCACGTTGAGCACGGCGGATTCGACCTGGCTCCATGAGAGCTCGCCCGCCGGGTGCAGCAGGGCGAGCTTCTGGATCTCCTGGTGGGCGGCGAGCAGGTTGCCCTCCACCCGGTCGGCGAAGAACTGCAGCGTGCGCTGGCCCTCTTCACCGGGCGCCACGCGCTGGCCCTGCGCGGCCAGGCGCTGGGCGATCCACTGCGGCAGCGCCGCGCGATCCACCGGGTCGATCTGCACCGAGGCGCCGTGCGATTCGAGCGCGGCGAACCAGGCGCCGGTCTTGGTGGCCTTGTCCAGGCGCGGCAGCAGCACCAGGGTGAGGGTGCTGTCGTTGCCATCGGCCAAGGCCGCGATCTGCTGCAGCGCGACGCTGCCGTCCTTGCCGGGCTTGCCCGAGGGGATGCGGATCTCCACGATCTGCTTGTCGGCAAAGAGCGAGAGCGAGCCACCCGCGGCCAGCACGGCGCTCCAGTCGAAGTGCGCGCCCGCCACGGTGTAGCTGCTGCGCTCGGTGTAGCCCTGGGCGCGCGCGGCGGCGCGGATGGCGTCGGCCGCCTCCTGCTGCAGCAGCGGCTCGTCGCCGTGCAGGGTGTAGAGCGGGCGCAAGCCCTTGTGCAGCTGCGCAGCCAGCTGGTTCAGCGCGATCTGCATGCCAACCCCTTCTTACCAGTCAAAAATGCGCGCAGCGCGCTACGGATGCGCGCCGCAAGCTATCAAAAAAGTAGCAGCCCGACCTGAAGCTGCCGGCCGCGCTCACTCGGTGGCAGCGGCTGCCGGCGGCGTGGAGGCGCCGGCCGGTGCGTCGTCCGTGGCGGCGGCGCCGGCCTTGACGGCCACCAGGCGCCGCATGAGCTGCTGCACCAGGTCGGTCTGCATGTTGCGGTAGAGCAGCGCCTCTTCGCCTTCCTTGGAGAGGGCGACCGATTCGTTGTAGCTCACGTCGCGCTGCTGCATCAGCTGCGTCTCGGGAATCAGCTCCGCGCCCTGACGGTTGAGCAGGCGAAAGCGCAGGCCCAGCCGCAGTTGCAGCTCGCGGACCTGGCCGGAGGAGTTCACGCCGACGATGACGCGGTCGCGCTGCTCGGAAAGGATCTCGAGCACCGCATCCGCCTGCGGCTTCTGCGCGGCATCGAGCAGCAGCTGCAGCTTGCCGCCCGAAGCCAGCAGCGTGCGCTGCAGCTCCCGGGTCACGCCCAGGCCGGGCGGCGACTGCACGTAGAGCGAACGGAAGCTGAACTCCGGCGCGCCCCGCAGGTGAAAGCCGCAGGCGGCCAGCGGCGCGGCCGCCAGCAGGGTGAGGAGGGTACGTTTCTGCATGGGCTTGCCTGTCTTGCTGCGGGGTGGCGGTCGTGGGGCTCGCCGGCTCAGATCACGATGTTGACCAGACGGCCAGGCACCACGATGACCTTCTTGGGCGTGGCGCCGGCGGCGAACTTCTGGAAGTCCTCGCTCGCGACGGCCACGCGCTCGATCTCGGCCTTGTCGGCGGCGGCAGCCACGCGGATGGAGCCGCGCAGCTTGCCGCCCACCTGCAGCATGAGCTCGATCTCGTCCTGCACCAGCGCGCTTTCGTCCACCTGCGGCCAGGCGGCGTCGAGCAGGTCGCCCAGCACGCCGGCGTAGCCCAGGCGGCTCCAGAGCGCATGGGTGATGTGCGGCGTGGCGGGGTAGAGCACGCGCAGCAGGATGCCGAAGCCTTCGATCAGCGCGATCGTGGCGCCCGTGCTGTCCATGGCCTTGAAGCTCTCCAGCGCGTTGATCATCTTCATCGCACCCGAGACCACGGTGTTGTACTGCATGCGCTGGTAGTCGTAGTCCACCTGCTTGAGCACGGTGTGGATCTCCAGGCGCAGGGCCTTGGCCTCCTTGCCGAAAGGCACGTCCTGCAGGCTGCGGGCGCCGGCGACGCTGGGCAGAGCGGCCGAATGGTCGGCCACGGAGAGCTTGTAGCCGAAATTCCAGACGCGGCGCAGG
>JBHIWE010000283.1:0-5186 GCA_041987645.1 Acidovorax sp. | reverse complement strand
CGCTGGCAGCCGGCCACCAGGTTGGGCCAGATCTCGGTTTCCATCAGCACGCCGATGGCCGGGCGGAAGCGGCCGAGAAAGCGGCCCACGGCACCCGGGGTGTCCCAGGGCTGCCAGACCTGCACATCGCCCGGGCGCAGCAGTTTGGCCCCTTCGGCCCGGCCGGTGGCCGTGCCGTGGGTGAGCAAAAGGCGCATGCCGGGCAGCTGGCTGCGCAGCTCGTTCAGCAGGATGGCGGCCGCGCGGGTTTCGCCCAGGGAGACGGCGTGAATCCAGACCAGCGGACCTCCGCGATCTCCAGGGCTTGCCGCGCCCTCGGCCGCCGCGTAATGGCCGAAGCGTTCGGGCACGGCGATGCGATAGCCGGGCTCGGTCTCGCCGCGGCGGCGCAGCTTGGCGCGCAGCAGCGGCTGGGCGCCAAGCATCAGCGCGGAATACAGCCCACGGACGAGGTTCACGACGCCACCGCGCGGGCCCAGGCAGACCAGTGGCCATCGCTGGCCCCGCGCTCCGCGATCACCAGCCCGTCGCCGCTGCCGTCGGCCTCGGCCAGGCGCTCTCCACCGGGAGCCCAGAACGCGCTGCGGCCCACGCAGGCGTACCCGCCCGTGGGCGCGCCGTGGTTGGCCACCAACACGGCCATGCCGCAGCGCTGGGCATGGCCCTGTGCGCTGGCCGTGTCCTGCGCCTGCCCGCGGTCGGACATCACGATGCCTGCCGCGTAGAGTTCCGCGCCGGCCTGCCGGGCGAGGTCGCCATGCCGCTCGTGGCCAATGTCTGCACAGACGGCCAAGGCCACCGGCAGACCGCCGATGGCATGGACGTGCGCATCTTCTCGGCCGGGCGCGGCGTACAGCTCTTCGCCCGGATGCAGATGGCGCTTGCGGTAGATGCGGGTGCTGCCGTCCGGCAGGAAGGTGAATGCGCCGATCCCGGGGTGCCCCTTGCCCCCTTGCGGGCGCGCAGCCGAACCGACCACCAGGGTCATGCCATGGCGGCGGGCTGCTTCGCGCAACGGGGCAAACAGCGCATCGCCGGGCTCGGCAGCCCAGCTGGCGAGGCCTTGGAGGTCATAGCCAGTGAGCGAGAGTTCGGGAAAGACCAGCAACTGCACCGCCTCCGAGGCCGCAGCCTCGGCCAAGCGCAGGTGGTTGCCGATGTTGGCTGCCGGCCCGCCGGGCAGCGAGCAGGTCTGCGCCGCCGCAACGCGCATGGCGGCCGGCCTCAATGCGCGGCGCTGCCCACCTGGGCGCCGGGCTTGACGCGTTCGAGCAGGGCCAGCATCTCGCCTTCGATGCGGTGCATGGCTTCGGGCGTGTGGCCCTCGAAGCGCAGCACCAGCACGGGCGTGGTGTTGCTGGCGCGGATCAGGCCGAAGCCGTCTGGCCAGTCCACGCGCAGGCCGTCGATGGTGTTGATCTGCGCGGGCGCGGGGAAGGTAGCTGCGGCCAGGGCCTGCAGCTCGGCAGTCAGCTTGTGGGGCTCGCCCTCTTCGCAGCTCACGTTGAGTTCGGGCGTGGAATGGCTGGTGGGCAGGCCGTTGAGCACCGCGCTCAGGTCGCTCTCGCGGCTCAGGATCTCCAGCAGGCGGCAACCGGCGTAGGTGCCGTCGTCGAAGCCGAACCAGCGCTCCTTGAAGAAGATATGGCCGCTCATCTCGCCGCCCAGGGGCGAGTCGAGTTCCTTCATGCGCGCCTTGATCAGCGAATGGCCGGTCTTGTACATGACGGGCGTGCCGCCGGCTTCGGCGATGGCCGGCGCCAGGCGCTGCGTGCACTTCACGTCGAACAGGATGTGGCCGCCGGGCACGCGCGAGAGCACGTCGCGGGCGAACAGCATCATCTGGCGGTCGGGGAAGATGTTCTGGCCGTCCTTGGTGACGATGCCCAGGCGGTCGCCGTCGCCGTCGAAGGCCAGGCCCAGTTCGGCGTCGGAGGCCTGCAGCTTGGCGATCAGGTCGCGCAGGTTCTCGGGCTTGCTGGGATCGGGGTGGTGGTTGGGGAAGTCGCCATCCACCTCGGAGAAGAGCTCGATCACCTCGCAGCCCAGGGCGCGGAAGATGCCGGGGGCCGAGGCGCCGGCGATGCCGTTGCCGCTGTCCACCACGATCTTCAGCGGGCGGGCCAGCTTCACGTCGGAGGTGATGCGCTCGGAATAGGCGGGCAGCACGTCGGCCTGGCGCACGGAGCCGCCGTCCTTCAACTGCCAGCTTTCCTCTTCCATGGTGCGGCGCAGGGCCTGGATCTCGTCGCCGTAGATGGCGCGGCCGCCCAGCACCATCTTGAAGCCGTTGTAGTCCTTGGGGTTGTGGCTGCCGGTGACCTGGATGCCGCTGCTGCAGAGCGTGTGCGCCGCGAAGTACAGCATGGGCGTGGTGACGGCGCCCACGTCGATCACCTCGATGCCCACGTCCACCAGGCCGGCGATCAGCGCGGCGGAGAGGGACGGGCCCGAGAGGCGCCCGTCGCGGCCCACGGCCACCACGGTCTGGCCCTGGGCCTGCGCCGCGGTGCCGAACGCACGGCCCAGGCCGCGCGCCACGTCTTCGTTCAGGGTGCTCGGCACGATGCCGCGGATGTCGTAGGCCTTGAAGATGGCGGGCGTGATCTGCACTGAGAGTTTCCTTCTTGGTTGGAGGATGCGGGCCGCGGCAGTGGACCACGGCGCTGGGCGTCTGCCGCAAAGGCCGGACAGGCGCAGTTGGCGGGCATTGTAGGGGCGGCGCAGGCCCCCCCGGGCGCTCACCCGCGTAGGCCGGCGCCGCAATGCACAGGTCCGGAAACGGCCAGTGCGCCACAGGCGGGCGCCTATGATGGTCCCCATGCCGCGCCCTACCGCCCGCCCGCCCAGCGCCCCGCCTTCCTCGGCGCTGGACGAGGGCCGCTATCTGGCGCTGGCCGCGCGCGATGCCCGATTCGACGGGCGTTTCTTCACCGGCGTGACCAGCACCGGCATCTATTGCCGCCCGGTCTGCGCTGTGCGTACGCCCCGCCGCGAGAACTGCCGCTTCTTCACCCTGGCGGCGCAGGCCGAAGCGGCGGGCTTTCGCCCCTGCCTGCGCTGCCGGCCCGAACTGGCGCCGCGCAGCCTGCCGTGGTCCACACAGGATGCGCCGGGCATTCTGGTCCGAGAGGCCCTGCGCCTGCTCGATGGCGATGGTGCTGCCACCACCAGCCTGGCGGCGCTGGCCGAGCGCCTGGGCGTGAGCGACCGCCACTTGCGCCGCGTGTTCGAGTCCGCCCTGGGCGTCTCGCCCCTGCAATACGTGCAGACGCGCCGGCTGCTGGCCGCCAAGCAGCTCTTGACCGATACCGACCTGCCCGTCACCCAGGTGGCGCTCGCCAGCGGCTTCGGCAGCGTGCGGCGTTTCAATGCCGCCTTCGCGGGGCACTACGGGCTCAACCCCACGCAGCTGCGCCAGCGCGGGCCGGCACGGGCCGGCGGCGCGGGAGGCGCCGTCACCGTGCGTCTGCCCTGGCGGCCGCCGCTGGACGTTTCCGCCCTGCTGCGCTTCTTCGCGCAGCGGCAGATCCATGCCGTGGAGCAGATCGAGGAAGCTGCCGGCCGTCAGGCGTTGCGCCGCACCGTGCGGCTGACGGCAAGCAGCGGCGGCGCGCCCCTGGCCGGCTGGATCGACGTGGCCTTCGATACTGATCGGCCCATCGCCTGGCTGCGGGTCAGCGACGCGCTGCACCCGGTGCTGCCGCAGGTGATCGCCCGCGTGCGTGGCTTGCTGGATCTGGATGCCGACCCGCAGGCCATCCACGCTGCGCTGGGCGGCGACTTCCCCGGTGGGGAAGGTCTGCGCGTTCCAGGTGCTTTCGACGGCTTCGAGCTGGCGGTGCGCGCCGTGCTGGGCCAGCAGATCACCGTGGCCGCGGCGCGCACGCTGGCGCAGCGGCTGGTGGAGCGCTTCGGCGAGCCGCTGGCCACGCCCTGGCCCGAGCTCTCGCGCCTGTTTCCCGCACCCGCCATCCTGGCGGCGGCCGAGGGCGAGGCGCTCGGCTCGCTCGGCATCGTGCGCCAGCGGCAGGCGGCCATCGTGGCGCTGGCGCGGGCCGTGGATTCCGGCCAGCTGGAGCTGCATGCCGGCGCCGACGTGGCTGCGACCACGGCCGCGCTTTGCGCACTGCCGGGGATCGGGGACTGGACGGCGCAGTACATCGCCATGCGCGCACTGCGCTGGCCCGATGCGTTTCCGGCCGGTGATGTCGCCATCCACACCGCCCTGGGCCTGCGCGGCCAGACGCGCCCCGCGCAGGCTGCCACCGCCCGGGCCGACGCCTGGCGCCCCTGGCGCAGCTATGCCGTGGTGCGCGCCTGGACGGCCGGCAGCGCCGCCCCTGCCGCCACCGAATTGCTACCAAAAACATAGCTGTATGCGTAGGTTTTATGAGCGCAGCAGCCCTATTTGAACCAGGAAGTATTCCATGCCCTTTTCTTCCGACATCGTGCAAAGCCGCATCGCCACGCCGCTGGCCGACGTGCGGCTGGCCGCATCGCCCCGCGGCTTGGCCGGCCTCTGGTTCGACGGCCAGCGCCATCAGCCCGTGCAGCCGCCGGACGGGCCCGCCGCCTGGCCGCATGAATCCGGCCACCCCGTGCTGCGCGAAGCGGCCCGCCAGTTGTGCGATTACCTGGCCGGCCAGCGCACCCGCTTTGACCTGCCGCTGGACCTGGATTCGGGCACGCCCTTCCAGCAGGCCGTGTGGCAGGCGCTGCTGAGCATTCGCCACGGCGCGACGATGAGCTACGGGGCTCTCAGCCGCCAGCTCGGCCAGCCGCTGGCGGTGCGCGCCGTGGGCGCGGCCGTGGGCCGCAACCCCATCAGCGTGATCGTTCCCTGCCACCGCGTGCTGGGTTCGGGCGGCGCGCTGACGGGCTATGCCGGCGGGCTGGAGCGCAAGTCGGCCCTGTTGCGGCTGGAGGGCGCACTCGCCTCGCAGAAGGCGGCCGCGGGCAACGACGCGCTGCCGCTCTTCGCGGCCGAGGCGCAGCCATGAGCGCCGCCAGCACTGCAGGCTCTGCCACGGGCGACCGGGGCTGGGTGGCCGAATTCGTACTGCTCGCCGCCATCTGGGGCTCGTCCTTCCTCTTTACGCGGCTGGGCGCGGCCGAGTTCGGTCCGCTGCCTACCGCCGGCCTGCGCACGGGCCTGGCCGCCGTCTTCCTATGGCCCCTGCTGA
>JBHIWE010000282.1:0-5198 GCA_041987645.1 Acidovorax sp. | reverse complement strand
CACCGAGCACAGGATGGGTACGGGCACCACTTCGCCCTTGGGCATGACGCGCTGCACGTTGTTGATCCAGGCTGGTACCAGCACCACCTGCGGGAACATGCGCGCCAGCATGTAGAGGCCCGACTTGAAGGGCTGTGGTTCGTCCCCGTGGCCGCGCGTGCCCTCGGGGAAGATCACGATGGAGTCACCGCTTTCCAGCGCCTGCACCAGCGGCGCGAGCGGATCGTCGGGCCGGACGGCGGCGCGCAGCGCCTCGGGCGTGGGTTCGGGGGGCAGGGCGTCGGGCACCGGGTCGGGACCGCCGGCGGTCGCCAGGGCGGCATCGGCCACGGCCGCCGAGAGGGCTGACAGTCCCGCCATCGCGCCGGCCGCGCCATCGGTGGCCGTCGCTGCGGCCGCTGCGGGCTGGGCCGGTGCTGGCTGGCGCGTCACATAGACGGCGTTGAACACGGCCGTGGTGATCCACTGGCGGAACGGCGTCTTGGTCCAGTAATCGCGCGCGGCGATGGGGCGGGTGATGCTGCGCAACTCCTGCGGCAGCGCGGCCCAGATCATCACCAGATCCGCATGGCTCTGGTGGTTGGCGAAGTAAATGCGCTGCTCGGCCTTGGGCGGGCAGCCGTACCAGCGCGCCTGCGCCCCGGTGAGAAAACGCACCAGGGTCAGCAGGAAAAGACTCATCAGCTTGGACAGAAGCATGCGCGGGATGATACGGGCAGCCCTGCACGCGCCTGGCAAGTCGCGCGGTCACCGCCTCGGTGTCCGGCATCTTTCACCTCATCACGTTACGAGTCGTTTTTTTCCGTGACGCGGAAATGCGGATCAATCTAATGTCAAGTTGAAAACACCCGCCTAGACTGCCCACCGGCCATGGCTTTCAACAGTGCCATGGTCTTCCTTGGGCGGGAGTCTTCCGCCTGCCTGTTCGCTTCCTCCAACCTGCTTGGCTCGCCTGAACCCTTTCCTCATGGGGCTGTCTGCTATTGCATTGCACCGCTGCCTGCTGGCTCGGCTCGCTCGTCACTGCGCGTGTGCTCTCGCGCCCGTGGGGCGGGCACGGCGCAAGGCCGCGCTGCGGCCCGGCTCGCAGCCAAGGCCGGGCCGTGCCCCCGTGTTGCTGCCATGTATCGGCGCGCCATGAGCGCCAGCGTATCCCGCCCACTCCTGCGTGCCCCCGCGGGCTCCCTGGCTGCCGCGAAAACAAAAGCTTTCCGCCTACACCACAATTTGCACTGGTCGCAAAAACCTTGGTCTGACATGCTCCTGGCTTTCACATCCCCTGACCCACGCAGATGCGATCCGGCTGTCGCCTGTGTCCCGTGGGGCTCCCAGAGGACGCAGCCATGAGCACCGAGGTCCGATCGGTGCAGCGCGCGTTGCTGATCCTGCGCGTGATGAACGAGCGTGCGAGTTGGAGCCTGCAGGAGTTGCACCAGCGCACGGGCCTGGCCAAGTCCACGCTGCACCGTCTCCTGAGCACGCTCGAAGCCGAGAAATACGTGCGTACCGACCCGCACGCCTACGGCCAATACCAGATCACTCCGGTGGTGGGCAATCTGAGCAGCGGCGTGACCGATCAGTCCCGCCTGATCCAGGTGGCGGGGCCGCTGATGATCGCCGCCACGCGCGACATCAAGTGGCCGCTGTCGCTGGGCGTGGTGGACCGCCATCAGATACGCGTGGTGTTCTGCACCATGCCCTACAGCCCCTATGCAATCCGCTCCTCCAGCGTGGGCCAGCGTTATGAGATGCCGGTGTCCGCGCTGGGCCAAGCCTACGTGGCCTTCTGCGAGCCGGCGGAGCGGCGCATCCTGGTCGAATCGGTGAACCGCCGCGAGGACCAGGGCCCGCGCTTTGACGACCTGTGGGCCCTGCGCTCCATGGTGCGCAGGGTGCGCCGTCAGGGCTATGCCATCCAATATGCCCACGACAACTCCGAGAACACCACCTTCGCGGTGCCGGTGTTCAGCGACGGGCAATTGCGCGGTGCGCTGGTGTATTCGACCTTCGCCGGGCAGATGAACGAGCGCATGCTGGAGCGCTTCCTACCGCTGGTGCGCGCCACGGCGGACCGCATCGGCCAGGCCGTGAGCACTCCGCGCGACCGGCTGACCGAGCGGTAAAGGGCGCCGCCATGGCGGTGTGCCCTGGTTGGCGCGCCTTCAGGGCAGCTCCGCGCTGCCCATGCGCCCCAGGATGATGCGCGCGCGCCCTGTGAGGTAGGCGGACTGGGGGGTCTTCTCGAAGCGCTTGGGCTGCGGCAGCATCACCGCCAGCCGGGCCGCCTCGGGTGCGGTCAGGCGGGCCGCGCTTTTCCTGAAATAGTGCTGCGCGGCGGCTTCTGCGCCGAAGACGCCGTCGCCCCATTCCACGCTGTTGAGATAGATCTCCAGGATGCGCCGCTTGGATAGCAGGTGTTCCAGCGCCATCGTGAGCACGAATTCCTGTCCCTTGCGCACCAGCGTGCGTTCGCCCGACAGCAGCAGGTTCTTGGCCAGTTGCTGCGTGATGGTGGAGCCACCCACGATCTTTACCGGCTTGGCCGCGGCCTGAGGGCGCTGGCTGGCGCGCTCTTCGGCGCGGGCGTTCTTTTCCCAGGCTTTCTCCACCGCGTCCCAGTCCACGCCGTCATGGCTGACGAAGCCGTCGTCTTCCGAGGCGATCACCGCGCGCTTGAGCGGTTCGGCGATCTCTTCATAGGGCACCCACTGCTGGCGCCAGAGCAGGGTGTGGCGCGCCGCCAGCTGCTCCCATGCTTCGGAGCGCTGGAAGGCGGTGGATTCGGGGGCCACCACCGCCATCACGGCGATGCGGCCGATGAAGAAAAGCTGCAGCGCCAGTCCCGCAAGCAGGACCAGCCCGAGCCAACGAAACAGGGCTTTCATCACGGTGGAAAACGGAGGCGGAAGTTCGAAGGAACAAGAAGGCAGGAAGGCGTGGCTCAGTGGCCGGCGGCAATGGCGGTGCGCAGCTCGGATAGCACCTGGGCCGAAGGCGGGCGCACGCCGCGCCAGAGTGCGAAGGCTTCAGCAGCTTGCTCCACCAGCATGCCCAGGCCGTCGCGCGGCACGGCACCGTGTTGCGCGGCCCAGTCCAGAAAACCCTGGGCGGCGGGGCCGTACATCATGTCGTAGGCCAGGCTGCCCGGGCGCAGAACCTGGGCAGGCACTGGCAAGGCCTCTCCTGCCAAGCTGCTGGCCGTGGCGTTGATGATGAGGTCGAAATCGCCCTGCAGCGCTTGTATTTCCTGGGCAAGAAGCTCTGATTTTTGTAGCAATTCGGGATGGGAGTGGCGCGCCACCAACTGCTCGGCGCGCGACAGCGTGCGGTTGGTGACGACGATGCGGCGCGGCCCCTCGCGCAGCAGCGGGCCTAGCACACCGGCCGCCGCGCCGCCCGCGCCCACCAGCAGCACGTCGCGCCCGGCCAGCGGCACGCCCGCATTGCGCACGATGTCGGCCACCAGGCCCAGGCCGTCGGTGTTGTCGGCGGTGACGGCGCCGTCGGCCGCGAACACCAGGGTGTTGGCGGCGCCGCCCAGCTGCACGCGCTCGGTGCGCTCGGTGGCGCGGTCGGCCGCCTCGATCTTGAACGGCACGGTGACGTTGCAGCCGCGCCCGCCGCCGGCGGCGAAGTCGCGCAGCGCGTCGGCAAAGCCCTCCAGCGGTACCAGCCTTCGGTCGTAGGCGATGCGCTCGCCGGTCAGTTCGGCGAAGCGGGCATGGATCCAGGGCGAGCGGCTGTGGGCGATGGGGTTGCCCATCACGCAGTACGTGTCGGGGCTGGGGGCGGAGTTGGCGGTGGTCATCGAAGCAGGGTTGTCAGGGGGCCGGGTTGGCGGGAGCGCTGCCGTCACGCACGCTGGTCTCCAGCGTCTGCTCGCGCGTGAACTTGAAGCGCGAGACCACGGCCAGCTGGTCGGCCTTGGCGCGCATGGCGGGGCTGAAGGGCTCGAACGGGCCGGACGAGCGCGCGATGGCTTCGGCGCGGCGGTCCAGCAGCGGGTTGCCCGAGCTCTGCACGACCTCGGTGCCCAGCACGCGGCCATCGTGGTTCACCGTGATGATCATGGTCAGGGCCCCGTAGAGCTTTCTGCCGCCCTGCTCGGGAAAGTTCTCGGTCCCGCGGTCTTCGACCTTGCGGCGCAGCGCGTCGTAATAGACGGCATAGACCGCCTCGCGGGTGGCCGGGCTGATGTAGCGCTTCTTGGGGCGCGCGTTCTCTTCGTTGACGCGCTTTTCGATCTCGGCCAGCAGCTGCACCAGCTGGCGGCGTTTGTCCTCCTCCGCCTGCGAGTCGGTGCGGTCGCTGGGCGGGCTCAGGTCGGGCGGGGGCAGGGTGGCGAGCTGCTGGCGCAGCTGGGCCAGCAGCTGGTTCTGCTGTGCCTGCATCGCGTCCATCTTGCGCTGCGCGTCCTCGAAGTCATCGCCCGTGGCAGTGAGCGCCGAATAGGGCATCGGGCTGGTGGCGCGGCCCTGGGCTGCCTCGCCGCCGCCAGCCAGCGAGGACTGGGCGATGGCTTGCGCCTTGTCCGGGCGCTCGGTGGATTTCGCATTGACCAGGATCACTTCCAGGGGGGTGTCCTGGAACACGCGGTCGAAACGGTCCGGGTCGATGAAGCGCACCGACAGCAGCGCGGCATGCACCGCCAGCGACACGCCCAGCGCGATCTGCAGCGTGCTGAAACGGGCGAGGAAGGCGGGCATGGCGTGCGAGTGCTGTGGACTCGTGGAGTCTTCAGTGGCCGGCAGCGGCCGGTGCAGGCGCTTCGGCCTCGTTGACGTCCACCGCGATGGCGATGGGGCCGGCCGTGGCTTCCTCGTCGTCCTCGCCCTCGGCATCGGGGGCGGCTTCCTGCGCCGCATCGTCCAGGCGGGCCAGCAGGGTGCCGTTCACGTCCAGGGTGATGTCGTCGATCTCGCCGAGCTTGACACGCACGCGCGCCCCGCGCGGCAGGCCCTGAGCGCCCAGCACCGGCAGCACCAGCGGCAGGGAGTCGGCCCGCACCAGGAAGCTGCCGCCGGGGCCTTCCTTGAGCACGGTGGCGTCCAGCTCGGTGATGGCGTTCTGGCGCAGGTACTGCAGCGTCCAGAAGCGCTCCATGCCGGCCTGGTAGCCGTTGTAGGCGCTGTAGGCCGCATCAAAGCTGCTGATGATGGAAAAGAGGTCGGCGTCCTTGGGCTTGAAAGGGGCGGCCA
>JBHIWE010000281.1:0-5290 GCA_041987645.1 Acidovorax sp. | reverse complement strand
TTCCGATCTGCAATCCGTGAGCCTGCAGGTATTCGTACAGATCCTTGGACGACCAGTGCAGCAGCGGCGCGACCTTGACGAGGCCGTCGGGGTTGATGCTGACCGGGTCCATCTGCGCACGCACCGCCGTGTCGGTGGCGCGCAGGGCCGTAAACCAGACCTGTGGCGCGGTCTCGCGCAACGCGCGGGCGAAGGGTTCGAGCTTCACCTCCTCGGTAAAGGCGGCGTGGCGCGGATCGTCCAGCGCGGGCACGGGGCCTTCGACGGCCTCGCGGTGCGCGCGCGAGCGGCGTGGCAGATAGATGCTGAGGTTCAGTTTCAGCTGGCGGGTGACTTCGTCGGCGAAGCGGTAGGTGGCCTCGGTGTTGTAACCGTTGTCCATCCAGACCACGGGCATGTCCGGCTGGGCGCGCGTGACCATGTGCAGGATCACCGCCTCGAACGGGCGGAAGTTGGTGGTGACGATGGCCGGGCGGCCCAGGCCGACGGCCCAGTCCACCAGGCCCTGCGCGTTGCGGCCCAGTTCGGCGTTGATGCGTGCGAGATCGATGCTCATCGGATGTTTCCCCAAAAGTCGGTGTCTCGGTCCGCCCCGAGGCGGCCGGTGGCCCGCGATTGTGCCCGCCAGCACCGTCCCTCGCTGCCGTAGCGGCATCACCACACCCATTTAATATTCATGAGAATCATTATCAATATCAATACAATGCAGCCGCTGCGCCACCCAAAACACTAAAAACCATAGCGGCCTGCGCTTTCAACACAAGCGCTTGCGGCGTATTGGGAGGAAATTCCGTGGTGGCCCGGCCAGCGCGTGCCGGCGTCCACTGCGGACGGTTGGCGTGCCCTCCATTCCAACGACCTTTCCTTCACGGCACTGCACCATGTCTCGCTCTTTCACCCTCACCGTATCCCGCAAGCAGCCGCTGCGGGCCCCTCTTCGTCCCTCTGCCCTGGCGGCCCTGTGCCTCGCGGGCGCCGCCGCGTCGGCGCAGCAGACAGCGCCGGCTCCGGTGGCCACGATGCGCGAGGTGCGCGTGCAGGCCGACCGCAGCGCGGACGATGCGGCCTACAACGCGCCCACTTCGGCCAGCGGCACCAAGACCGAGGCCGCCTTGCGCGACGTGCCGCAGACCATCAACGTGGTGCCGCGCCAGGTGCTGCGCGACCAGGGTGCGGCCTCGTTGCAGGACGCGCTGCGCAACGTGGCCGGCGTGGGCCTGTCCACGGGCGACGGCCAGCGCGACCAGGTGAGCATCCGCGGCTTCACCAGCATCGGCGACCAGTTCGTGGACGGCTTCCGCGACGATGCGCTGTATTTCCGCGATCTCTCCAACATCGACCGCGTGGAGGTCATCAAGGGCCCGGCCGCCGTGCTCTACGGGCGCGGCTCCTCTGGCGGGCTGGTCAACCGCGTGACCAAGAAGCCGGGCGTGCATGTCTCCGACGTAGCCCTCACGGTGGGCAGCTGGGCCGACAGGCGCGGCGAATTCGACCTGGGCCGCGCCCCGGCCAGCAGCGACTGGTCGTGGCGACTGACGGGCGCCGCCGAAGACGCCAACAGCTACCGCAGCCAGCAGTTCCTCCAGCGCCAGACGATCGCGCCCTCGGCCCTCTGGAAGCCCGATGCAAGCACCTCGCTGCTCCTGCAGGCCGAATGGCTGCGCGATAAGCGGGTGACGGACTTCGGCATTCCCGCCCTGCGCGGGCGGCCGGTGGATGTGGCGCCCGGCACGTACTTCGGCTCGGCCAACGCGCGCGATGCGGACACCTCCGAATCCACGGTGGGCTCTTTCACCGCCACCTTCGAGCACCGTTTCAACGGCAGCCTGCGCCTGCGCAACGCGCTGCGCTATTACCACTACGAGCTGGACCGGCAGAACACCCTGCCCGGTGGGGCCGTCAACGAGGTCGCCGGCACCGTGGCGCTCACGCGCTCGGGCATCGACCGCTTCGAGCACGGCGTGTTCAACCAGACCGAGCTGATCCAGAACCTGCGCACCGGCAACATCGAGCACGAGCTGCTCTACGGCGTGGAGCTGGGGCAGCAGAACAAGGACGCGCTGAGCTTCTCGGACGGCACCGTCGCCACCGTGAACCTGCTCAACCCGGTGCTGCCCGTGGTGCCGCTCGACGGCGGCGGCAAGCTCAACGGCAGCACGCTCAACCGCTACAAGACGCGCGGCTTCTACGTGCAGGACCAGATCACCGTCACGCCGCAGTGGAAGGTGCTGGCCGGCCTGCGCTACGACCGCTTCGGCCAGTCTTCCGACAACCGCCTGCCGGGCCAGGGCGACTTCGCCCGCACCGACACCACCTGGAGCCCGCGCCTGGGCCTGGTGTGGCAGCCCGACAGCGTGCAGTCGTACTACGCGTCGGTCAGCCGCTCCTACCAGCCCTCGGGCGAGATGTTCGCGCTGACGGCCGCCAACGCCGACGTCGCGCCGGAGCGCAGCACCAACTACGAGATCGGCGGCAAGTTCGACCTGCTGGACGGCCGCGCCACGGCCACCGCATCGCTCTTCCAGCTCGAACGCACGGGCATCAAGTCCACCGACCCGGCCCGCCCAACGGTGCTGATCCCCATCGGCACGCAGCGCACGCGCGGGCTGGAGCTGTTGCTGGCGGGCGAGCTGCGCCCGGGCACGCAGGCCACGGTCAGCTACGCCTACCTGGATGCGCGCGTGACCGAATCCACCACGGTGGACGCAGGCCAGCCGGTGCAGGGCAAGCGCGCCACCATCACGCCGCGCCAGGCGCTTTCGGCGTGGGTGACGCAAGCGCTGGGCGCGGACTGGAGCGTGGGCGGCGGCGTGAGCTACGTGGGCGCGCGCTTCGCCAACCCAGGCAACACCGTCACCCTGCCCGGCTACGCCGTGGCGGACGCCATGGCGCAGTACCGCATCGACCGCGCCACCACGCTGCAGCTGAACCTGCGCAACCTCTTCGACCGGCGCTACATCGTCTCCGCCCACGGCAGCAACGCCAACCTGAACCTGCCGGGCGCGCCGCGCAACGTCGCGCTGACGCTGCGGCACAGCTTCTGAGGGGCCGAGCGGAGGCCGCAATGAAAAGGCAAAAGGGGCGCCAGTGGCGCCCCTTTTCCTTGATCCATTCGCGGATGCGGCGGCGCGTTCAGCGGCCCAGCAGCTCCAGCCAGCGCTCGACCTCGGCCGAAGCCTGCCGCGCGGCTTCGGCCAGCGCGCGCGTGCCGCCCACCGCATCGGCCGTGGGCGCGGGGCGCTGCACGGTGAAGACGCGCTGGGCCACCAGCTTTTCGCCGGCGGTGGTCGAATCGGCCACCGAGACGCGCAGGCGCACCAGGCCCGCGCTGGTGCCGGGCGCGCTGAAGACCTGGCTGAATTCCTCCAGCTGGGCGCGCACCACGGTGGGCGGGCGGCCGTTGTCCAGCAGCTGGCCCACGCCCGATTCGCCCAGCAGCACGGCGCGGCGCCGGCCCAGCTCGTCGCGCAGCGCCTGCTGCACCAGCTGCGCAGGCGGCTGGCTCCAGCGCGTCTGCGCATAGGGGCGCAGCTGCTGGGCGTTGGCGTAGTCGAGCCGGTAGAGCAGCGCGGTGCTGCCTTCGGGCATGCCGGTGGTGGAGACCTCGGCCAGCGCGAGCGGCGGCAGGGACGCAGGCGTCGCCGTGGCAGCGCCGGCCGATGCGGTGGGCGTGGCCACCGTCGGCAGGCCGGGGCCGAAGTCGTACACCTCGGCGCGCTTGGGTGGATCGGGCAGCACGGAGCAGCCCGCCAGCGCGGCAGCCAGGCCCAGGCAGAAAACGGCCCGGGCGCGCATTCCGCCTGCGCTCTTTGCTATGTTTTTGATAGTCAGCATGCCAGTGTCCTCCAAGATGCGGTGCGGGTGTCGGCGGGCGTTCACTGCGCCGGCGCGGCGCGGGTGGGCGCCACGAAGCCGGCCTCGCCCGGGCCGGGCAGCGCGCTGCCGTTGCCGTAGATGAGCGACTGCGGGTTGTCGCTGATGCCGCTGGCCGTGCGGCCCAGGCGGCGGGCGGCGCGGGCGGCCTCATCGGCGGCGTTATTGAGGCGCGGCAGCGAGACGCGCCCGAAGCGGTCGGCCGCGGCCGAGAGCGACTGCGCACCATCGGCGATCTGATCCAGCGGCCCGCCCGTGGCACTGAGCTTGGCCACCGCGCCACGCACTTCGGAGGCCGCGGCGGATGCGTTGTCGCCCGCCACGCGCAGCGACTGCAGCGTGGCGCGCGCGTCCTGCGCCACGGCGGGCACGGTGGCCAGCGCCGGATCGAGCTTGGTGACGACGGTGTTGTCCAGCCGCTGTACCAGGGTGTTGGCGCTGGCGGAGGCCTTGGCGAGGTTGTCCAGCGCCTGCGCGAAGCGGGCCTGGTTCTCGTCGCCCAGCAGCTTGTTCAGGCGCTCGGTGGCGTCCTGCACCTTGGCGAGGATGGCCGGGCCCTGCTCGGCGATCTGGCTGAGCGGCGAACTTTTGAGGGGCAGCCGCGGCAGGCCGCTCTGGCCGGGCGGGGGCGGCTGGATGGGCGCGTCGGCGTCGTCGAGCTGCACGTGCGCCAGACCCGTCACGCCCTGGTAGCCGAGCGTGGCGACGGTGGTGGGCGAGATCGGCGCAGATTCATTCACTGCGATGCGGATCAACACGTTGCCGGGCACCTGCGGATCGAAACCGATGCGCGTGACCTTGCCCACGGCCACGCCCTTGTAGCGCACGGCGGCCTCAGGCTGCAGGCCACTCACGCTGTCCTTGGTGGAGAGCTCGTAGAGCGTGTAGTCGGTGCGGTCGCGCGTGAGCCAGAGGCCCATGAGCGCCAGCAGGGCCGAGATGACGACGACGAAGAGGCCGGCGGCGAGGGCGTGTGACTTGTTTTCCATCATGCGTCCTTGATGTGGGCGGGCGGCGGTGCCGGTTCGGCGGACGGCACGGGCGCCATGGCGCGCCGGCCGCGTTCGCCGAGAAAGAATTCGTGGATGAAGGGGTGGTCGAAGCGCGCCACCTCGTGCGGCGTGCCGCTGACGATGACGCGCTTTTCGGCCAGCACGGCGACGCGGCTGGAGAGCGCGAAGAGCGTGTCCAGGTCGTGCGTGACCATGATGACGGTGAGCCCGAGCGAGGCGTGCAGCTCACGCAGCAGGTCGCAGAAGTCGTCCGAGCTGTGCGGGTCGAGCCCGGCCGTGGGCTCGTCGAGCAGCAGCAGGGGCGGGTCCATGATGAGCGCGCGCGCCAGCGCCACGCGCTTGATCATGCCGCCCGAAAGATTGGCCGGCATGCGGGTGGCGTGCTCGGGCTTCAGGCCCACCAT
>JBHIWE010000280.1:0-5291 GCA_041987645.1 Acidovorax sp. | reverse complement strand
CTCGTCCGTGGCGCGTTGTCTGCTCACGATTGCTCTACCCCGGCGGTAACGGAGCGGATTCGATATGGCATGTGAAACGTGGATAACGCGCGACGCGTGCCATACGGCAAGAGGAGAGCAAGGGATGGAGAAGAAGGGATTGTCTGGGCGGCCGCACCGTCGCTGGCTGCGCGTCGCGTGCATCGGGCGGCATCCGCAGCGGCGGCGGTGGGCGCCGGTCGGGGCGCGCGGACCACGCGCGGCTGCTTCTGCTGCGCGGCGCGCGCGTCGGCCAGCAAAGCCTGACGGTCGTCATCGCTTCCGAGCGCGAAGTCTTCCCACCAATCCGCCAAGGCCGGGTCAATCTCGCCGACGTCAGCGCGCAAGCGCAGGAAATCGAAGCCGGCCCGATAGCGGGGCTGCTCGATCAGGCTGAACACGCCCGAGCCGGTGCGGCGCTCAAAGCGCGTCTGCATCATCCAGATCTCGCGCATGTCGGCCGCCAGCTTGCCGCGACCGGAGATGTCGCCAATGCGGGCATCGAAGACCGCATCAATGGCCTGCGCCAGCGCCGGCACGGCGGCCTCGCCTCCAGCGCGGATCTTGTTCCAGCGATCCAGCACCTCGTGCCAGAGCATGCAAGCCAGCATGAAGCTGGGGCTGACGCCACGGCCATCCTGCACGCGGCGGTCGGTGTCCTCGAAGGCCTGCCGCACGAATCGGCCCCGCACGCCCTCTGGCAGCTCACCCGACTCGGTCAGCATGGCGTCGAGCACGGCAAAGACACCCTTGCCGCTGCGGCCAACCAGCCCCAATTTCTTGAGTTGCTCCAGGCTGGCCAGCGAATGGCCCGTCTGGAGCAGCTTGATCATTTCGTCGAACAACCGCGAGGCCGGCACGTTGGCCAGCAGCGGGATGCAGTCAGCCACCGGCGCGAGGGTCTTCTTCTCGAGATGGAAGCCCAGCTTGGCGGCGAAGCGCACCGCACGGATGATGCGGACCGGGTCTTCGCGGTAGCGCGTCTCGGGGTCGCCGATCATGCGCAGCACCTTGGCCTTGGCATCTGCCAGGCCGCCGTGATAGTCGACCACCAGCCGGCGCTGCGGGTCGTAGTACATCGCGTTGACGGTGTAGTCGCGCCGCGCCGCATCTTCGATCTGCGGGCCCCAGACGTTGTCACGCAGCACGCGGCCGCTGGCGTCCACGGCATGCGACTTGCCTTCGAGCTCGCCCTTGGAGGTCTTCTCGTTACCGCTGACCGCCTCGGACTCGGTCGGCAGCGCGCGGAAGGTCGACACCTCGATGACCTCGTGCTCGCGCCCACGGCCGTAGACCACATGAACGATGCGAAAGCGCCGGCCAATGATGAACGCACGGCGGAACAGGCCCTTGACCTGTTCGGGCGTGGCGTTGGTGGCGACGTCGAAATCCTTGGGTCGCATGCCCAGCAACAGGTCGCGCACCGCGCCGCCCACGATGTAGGCCTCGAATCCCGCGTCAGTCAGGGTCTTGACGACCTTCACGGCCCGCTCGTCGAGCAGGTCCGGGTCGATGCCATGAACCTCGGCAGGAACCTCCACCCGCTTGCCTAGCGGACTGGTCTTCTTGCCGCCCGCGGCAGCGGGCTTGCCGAGCAGCTTGTCGATGAATTTCTTGATCATGCAAAAAGGTGCAGCTGGGGCCAGCCGCGCTCGGTCGCCAGGGCCGCAAGGGACGGGCTTGGGTTGGTCGCCACCGGGTGGCTGACACGCTCGAGCAGCGGGAGATCGTTGGTCGAATCGCTGTAGAAGGTCACGCGCTCGAAATCGCGCCATTGTGCCCCGAGGCCCTGCAACCAGGCATTCACCCGCGCGATCTTGCCCTCGCGGAAGCTCGGAATGCCCTCGATCGCGCCGGTGTAACGCCCGTCGGCATCCCGCTGCAGGTCGACCGCAATCAAGTGCTCGACCCCGAAGGCCTGGGCGATCGGCGTCGTCACGAACACGTTCGTCGCCGTCACGATGGCGATCAAGTCTCCTGCAGCACGATGCCTCTCCACGAGGGCCAGCGCCTCGGGGCGCAGCGCCGGGCGCATCACCTCGGCCATGAAGCGTTCCCGCATCGCCAAGGCTTCTGCCAGGGGACGCGCGCGCCACGCCGATGTGGCGAAATCGATGTAGGCCGGCAGATCGAGCGTGCCGGCGTTGTACTGCGCAAAAAACTCGTCATTGCGCCGCCCCCACACCGACGCATCCACCCAGCCCACCTCCACCATGAAACCGCCGAAGGCATGGTCGGAATCGACCGGGATCAACGTCCCGTCCAGATCAAACAGGGTGAGATTCATAAATTGGGGTCAGAGTCCATTTTCTTTTCGCGGCCCTCGCCCGTCTCATCGGCCAGCATGGCCTTCAGCAACGGCAGCGTGATGGCCCGCTTGGTCGCGAGCGCGAACTCGTCCAGCCGCTCCAGCAGCGCCATCAGGCCCTTGAGATTGCGCTCGAAGCGCGTGAGCAGGTAGCCGAGCACGTCATCGCCCAGCAACAGGCCGCGGCGGTCCGCATCCCGACGCAGGGCAGCACGCATCTCGGGCTCGCTCAGGGGTGACAAGGCGAAGCTTGGGCCCCAGCCGAGGCGGGTGCGCAGATCCTCACGCAGCGGCAGGTCAACGGCCGGCGCGTCCGCCGTGGCCACGACGTTGTAGCCCTGCCCTGCCGAGGCCACGAACAGCCCGAACGCCGCATGCTGCTGCCCGGCGTCGAAGCGCTGGCAGTCGTCGAGCAGCAGCAGGCTCTCGTGCGCCGGCAGCTCCCAGGGCAAGGGCGTGTCGGCGTCGTACCAGGCGACGCGCTGGCCTGCAGACTGCCAGCGCTCGGCCAAGCCCTGCAGCAGGTGCGTCTTGCCCGATCCCGTGGGCCCCCACAGCAGCACAGGGGGATCGCCCGGCATCAGTCCCATCAGGTAGGCCAAAGCCTCGGCATTCGCGCCGGGCAGGAAGTTGTCGAAGCTGTGCGCGGGCGGCGCCAGCAGGGCCAAAGGGATCTGTCTCATCAAGTGAACAGCGAGCTCGCGAGATAGGCCTGATGCAAGCGCCGTGCCGCGACCGCCGCCACGGCTGACAGCGGCAAGGCGATCAACACCCCCACGAAACCCAGCAGGTGCCCGAAGGCCAACAGCGCGAAGATGACCATCAAGGGACTCATGCCGATGCGCTCCCCGACGAAGCGCGGCGTCAGCACGAAGCTCTCCAGCAGTTGCCCGATGCCGAACACCACCGCCACTGCAAGCAGCCCGTAGAGGCTGGCGAACTGCAACACGCCGGCCAGCAGCGCCAGCAACAGGCCCAGACCGAACCCCACATACGGGATGAACACCGCCAGGCCCGTGAAGACGCCGATCGGCAGCGCCAGGTCAAAGCCTGCCAGCGCAAGACCTGCGCTGTAGAAAACTGCCAAGGCCCCCATCACCAGCAACTGGCCGCGTAGGTACTGACCCAGCGTGGCGTCGCACTCATCCAGGAAGCTGCCAACCGTCTCACGGGCCGATGGCGGCACCAGAGCCCGGCCGCGTGCCACGAGAGACGGCCAGTCCGACAGCAAATAGAACAGCACCACGGGCAACAGCACCGCATTGCCAATGAACGCCAGCAGGAAACTGCCGCCGATGCGGGCCGAGCTGAGCACGGTCGACAGCCAGTCTTCGAGGTTGGCATCCAGGTACTTGAGCACGAAGGCCTTGATGCTGGCTGGGTCGAGTTGCATGTGAATGCCGTACTGCGACAACCATGGCGCCAGCTTCTCGTTGGCCACCTTGGCCAGGCCGGGAATCTGCTCGCGCAGCGCCGGCAACTCCTTACTGAGGATGGGCAGCACGAGCAGCAGCAAGGCCAGCAGCGCCAGGATGAAAAGCAACTCGACGATGAAGACTGCCAGCGGGCGAGGCACGCGCCGATTCACCAGGCCCTGCACGGCCGGTGCCAGCGCGTAGGCCAGCACGAGTGCGGCGATGAACGGCGCCAGCACCGGCGCCAGCAGCCACAGCAACAGGCCGCTGCCAAGGGCGACCCCTGCCCAGGCCAGGGCCGTGCGTTGATGTTTGCTGAGGTTCATCATGGGTTGTCAGGCGATGTGCGGGCGCGGATTGTTACTGAAGCGGGGACCGACCTGCGAGCAGCCGCGCCCGTCGCGCCTGCACGGCCGACGCATCGGGTGCGTCCGGTTGCCGGGACAGGTAGAAGCCGAAGTCGTCAGCCGCGGCCACCGCGTTGCCGAGGGCTTCCTGCACCAGGCCGCGGTCGCGCCGCTCCGCCGCGTCGTCGGGCAGCAGCACCACGAGCCGATGGTGAACGGCGAGCTGCCGCGGCAGGTCGCGCGCGGCACGATGAACTTCCTTCAGATTGCGCAGCATGCGCGCCAGGATCTGCCGCTTGCTTGCCGCGCGCAGGAAGAACTCCAGCGGTAGCTCGAGATCGGAGGGTAGCTCACTGCCCTGCCGATAGATAGCCAGCAGCTCGTCCCGGCGCGTGGATGAAATCGGCGAGCCGGTGAACGGGTCGATGACGATCTCGCCCAGGCCCATGCGGCACTTGACCAGGAAGTGGCCCGGGAATGCAACGCCGGACGCCCGCAAGCCCGCATGCTCGGCCAACTCCAGCAGCAGCACGGCCAGCGTGATCGGGATGCCGCGCCGCGTCTCCAGCACACGATGGATGTAGCTGTTTTCGGCGGCGTAGTAGTTGTTCAGGTTGCCCGCAAAGCCCAGTTCGCCATGGAAGAACCGGGTTAGCTGACGCAGCCGCTCGGCGGGAACCGTCTCTGCGGGCAGGCGCTCGCGCAGGCGGCGACCGAGTTCATCGACCCGCGCCAGCACCGCCTGGATGTCCAGATGCGGCTCCTCATCCTGGGCGAGGCTGGCCGCCGCTTCGAGCAGGTTCAACCCCTCGTCCTCCGCCACCAACGTGGCAAAGTGCTCCAGTGGCGTCGGCAGGGCGAACTTCATCAGCGTGGCCGCCCCATGGCCCGCGGGCGCATGCCCACGAGCGCCAATGCGCCGAAGTACACGGCGGCACTGGCCGCCAGGCTGGCCGCCATGATGAGGGCCCGCTGAACCTCATGCTGCCCCAGCGCGATCCAATCCAGACGGCTGGCGAGCTGCCACTGCAACAAGCCCATGGCCAGGCAGCCCACGCCCACGCGCAGCGAAAAACTGAACCATCCCGCCTCGGGCCGGTAACTGCCGAGCTTCTTCAACCCGAACAGCAGCCAGGTCGCATTGACCAACGCGCCCAGCCCGATGGACAGCGCCAGACCCGCCACGCCCACCCAGGGCACGAA
>JBHIWE010000279.1:0-5399 GCA_041987645.1 Acidovorax sp. | reverse complement strand
AGCGCATCCCCCTCGGCCAAGCGCCGGTAGGCCACGCCGGCGCGCCGCAATCCGGTGAAGGAGCTGGCCAGCAGCGCCATGCCCCGGCCGGCGGCCACCTCGGACAGCAGGACGTGGTGGTCCGCCGGCTCGTGCAGCTTGGGCGGCGCGAAGCGGTGCTGCTCGAACACCTGCTGGCAGTGGTCATAAAAAGCAGGCTGCCGGGCGCGCTCGAACCAGAACACGGGTTCCGCCGCCAGGTCGGCCAGCCGCAGCAGCCGGCGCCGGGCCAGCGGGTGCGCGGAGGGCAGCGCTACCACCATGGGCAGGTGGTCCAACTCCAGCACGTCGAGCCCGCGCACATCGGTGGGCAGCGCGATGAAGGCCGCGTCGAGCTGGCCTGCGCGCACGCGCCGCACCAGGCGCGGGGACGTGTCCGACGCCACGGCCACCATCACCCCGGGCTGCAGCGCCTGCACGCGATCGGCCAGCCCGCGGAACCAGGCCGGCTCGGCCGAGCTGGTCAGCCCCAGCCGCAGCGTGGACGGCACGGCGGCGCCCTGGAAGGCGGCCTCGGCCTGCCGCAGCAGATCGGCCACGCCGCGCGCATAGGGCAGCAGCCGGCGCCCGGCTTCGGTGAGGCTCACGCCATGCGGGTGGCGGTCGAAGAGCGGCGTGCCCAGGCGTGCTTCCAGCGCGCGGATCGCGCGGCTCAGGGGCGGCTGCGAGAGGTACAGGGCCTCGGCGGCCTGGCGGAAGCTCTGCGCATCGGCCACGGCGAGGAAGAGGGCGAGCGAGCGGGAATCGAGCTTGGCAGACATACCGAAAAGGTATCACCAAATCGGTCATTCCCAGGCGGTGCCGGGCTTTCTACATTCGCATTCAACCCATCACCCAGGAGCTTTGCATGCGACATCCATCCCCCACCTCGCGGCCCCGCCACGCAGAAGAAGGCCCGCCGATGCCCCCTCAAGCCGACGACGGCCTGCGCCACGAGCGCGGCACCCGCATGCTCCACCAGGTGGACGGCCCCGCCGGCCTCGCCGTCGTGGAACAGCTCGCGCAGTCCTTTCCCGACTTCGCCCGCCTGCTGGTGGAGTTCCCCTTCGGCGACATCTACGCCCGGCCCGCGCTGGGCCTGCGCGAACGCGAACTGGCCACGGTGGCGGCCCAGAGCGCCATGGGCCACGCCCTGCCGCAGCTGCGCGTGCATGTGCATGCCGCGCTGCATGTGGGCTGCACCCCGGCGGAGATCGTCGAGGTGGTGATGCAGATGGCCGTTTACGCGGGCTTTCCGGCCGCGCTCAATGCGCTGGGCGTGGTGCGCGAGGTGTTCGCCGCGTCGGGCATCGCGCTGCCGCTGGGCGCTGGAGACGAGGAAGCCCCCTAACGCACGCGCCCTTGCAGGGGTGCGGCGCTTTGCGCGCAGGGGGTTACTTGCGCCCGCCCACCACCAGCAGCACCCCGCCGATCACGATGGCGCCGATGCCGGCCCAGAGCGGGATGTTCACGGTTTCCTTTTCCTTGGCCGAGATCTCCAGCGGGCCCATCTTCACCACCGTGGTGTCCTTGGTGTAGCTGAAGCTGCGGTAGGCCAGGCCCAGGGCACCGGCAACGATGAGTGCGATGGCGACGATGCGGGTGGCGTTCATGGTGTCGGTTCTCCCTGTGATGCGATGTGATGTGGTTGTTGCCACTCACCCCAGGCCAGGGGCGGGCGGCATGCCGGGCGCGAGCATAAGCCACGCCGGCGCGCCCACCGCTCGGCCAGCCGC
The DNA here is from genome assembly GCA_041987645.1 of Acidovorax sp. Lineage (GTDB taxonomy): Bacteria > Pseudomonadota > Gammaproteobacteria > Burkholderiales > Burkholderiaceae_C > Paracidovorax. Next base: position 3,645 of record JBHIWE010000279.1, on the reverse strand, counting down.
TCAGCGTGGCCGGTACATCTTGAAGAGCTGCTCCGGCCCCACCGTGAAATAGTCCGCCGGGCCGCCCGCGCGCAGGATGTGGCCAGCGCTGGCGGTGTCGTAGATGCCGTCCTTGAGCTGCGCCCGGTCGATGTGGATGGCGACCACCTCGCCCAGCACCAGCCAGGTCGGCACCTGCACGCCGTCGGCGCCCTGCAGCTGCAGGATCTGTGTGCAGCGGCACTCGAAGCCCACCGGGCTCTCGGCCACGCGGGGCGGGGCCACCAGCGACGACGCCAGAGGCGTGAGGCCCGCGAGCGTGAATTCGTCCACCTCGGGCGGCACGGCCGCGCAGGTCTGGTTCATGGCCTCGGCCAGATCGCGGGTGGCCAGGTTCCACACGAATTCGCCGGTGGCCTGCACATTGGCCAGCGTGTCCTTGGCGCCGATGCTCGCGAAGCCCACGATGGGCGGCACGTAGTTGAAGGCGTTGAAGAAGCTGTAGGGCGCCAGGTTGCGCACACCCGCAGCGCTCTGCGTGCTGATCCAGCCGATGGGGCGCGGCCCCACGATGGCGTTGAAGGGGTCGTGCGGCAGGCCGTGGCCCTGGCGCGGCTGGTAGCTGTGAAAGCGCGCGTCGTCGCCGCCGGCAGCGGCCAGCGCATCGGCAGGGGAGGGTGTTGGTGCGTTCATGCGAAGGCACCATACCGGCATTGGCGCCGGCCTGCAATTGCTATCGAAAAAATAGCTGAAGGCCCGCGCCGCACCTTCGCTGCGGGCCTGAACGGCGCAAGGTCTTTCGGCGAAGGCCGTGCGCCGCCCGTGGCCGGTCAGCCGCCGAAGTCCAGCGGCAGGCCCACGTAGTTCTCGGCGATGGTGCGCGAGCCCGCCTCGGAATGCAGCAGGTAGTCGATCTCGGCCGCCTGGAATTTCGCGGCGATGGCCGCGTCATCGCCGGGGAAGTTGTGCATCAGCTGCGTGAACCACCACGAGAAGCGCTCGGCGCGCCAGATGCGCTTCAAGCACCGCGCCGAATAGTCGTCGATGCCGGCCTCGCTGCGCTCGGCATAGAACTCGATCAGCGCGGAGGAGAGGTACTTCACGTCCGTCGCCGCCAGGTTCAGCCCCTTGGCGCCCGTGGGCGGCACGATGTGGCCGGCGTCGCCGGCCAGGAACATGCGGCCGAAGCGCAGCGGCTCGGTGACGAAGCTGCGCAGCGGCGCGATGCTCTTTTCCAGGCTGGGGCCGGTCACCAGCTGCTCGCGGGCTTCCGGGTCCAGGCGCAGGCGCAGCTCGTTCCAGAAGGCCTCGTCGCTCCAGGCTTCAACCTTGTCGGTCAGCGGCACCTGCAGGTAGTAGCGGCTGCGTGTGGCGCTGCGCTGCGAGCACAGCGCGAAGCCGCGCGGCGTGTTCGCGTAGATCAGTTCGTGGTGCACGGGCGGGGTGTCCGAGAGCAGGCCCAGCCAGCCGAACGGATAGACCTTTTCGTAGTTGCGCAGCGCGCCCTGCGGCACGCTGGCGCGGCACACGCCATGGAAGCCGTCACAGCCCGCGATGAAGTCGCACTGCAGCGTGTGCGTGGTGCCGTCCTTCTCGAAGGTGACGTGGGGGCGGGCGGTGTCGAAGCCATGCACCTGCACGTCGGCGGCGCTGTACACGGTGGGCAGGCCGGCGGCGGCGCGGGCCTGCATCAGGTCGCGCGTGACCTCGGTCTGGCCATAGACCATCACATGCTTGCCGCCCGTGAGCGCATCCAGGTCGATGCGGTGGCGCTGGCCGTCCAGCAGCAGATCGAAACCGCCATGCACCAGCCCTTCCTGGTGCATGCGCGCGCCCACGCCGGCTTCATCCAGCAGGTCGATGGTCACCTGCTCCAGCACGCCGGCGCGGATGCGGCCCAACACATAGTCGGGCGACTGGCGTTCGATGATGACCGCGTCGATGCCGGCCTTGTGCAGCAACTGGCCCAGCAGCAGGCCCGAGGGGCCCGCGCCGATGATGGCGACCTGGGTGGATGCGGGGATGGGGACGGTGTTCGTCGTGCTGGCGGTCATGGTGCTTTGTCTCCTGCCGCCGGCGTGCGGCGGTCTGCTGTGTGGAAGGAACGGTGGTTGATGTGCATCAGAGCGCCACCGTTGCCTGCAGCGTAGAAGCGCCGCTCCGACACCGCCAGGGCCGGCCCTCAAGCCTTGCGCGATCACCGCGCAAACGATGCGATGATCGCGCAGAGAAATCCGTGCGACTTATCCACAGGCGCATCGGCCCACCTCCCACGCACACAGCATCCGGCTGCAGCAGGCACCCACCATGGCAACACGCACCGCAAACCCGGCCGCCACCCGCAGGAAGACGGCCACCACGGCAGCCGCCGCCGCACCCGCCGGCATCGCCCATGCCGACTTCATCGCCGGCATGGCCAAGGGCCTGGCGGTGCTGGAGAGCTTCGACACCGAACGCCAGCGCCTCAACGCCACGCTCGCGGCCGAGCGCGCCGGCCTCACGCGCGCGGCGGCGCGGCGCCATCTGCTCACGCTGGCGTACCTGGGCTACCTGGAAAGCGACGGGCAGTACTTCTGGCTCGCGCCCAAGGTGCTGCGGCTGGCGGGCAGCTACCTCGCTTCGGCGCGGCTGCCGCGCGTGGTGCAGCCCACGCTCAACCGGCTGGCCGCGCAGACGCAGCTGCCCTTTTCCGCCGTGGTGCTGGAAGGGCGCGAGGTGGTCATCGTGGCGCGCAGCGCCGCCACGCCGCAGGGCGACGCCGTGCGCGGCACCGGCCACTACAGCAGCGCCCAGGGCGACGCCGTGCGCGGCACCGGCCACTACAGCAGCGCCCAGGGCGCGGCCGACCGCGTGCTGGCCTATGGCCTGCACCTGGGCAGCCGCCTGCCCGCGCACGCCACCTCCACCGGCCGCATGCTGCTGGCCACCCGCACCAAGAGCGCCGTGCGCGACTGGCTGCGCAGCCACCCCCTGCCGCGCCTGACGGCCTACACCCGCACCGATGCGCCCGCGCTGCGCGCCGCCATCGACCAGGCCCGCGCGGAGGATTGCTGCATCGCCAGCGAAGAGCACGAGCTGGGCGTGCTGGCCCTGGCCGTGCCGCTGCGCGACCTGCAGGGCCACGCCGTGGCCGCCCTCAACGTGGTCACCGCGCCGGACCGGCTCTCGCCCGAGCGCCTCAAGCGCGATCTGCTGCCGCTGCTGCAGGATGCGGCGCGGGAATTGCGGCCCATGCTGTGACCGCGGGCAAGCGCGCGGATGGATGGATGGATGGATGGATGGACGGGTGGACGGGTGGACGGGTGGACGGGTGGACGGGTGGGCGGAGGGTGCGGCCCACGCGCCATTCCTAAGCGGCTGTTCCAAGGCCTTTTTGCCCTGCAGCGGTTGATGCACCTGCGCACAGCGCTATGCAGTCGATAGCAAATCAGAAAGCGGCGCGCAGCGCACGGCCGCTCGACTGAGCCGGGAGCCGCACCCGCTCAGAACGACTCGGTATCCACCTCGCCCGTGCCCTGCGGGTTGTAGCGCGGGCCGGTCACCGTCTGCTGGTTGATCAGCGCGTCCACTTCGGCCGCCACAGCGGCGGGAATGTCCCAGTCCCAGCGCGCGATGTTTTCCTCGAGATGCGCGATCTTGCCGGTGCCGGGGATGGCGACGACATGG
>JBHIWE010000278.1:0-5410 GCA_041987645.1 Acidovorax sp. | reverse complement strand
CGACGAAGCGCCGAAGTACCTCGTTCCCATGAGGGTCAACGAACAGGCGAGCTACGGGCAGGTCTTCGGCGTCGCAAAGGAAGGCCCCTACCGGTTCAAGGCATGGGTGCGACTGCCAAGGGCAGCGCAGGACATCGAGTTCACGTTCTCGGCGTGGTCCTCCCATCGCACCGAGCGCTAAGGAGAAGCTCAATGCTTATCGACAAGTCACCGCGACCCCAAGCCGGAAGGGCGCTGGCCCTCGTCGCGTTCTGGATCTTCGCTGCCGTCGCGCTTGCATTGATGCTGGCCGAGCACCGAGCACATGCCTGGGGCTTCGGGTGGCACGCCCTACTGCTCGGCGGATGCGTTGCGTTGCTGTATCTCCTGATACGGGCCGGAGACGGCTCGGGCGACGGGCGGGGCGCCGAGTAGCGCTGAGACAGTCCATGGAAGCCATCGACCTGTCCGGAAAGAAGGGCCTCGTGGTCGGCGTCGCGAATGCAGACAGCCTGGCCTGGTCCGCTGCCCAGCACTTTCGAGCAGCCGGCGCCGATCTGGCGCTGACCTATTACAGCGACAAGGCCAAGCCTCACGTCGAACCGCTGGCGCAGCAGGTGCAAGCCATGCTCTTGCCGTGCAATGTGCTGAAGGCGGGCGAGCTGGAGGCTGTGTTCGAGGCGCTGGGCAAGACCTGGGGGCGGCTGGATTTCGTCTTCCACTCCATCGCGTCAGCCCCCAAGGAAGATCTGCAGGGCCGCCTCACCGACTGCTCGGCAGCAGGATTTTCCGAAGCGATGCAGGTCTCCTGTCACTCGCTCATCAGGATGGCGCATCTTGCCGAGCCGTGGATGAGGGACGGCGGCAGCCTCACGACAGTCAGCTTCTACGGCGCCGAGAAGGTCGTCGAGCACTACAACGTCATGGGTCCGGTGAAGGCCGCACTCGAGGCCTCGGTGCGCTACCTCGCGCATGAACTGGGACGTTCCCACATCCGGGTCAATGCCATCTCCGCAGGCCCTGTGCGAACGCGTGCGGCCTCGGGCATCACCCATTTCGAAGAGCTGCTGGATGCTGCGGCGCAGCGCTCACCGCAACGCCGCACCATCGACGGCTGCGAAGTCGGCCGCGTCGCGCTGATGCTGGCAAGTTCGTATGCCTCGGCGATCACGGGCGAAGTTGTTCACGTTGATGGTGGGTTCCATGTCGAGGGCATGGTGTTTCACTGAGCGAGCCGGTTCGCGTCCTTTTGCTCCCTGCCGACCCTTTCGCCTTCACCCAATCACGAGTTCGGAAATCACCCACATGAAATCCAATGAAAGTCGCAAAGCCCTCCTGGTCGGAGGCGGCATCGGCGCGCTGAGCGCCGCGGCGATCCTCATACGAGACGCCGGATTTGCCGGGTCGAACATCCGCATCATCGAAGAGCTCCCGGTGACCGGCGGCGCCCTCGACGGTTCGGGAAGCGCTCAAGGCGGCTATGTGTCCCGCGGGGGGCGGATGCTCACCGAGGAGACCTATGTGTGCCTGTGGAACCTGCTCGACAGCATTCCATCGCTGGATGACCCGGCGGTCTCCGTCAAGTCGCAGGCGTGGGCCTTCAACCGCGACTGGCGATCCGACGCCAAGGCCCGGCTGATTGGACGTGACCGGCGCATCCTCGACGCCAGCGATCTGGGCTTCAATCTCCAGGACCGGCTGGAGATCACGCGTCTGCTGGTGACACCCGAGCGCTCGCTGCACACGCGGCGCATCGAGGACTGCTTCTCGCCCCACTTCTTCGAGACCAACTTCTGGGCGATGTGGCGGACGACGTTCGCATTCCAGAACTGGCACAGCGCGGTGGAACTCAGGCGCTACATGCTGCGGTTTCTGCAGGAATTTCCTCGCATCCACACGCTGGCCGGCGTCCGCCGCACGCCGCTGAATCAGTACGACGCCATCGTTCGCCCGCTGGAGCGCTGGCTGGCGGAGCGGGGCGTGATCTTCGAGACCGGTACCAAGGTCGTGGATGTGGACTTCGTCGAGCAAGGACAGCAGCGCAGGATCGAATCCTTGCATGTGCTGCGCGACGGGCGCGAAGCCATCTATCGCCTTGACCCGGACGACCTCGCGTTGATCACCATCGGGTCCATGACCGCCGACGCGACGTACGGCGACGATACGCATGCGCCGGAGTTGGTGCGGGACAAGCGTGATGGCGCCTGGACGCTTTGGGAAACCATGGCCCGCAAGGCGCCGGGACTGGGCCGGCCCAACGCCTTCTGCGGCAACGTCGATTCAAGCAAGTGGGAGTCGTTCACGCTGACGCTTCGCACACCCACGCTGATTCGGCGCATCCAGGAGCTGACCGGCAACGCGCCCGGCACTGGCGGGCTGATGACCTTCAAGGACTCCAACTGGCTGATGTCGATCGTCGTGCCGCACCCGCCGCACTTCGCGGGTCAGCCCGAAGACGTCTACACGATCTGGGGCTACGGCCTGTTCGTGGACAACAAGGGCGACTACATCGACAAGACGATGGCGCAGGCATCGGGACGGGAAATTCTCACCGAGCTGATCCATCACCTGAAGTTCGAAGACATCCTCGAGGAAGTGCTGAGCACCACCACCGTGATTCCGGTGATGATGCCCTACATCACCAGCGAGTTCGAACGCCGCGAGGCAGGCGATCGCCCGCCCGTGATTCCTGCGGGATCCACCAATTTTGCGCTGCTGGGGCAGTACGTGGAGATTCCCGAGGACGTCGTTTTCACCGTCGAGTACTCGGTGCGCGGCGCCATGCACGCCGTCTATGGCCTGTTAGGCATGGACAACGAGATTCCTCCCATCTATCACGGCATCACGGATCCGGAAGCCGCGATTGCCAGCTTGAAGACGCTGCTGCACTGACGAAGTGATGCGCGATAGGCCGCGAGCGGCTCGCATCCGGCAAGGAGATCTGGGTCGCGGACCCGCATGAACATGCCCTGCGCGTGCTGAGGCAATCCGAGGAGCGGAGTATGACGATGGACAGGAAGCAGGTGTTTTCGTTGTGGTACCTGTTGGCAGCGCTGGTCGGCCTGATCCTGCTGCAGGAGTTCTCGGCACCACGCCACACCCAGACGCTGGCCTACAGCGAGTTCAAGCAGGCGCTCGCCGCAGGCAAGCTCGATGAGGTGCTCATCGCCGACGGCGTGGCCACCGGCAAGCTGCGCATCGAGGGGCTCGAACAGATCCTTCCCAAGGAAAAGCTCGAGGCGCTCAAGCGCTCCGGTGGCGAGCACGGTTTCGCCACCGTGCTGATCGAGGATCCCGGTCTGATCGCCCAGCTCGACGCCGCCAAGGTTCGCTATGGCTCGGTGCGCGAGAGCAAGTGGCTGGGGACGCTGATCTCCTGGGTGGCACCGGCGCTGGTCTTCTTCGGTATCTGGTGGTTCCTGATGAAGCGCATGGGCGGTGGGATGGGCCATGGGGGCATGCTGGAGATCGGCAAGAGCAAGGCCAAGGTCTATATACAGACCGAGACCGGCGTGACCTTCAAGGACGTCGCCGGCATCGACGAGGCGCGCGAGGAACTGATGGAGGTCGTCGAGTTCCTGAAGAGCCCCGATCGCTACAAGCGGCTCGGCGGCAAGATCCCCAAGGGCGTCCTGATCGTCGGCGCGCCGGGCACCGGCAAGACGCTGCTGGCCAAGGCCGTCGCGGGAGAGGCCGGCGTGCCGTTCCTGTCGCTCAGCGGCTCCGAGTTCGTGGAGATGTTCGTCGGCGTCGGCGCCGCTCGCGTGCGGGACCTGTTCGAGCAGGCCGCGGCGAAAGCCCCGTGCATCGTCTTCATCGACGAACTCGACGCATTGGGCAAGGCCCGCGGCGTCGGACTGAGCGGCGGCCATGAAGAGCACGAGCAAACGCTAAACCAGTTGCTGGTCGAGATGGATGGCTTCGACACCAATCGCGGCGTCATCATCATGGCCGCGACGAACCGGCCCGAGATCCTCGATCCGGCGTTGCTGCGGCCGGGTCGCTTCGACCGCCATGTCGCGATCGACCGGCCAGATCTGAACGGGCGCCGGCAGATCCTCGAGGTGCATGTCAAGCACGTGACGCTCGCGCCCGACATCGACCTCGCGGCCATCGCCGCTCGCACGCCGGGATTCGCCGGCGCCGACCTCGCCAACCTGGTCAACGAGGCGACGCTGCGCGCCGCCAAGCGCGACAAGCCCGCTGTGGAGATGAAGGACTTCGACGAGGCGCTCGACCGCATCGTTGCCGGTCTGGAGAAGAAGAACCGCGTGATGAACCCGATGGAGCGCAGGTTCGTCGCCTTCCACGAAGCCGGGCATGCCGTCGTCGCCGAGATGCGGCGCAACACCGATCGCGTGTCCAAGGTTTCCATCATTCCGCGCGGCATCGCGGCGCTCGGCTACACGCAGCAGTCGCCCACCGAGGACCGCTACCTCATGCGCCAGAGCGAGCTGCTCGACCGCATCGATGTGCTGCTGGGCGGCCGGGTCGCCGAAATGCTGGTCTTCGACGACGTGTCGACCGGCGCCGAGAACGACCTCCAGCGGGCCACCGACATGGCGCGCCACATGGTGACGCACTACGGCATGAGCGAGACGCTCGGCCTGGCCACCTTCGACTCGCGACCCGCCCCGCTCTTCCTCAACGGACCGACGCTGCCCGAGCCGCGCAATTTCAGCGAGCGCACGGCGGAGCAGATCGACACCGAGGTGCGCCGCCTGCTCGACGAGTCACGCCAGCGCGTGACCGAGACACTCACCGCGCAGCGGCCGGCGCTCGATGCCTTGGCACAGCTGCTGCTCGAGAAGGAGGTCGTCGACCGCGCCATGCTCGACCAGGTGATGGCGAGCGCAGCTGCGGCGCCGGGTCAACTGCGGGTGGCGGCGGTGTCGCTGCAGGCGCCATGAATGGCGGCGTCGAAACGCGCCGGGCGTTGCTGCGCCAGGGCGCAGCGGCAGTCGCTGTTGTCCTCTGTCCGGCCAGCGCCCGGGCTCAGGTCTCCGAGGGCCGCGAGATCCTCGACCGTGTCGAGAAGCTGCTGTGGGGCAGCACGGTGCGGGGCGACTACGAGATGACGATCACCACGCCGCGCTGGCAGCGCACGCTGGGCTTGAAGGTCTGGATGGAGCGGCCCAAGCGCTCGTTCGTGCGCATCGTCTCGCCGGCCAAGGAGGCCGGCATCGGCTCGCTGCGCATCGGCGGGGAGATGTGGAACTACCTGCCCAACGTCGAGCGCATCGTGAAGATTCCGCCGTCGATGATGCTGCAGCCCTGGATGGGTTCGGACTTCACCAACGATGACCTGGTCAAGCAGAGCAGCATCCTTGATGACTACACGCACAAGGTCCTGTCCGTCGCGGTACAGGAGGGCGTCGACGTGCTGCAGATCGAGGCGACGCCGAAGCCGGACGCGGCGGTCGTCTGGGGG
>JBHIWE010000277.1:0-5413 GCA_041987645.1 Acidovorax sp. | reverse complement strand
GCCGCCTGGCCCGCCAGCGCCTGCACCAGGCGGGCGAGCCCACGGCGCTGAACCCCACGGCCCTGGTGCACGAATCCTGGCTGCGCCTGCACCAGGCCGGCGAGCTGGACTTTGCCGACCGCGGCCGCTTTCTGGCTTACGCGGCCAAGGTGATGCACAGCATCGTGATCGACCAGATCCGTGCCCGCCAGGCGCAGCGCCGCGGCGGCGATCTGGAGCAGGTCACCTTCAACACCGCCGTGGCCGAGCTGCCCGCCCAGGGCGAGGACCAGGTCTTGCGCGTGCACGAGGCCCTGGAGGAACTGGCCGCCCTGGACGAGCGCCTGGCCCGCGTGGTGGAGATGCGCTACTTCGGCGGCCTGCTGGAGCACGAGATCGCCCAGGCCCTGGGCGTCACCGAACGCACGGTGCAGCGCGACTGGCAAAAGGCCAAGCTCTTTCTTGCCATGAGCCTCAGCGAATGAGCGGCCCCGCGCAGAAACGCTGGCAGGTGCTCAGCCCCCTGCTCGATGAACTGCTGGACCTGGATGCCCCTGGGCGCGATGCCCGGCTGCAGGCCCTGGCCAGCCAGGATGCCGATCTCGCCGACGAGCTTCGCGCGCTGCTCGCCAAGGACGAAGCCCTGAGCGACCAGGGCTTCCTGGAGCGCCCCGTGGCTGAAACCCTGGCCCTGGACACCCAGGAGGCCATCGGCGAGGGCATGACCTTGGGGCCCTACCGGCTGGAGAAGGTGCTCGGCCAGGGCGGCATGGGCAGCGTCTGGACGGCCGTGCGCGCTGATGGGCGCTTCGACGGCCGCGTGGCGGTCAAGTTCCTGCGCAGCGGCTTGCTGTCAGCCGGCGGCGCCGGGCGCTTTGCCCGCGAAGGCCAGATCCTGGCCCGCCTGGCCCACCCGCATATTGCCCGGCTGCTGGATGCCGGCGTGGCCGAAGGCCAGCCCTACCTGGTGCTGGAGTTTGTCGACGGCCAGCCCATCGACGTCTACTGCCGTGAGAAGGCCCTGGGCATCGAGGCCCGGGTGCGCCTCTTTCTGGACGTGCTCGCCGCCGTGGGCCATGCGCATGCGCGGCTGATCCTGCACCGCGACCTCAAGCCCAGCAACATCCTCGTCACGCCCGAGGGCGAGGTGAAGCTGCTGGACTTCGGCATCGCCAAGCTGCTGGACGACGCGGGCGAGGCCGCGGCCAGCACCGAGCTGACCCAGCTCGCCGGCCACGCCTACACGCCCCAGTACGCCGCGCCCGAGCAGGTGCAGCAGACCGAAGTGACCACGGCCACCGACGTCTATGCCCTGGGCGTGCTGCTGTACCAGCTGCTCGGCGGTGGCCACCCGACGGCGGCGGACACGCAGACACGTCTGGACCTGCTCAAGGCCGTGGTGGAGCAGGTGCCGCGACGGCTGTCCGAGGCGGCGACGCAGAGCAGCGATGCAGCCATTGCCCGTGAAGCGCGTGCGCTGCGGGGCGATCTGGACACCATCGTCGCCAAGGCGCTCAAGAAGCTGCCGGCGGAGCGCTACGCCAATGCGCAGGCGATGGCGGATGACCTGCAGTGCTGGTTGGCGCAAGAGCCCATCAGTGCGAGGCCGGACAGCCGCTGGTATGTGCTCGGCCTCTTCGTGCGGCGCCATCGGCTGGCGGTGGCGGCGTCGAGCCTGGCGGTCGTGACGCTGCTGGTGCTGACGGGGGTGAGCGTGGTGCAGGCGCGGCGCGCCGAAGCGGCCGAGGCGCGGGCTGAGCAGCGGCGCCTGCAGTCCGACGAATTGCTCTCCTACATGCTGGGTGACTTCTCCGACAAGCTGCGCCCCATCGGCAAGCTGGATTTGCTCGACAGCATTGGCGGCCGGGCCTTGGAACACCTGGCGGCACAGGCACCGACTCAGCCCGTCGAGCGACTCAACCGAGCGAAGGCCTTGACTGTGATTGGCGAGGTGCGCGTGAACCGTCGCGAGTTGGAGTCCGCGCTGCAGCCGCTGACGGCCGCGCGCACGCTGCTGGCGGGAGATCCCCCGGGTGCCGACCTGACGGCTGCTTGGCGCAAGGCGCAAGGAGCTGCCGCGTTCTGGGTCGGACAGGTCTACCAATTGCAACGCAACCGGCCGGCAGCCAAAGCGGCGTGGGAGGACTATCGAGCCGTGAGCCGAGCCTGGCTGAGTGCGGCGCCGGAAGATAGAGAAGCCCTCCTGGAGTTGTCCTATGCGCAAACCAACCTTGGGGCCTTGGCGCTGGAGGCGGGCAGCCTGAGCGACGCTGCTCAGGCCTTCGAGGAATCTGTCCGGCTCAAGCGACGCGGCATGGAGCAATTGGCCGACGACAAGCGAGATCGGGCGCTCTCCGATCTGGCAGGCAGCCTGAGCTGGCTAGGGCAGGTCCAGCTGTGGCGCGGCGAGCTACCCGCTGCGCTGCGGACCTTCCAGGAGGCACTTGAGGTGTTGGCGCCGCTGCGACGTGCCCAGCCTGGAGATGCGCCCTCGGCCAACCGCGAAGCGATCTTGAACCGGTGGCTCGGCGAGACGCTGACCATGCTGGGGCGGTCCGCGGAGGCCGTGCGGGCGATGCAAGTGGCGCAGGCCCGTTTCTCTGAGCTGGTGGCCCGGGATGCTTCCAACCGCGCCTGGGCCAGCGAGGCGCTCATCACCCGATTGATGGCGCTGGAGGCAGCCACTGTGGATCCTGCGGCTTGGCGAGAGGAACTGGCGGCATTGGGCCAGCAGCTCAGCGAGTTGGAAAGTGCCGGCGGCTCCGCGGCGCTGGTGCGGCGCCTGCCTGACCGCGCTCGTTGGGCGAGATTGAGCCTTGTGGCGGCAACGCATCAAGGGCGACCTGCAGCTGCCTTGCAATTGCAGCAGGTGCGGGAGCGCTTGCGTGAGGCGGTGGGGCAGCGCCCCGAGGAGCTTCGCCTCGTGCGCGCCCTGGCCCGGATCGATGAACTGGTGCTGCGCGGCGCGGCCCGCGGCACGTCGATTGATGGGCAGCGGTGCGAGTGGGCTCGAGCGGACCTGGCGCTGATGGCCCCCCGTGTCCAAGTGGACCCATTGGTGGTCGAGATGCGACAGGCCGCAGGGGCCTGCGGTGACCTTCCCGATCAGAAGGCTGTGCCGAATTCCCGCGAAGCGGCTGCTTCCGGTGTCTAACGGTGCGATTCAGCTGGTTTCAGCTGTTAGCTTTCGTATCGTCCTCACTCGCAACGTTTCGACCCCATGACCACGACCTACTATGTCAAGGCGCAAGCCGCCGGCCAATTTGCCAGCTGCAGCTACTTTACGGACCCGGAATGCACGCAGCCCTATGACAGCAAGTTGCTTGTGGTGCCGCCCGGCACGACAGCCTGCGACATTGCTGAAGGTGCGGGCTCCGAGTTGGCACTCTTGGGCGCGACCTACAAGACGATCGGCCATGCGCCGGTGATGACGGATCACAACTTTTGCGCCGCCACGAACGGTGTCGTCAGTGTGGGTCTTCCCAGTGACAACACGGTCAAGAAGGGCGTCGTGCTGATCTTCTCGGACCGTGGCGAGGTGTGCTGCCTGTACCCGAGCAGTGATCCGGAAGTCACGAATGGCGAGCAGTCGTGCTGAAGGCGTGAGCCGGCATCAAGCCAGGCGCTGATACCGCTTGCGCAAGAAATCCGCCGCCAGCCTCGCATCGCCGCCCACGCGCTCGCCGATGTAGAGCTCTTGGCGGCGTTCTGCTATCTGGGCGCGCAGCCGGGCGGCCATGATGTCCAGCGGGCGCATGCCGCCGGCTTCGGCGCGTTCGACGGCGATGCGCAGTTCGTGCATCTGCAGGGACTGCAGCAGCAGCATCTGCGCCTGCACGATGCGAATGCGGCCTTGCACCATGTGCTCGCACAGGCCGAGCCAGGCGCGCACCGCGTCGGCCGGGCCGCCGATGACCTTTTCGGGCAGTTCGCCCGCGGCCAGCAGCAGCTTTTCCAGTTGGCTGCGGTCGCCGTTGGCGTAGGCCTCGTTCACCACCATCATCCGTTGCTCGCAGACCTCGCGTTCGGGGCCGGAGGGGGCCAGGTCGGGGTGAAAGCGCATGGCGGCGCGCCGGTACAGTGTCTTGAGGCTGGGCGGCGGCAGGTCGGCCGTCGGCCCGGTCGGCTCGGGCGGCAGCGGGGTGGCCTCGGGCAGGGGCGGCACCTCGGGCCAGGCCTTGCAACGCGGGGCGCTGGGCACCGGTACTTCCACCCCCTGGCGCTTCAGGGTGTCGGACAGCACGGCCGTGGCCTGGTGCAATTGAGCTTCGAGCTCGTCGAGCTCACGCATCAGCGGGCCCAGAGCCTCCAGGTAGCGCTGACGAAAACCCAGCAGCTTGGCGCGGGCGCCGTCATGGTCGGCCTCGAGCACGGCCAGATAGCGCTGCAGGTCCTGCAGCTGCTCGCGTCGCCGTGTGAGGTCGTGCCTCGTGATTGCCATGCTCGCCATGAGCCGCGATTCTGCCTGCGCCAGACGCAGAAACGGCCCGGGAATTGACCGTCCCCAGGCCGTTTTGAGCGCGGATTTACCCGCGCTTAACTTAGGCGCACTTACTGAGAGGCGCCGGATGCCGGCAGTTCGGCCATGCTGGCTGCGGGCGCCGGTTCGGCCGTGGTGCTGGCCTGGGTGGGCGAGGGCGCCGGCGCGTGGCTGCCCGCCGGCAACGGCAGCAGCGGCACGATCAGCAGCGCCACGATGTTGATGATCTTGATCAGCGGGTTCACGGCCGGGCCCGCGGTGTCCTTGTAGGGGTCGCCCACGGTGTCGCCGGTGACGGCGGCCTTGTGTGCCTCGCTGCCCTTCTTGTGCAGCACGCCCTTGTCGTCCTTGAAGCCTTCTTCGATGAGCTTCTTGGCGTTGTCCCAGGCGCCGCCGCCGGTGCACATGCTGATGCCGACGAACAAGCCGGTCACGATGGTGCCCATCAGCAGGCCGCCCAGCGCCGCCGGGCCGAGCACCAGGCCCACGATGATGGGCGCGGCCACCGGCAGCAGCGAGGGCACGATCATTTCCTTGATGGCGGCCGTCGTGAGCATGTCCACCGCCGCGCTGTAGTCGGGCTTGCGTTGGCCGGCCATGATGGCGCCGTCGGCGAACTGCTTGCGCACCTCCACCACCACCGCGCCGGCCGCGCGGCCCACCGCCTCCATCGCCATGGCACCGAACAGATAGGGAATCAGGCCGCCGATGAAGAGGCCGAGGATCACCTTGTGGTCGGACAGGTCGAAGTTGATGTGCGCGCCACGCGCTTCCAGCGCATGGGTGTAGTCGGCAAACAGCACCAGGGCCGCCAGGCCCGCCGAGCCGATGGCATAGCCCTTGGTGACGGCCTTGGTGGTGTTGCCCACGGCGTCCAGCGGATCGGTTACGTCCCGCACGGCCGCGGGCAGCTCGGCCATCTCGGCAATGCCGCCGGCGTTGTCGGTGATGGGT
>JBHIWE010000276.1:0-5414 GCA_041987645.1 Acidovorax sp. | reverse complement strand
CGCCCCAAGCGCGACGCCTTGAGCGAAGTGGGCGTGGAAGTGGGCAGCTACGGCCTGCGCACGCTGCAGGCCGACCTGAATCGCCCGCTCAACGAATCGGGCAAGGCCGCGTTCCGCATCAACGCCCAAGTGTCCAACAGCGACGATCCGACCGACTTCGTCTATCGCCGCGACCGCTGGATCGCGCCGTCACTGTCGCTCGACCTGGGGCCGCAGACTGACCTGGTGCTGTTCGCCACCTACAGCCAGAGCAACTGGCTGCGCCAGCAAGGCGTGACGCCCTACGGCACCGTGCTGCCCAACCGCAACGGCGCGGTGCGGACCACGCTCTTCACGGGCGACCCGGGCTTCGGCGGCTACGACATCGAGACCAAATCGCTGGGCTATGCGCTGGAGCACCGGTTCTCGCCCGCGCTCACGCTGCGCCAGAACCTGCGCTACGAAACCGAGAGCGGCACCGGCAATCTGGTCGCCAACGCCGCGCTGCAGGCCAACCAGCGCCTGCAGAACCGCACCGCCACGCGCCAGTACATGGACGACGACATGCTGGCCACCGACACCTCGCTGCTGGCCCAGTTCGCCGCGCTGGG
This sequence comes from Acidovorax sp., assembly GCA_041987645.1. Lineage (GTDB taxonomy): Bacteria > Pseudomonadota > Gammaproteobacteria > Burkholderiales > Burkholderiaceae_C > Paracidovorax. The sequence goes on along the minus strand of JBHIWE010000276.1, from coordinate 4,824 downwards.
CGTGCAGCACCGGCTGGTGACGGGCCTGGACGCTCGCACCGGCAAGACCTGGCTGGGCCGCCGCAACTGCCGCATCGGCGCGCTGGACCTGTTCAACCCCGTCTATGGCATGACGGCCACCTGCCCCACGGGCTACTCCAACGATGCACCCGAGCGGCTCACCGTGGCGGGCCTCTACGCGCAGGACCAGATCAAGTTCGCCCCGCAATGGACCGCGCTGGTGGGCCTGCGCCGCGACTGGTCCAGAAACCGGATAGACGACCACGTGGCGCAGCAGCGAACCGTGCAGCGGGACGCCGCCACCACGCTCTCGGCCGGCCTGGTGCATGAATTCAAGCCCGGCTGGGCGGCCTACGTGAGCTACGGCGAATCCTTTCTGCCCGTGGACGGAACCACGGCGGACGGCAGGCCGTTCGCCCCCGAAACCGGCAAGCAGTGGGAAACCGGCCTGAAGTACGAGGCACTCGAACATGGCGTGACGGGCTCGCTCGCGCTCTTCGATCTCCGTCGCCGCAACGTGACCGTGAACGACCCCGTCAACAGCGGCTTCAAGATCGCCACCGGCGAGCAGCGCTCGCGCGGGTTGGAACTGGAAGTGGGCGCTGACCTTCGGCACAACCTGAAACTCACGGGCTCCTACACCTACATGGACGCCAAAGTCACGCAGGACACCGACCTCACCCTGGTGGGCCGGCCGGCGCTGCCCACGCCGCGCCACACGCTGGCGCTCTGGGCCACCTACAAGCTGCCGCAAATGCCGCAGGTCACGCTGGGCGCTGGCGGACGCTACGTGAGCGAGCAGCGCACCAGCTATTCCTTCAACCTGCCCGCCTACACCGTGGTGGATCTCTCGGTGGGCTACACCGGCTCCAACTACCGCATCACGGCCGGCGTCAAGAACGTGTTCGACCGGGCCTACTACGATGGCGCGATCAACGCCAACGTGATCTCGCCCTCGATGCCGCGCAACTTCAGCCTGGGACTGACGTACTTCTTCTGACCCGGAGGCGCCATCGCCTGACGCAGCGCAAAGAGGTGGTGCGCGAGAAATGGCAAACTCGCGTGCTCCAGCGGCGGGCCCGTCCCCCTGCCCGCCGCCACGCCACAGGAGCCCCCCGATGCCTGCCCACTCCAACAACAAATACTCGGCCACGCTACGCACGCTGCACTGGTCCATGTTCGCGCTCGTCGCGCTGGCCTACGCCACCATCAACCTGCGCGGCGCGTTCGAGCGGGGCAGCGAGCCGCGCCTGCTGATGCTGGAATCGCACTTCCTGCTGGGCATGCTGGTGCTGCTGCTGGTGGCACCGCGCCTGCTGGCGCGCTGGCACTCGCCGAAGCCGCCCATCACGCCGCCGGTCTCCGACCCGATGCGCATCGGCTCCCAGATCGGCCACGCGCTGCTCTATGGCTTCCTCTTCGCGCAGCCGCTGCTGGGCATGGCCTGCCGCCTGCTGGGCGGGCGCGGCATCGCCCTGCCCTTCACCGAGGCCGTCATTCCCTGGCCCATCGAATGGGTCAACAAGGAATGGTCCGGCGCGCTGGAAGAGGCCCATGAATGGATGGGCACGGCCTTCTACTGGGTGATCGGCCTGCACATCGCAGCAGCGCTCTGGCACGCGTTCATGCGCCGCGACAACACGCTGCGGCGCATGTGGTGACCATTCACTGCGCGGGCCCGCTCATTCGCCCTCGTCGCTCTCCAGCATCTTGCGCAGCAGGAAATCGAGCGCCAGGCGCTCGGCAGGGTTGAGCCGACCGTAGGTGCTCTGGGTGATCTTGCGGGCGAACGGCTGCATCTTGCGCACGAGATGGCGCCCCTCGCTGGTCAGCTCGATCACCACTTTGCGCCGATCCACACGGTCGTGGTCCACGCTGATAAGGCCGCGCTGTTTGAGCCGATCGACCACGCCCCGGATGGTGGCCTGATCGATCACCGTCGCCTTGACCACCTCTGCCAGGGAGCTGCTGCCCTGGTCGTGCAGCGAGCACAGCACCACGAACTGCGCTGCCGTCAGTTGGGAGTCCGGGATGTACTCCTGGAACAACGCCGTATGCCGCTGATAGACGCGGCGAAGCAAGTGCCCCACCTGTTCGGAGAACACATAACCCTCTTCCTGGCTATCGGTCTTGTTTGGCATGCAGCCATTGTAGGTAGCGCCCATGGCGAAGCTCTACGCAGCCCGGCCCACCATGGCGTATCAGACGGCCAGGTCGGTGGACTGGATGCGTCGCACGCCCGCCTTCTCCATCGCCTCCCAGGCCTTGGCCAATGAACCGTTGAGGTCGATGGCGCGGGTGGCGTCCTCAATGACATACACCTTGAAGCCCAGCTTGCGGGCATCCAGCGCCGTCCAGGCGACGCAGAAGTCCGTGGCCAGCCCAGTGCCATAGACGGTGTCGATGCCGCGGTCCTTCAGGTAGCCTGCCAAGCCAGTGCGGGTCTTGTGATCGGCCTCCTCGAAGGCGGAATAGCTATCGATGTCCTGCTGGAAACCCTTGCGCACGATGACCTGGGCCGTGGGAAGCTTCAGGTCCTTGCGCAGATCGGCATCGGCCGTGCCCTGGATGCAGTGGTCGGGCCAAAGCACCTGGGTGCCGTAGGACAGCTGGATGGTCTCGAAGGGCCGCTTGCCGGGATGGCTGCTGGCGAAGGAGGCATGGTGGCTCGTATGCCAGTCCTGCGTCAGCACGATGTTGGCGAAGGCCAGGCTGATCCTGTTGATTACCGGCACCACCTCCGCGCCGCCCCTGACGGGCAGGGTTCCGCCATCGACAAAGCAGTTCTGGACATCGACCACGATCAGGGCCGAGCGGTCGTCGGGCGTCAGGCCCTGCGCCTGTGCCGCCAGCAGCTGCGACCCGAAGCCGAGCGCGGCTAGCTGGCTGATCAGTTGGCGACGAGAGATAGCTTTCATGATGGCATCCTCATGGATCTGGCGGGCTCGCACCCGCCTTTGTTTGAAGAAAGACCCGCTGGCGCAGCACGCAGGGCTTGATCAGTCGAGCGCGCGGTTGCGCGATTCCACGTCCACGGCCCAGATGGAGAGCGCGCCGCCCACCAGCATCGCGGACAGTACGGCCAGCGCCAGCGTGAAATGCGTGGCCATGATGGGCGCAATGATGGCCGGCGCGAACAGGCCGCCAAAGCGCGCCACGGCACCCGCCATGCCCATGCCGCTGGCGCGCAGGTCGGTGGGATAGACCTCGGGCGTGAAGGCGTAGAGCGCGCCCCAGGTGCCCAGCAGCGAGAAGCTCATGAGCAGCGTGGAGCCGACGACCACCATCGGCGACGAGCCCAGGCTGTAGAGCATGCAGCCGACGGCGCTGAGCAGCAGGAAGCCGATCAGCGTGGGCTTGCGGCCCCAGCGCTCCACGCCATAGGCCGAAAGCGCGAAGCCGGGCAGCTGCACCAGCGCCAGCACTACCAGGAAGACCTGGCCGCGCATGAAGGCGAAGCCCTCGCTGCCGAGCTTGACGGGCAGATAGACGAAGACGCCGTAGTAGGCGATGGAGATCAGCGCCCAGGCCAGGAACAGCGCCAGGCTGCGGCGGCGCAGCTCGGGAGAGAAGAGCGAGAGCAGCGACTTGCGCTCCTGCTTCTCGGGCTGCAGCGGCGGGATCTGTGCGGAGTTGCCGTTGACCTTCGCCACACGTTCGAGCACCTGGCGCGCCTGGTCGGACTTGCCGTTGCGATTCAGGAACATCGGCGATTCGGGAATGTAGAAACGCAGCACCACGCCGATCAGCGCCGGGATGCCGGTCACGAAGAAGATCACGCGCCAGGCGTCATTGCCCCAGGACACGGCCACCAGGGCAAGGATGGCCAGGAAGATGGTGCCGACGGCCCAGAACGATTCCAGCAGCACCAGCCAGCGGCCGCGGCGGTCGCTGGGCAGGAACTCGGCCATCATGGTGTAGTCCACCGGCAGCGTGCCGCCCACGCCGATGCCGGTGATGAAGCGCAGCACCAGCAGCCAGGCGAACTCGGGCGCGAAGGCCGACGCCACGCCGGCGCAGGCATCAATCACCACAGCCATCATCAGCACAGGCCGGCGGCCGATGCGGTCGGCCAGGCGGCCGAAGACGAAGGCACCGATCAGCATGCCGATGAAGAAGAAAGTGCCGGTCTGCAGCGCCTCGGGCACCGTCTTGCCGAAGGTCTTGGCAATGGACGGCGCACTGAAGCCGATGGACAGCACCTGCATGGCATCGGCCAGCCAGACCAGTCCGAAGATCACGAAGAGCCGGTACTGGAACCGGCCGACACCCGCTGTCTGGATGCCTTTTTCCACCGAAACAAATGAAGATGACATGGAAACTCCTTGGTTGTTCATCGCCTACCCGTTGATTCCTCGTTCCGGCAAGGCGCGCTGGCATGCCCTGCCTGAAAACCTCTGGCGCAAGCGGTCCCGCCGGCCCTTGGGGAAGGGTCGTTCAAGAAAACCGCTTATTCGCTATGGCCGTCCGGCGCCGGGGCGCCGCGGTGGCGCACTGCCGGTTCCGGCGTCAGATCGCTGTCAGGCGCAGGCCGGTGCCGCGCCTCGCCGCTGCCCGGACGCCGCTGGGCCCGCCCGGCTCACGGCGCCGCATGCGCCGCGGCACGCAGCCGTCTAATAGTGGTTGTCGTATCGTCTGGCCACACTTTTTCCTCCGGTGCAAATCTCGTGCGCAGATAGCCGAGCAGATCGGCGATCTGCCGGTCGTCCAGGCTGTCCCTGAAGCCCGGCATGTAGCCCAGGGCATCGTCGGCGGGTGTCTGTATGCCGTTCAGGATGACCTGGACCAGGTTGTCTGGTGTCGCGGCATGCAGGTTGGTGTTGA
>JBHIWE010000275.1:0-5446 GCA_041987645.1 Acidovorax sp. | reverse complement strand
CATGTTTCTCTACAAATTCCTTGATTTTGCTTTCCGGTAAAGCCCCCATGAAGCCATCGACCGGTCTGCCGTCCTTGAATGCGAATACTGCCGGGATGGATTGCACCTGAAGGCTCTGGGCAATTTGTGGATGTTGGTCGATATCGATCTTGACGAGCTTCACCGCGCCTTTCGCATCAGTGACCACTTTTTCGATCATCGGACCGAGTTGCTTGCAGGGGCCACACCAAGGCGCCCAGAGATCGACGAGGATCAGGGTATCCTTACTCGCCTCCACAACATCCTGCATAAAGCTCTCTGTCGTGCCGTCCTTAATCAAATCACCGCCTGCACCGGCGCCTTCGCCCAGGACGGCACCATCCGCCCCATCCCCGCGCCGCCGCAGCCGCCCGCCATCCCGCTGGGCACCGGCGGCGTGGACGGCCAGCCCGCCGCCGAGAGCTGGTTCCACCAGTGGGGCCAGCCCATGGTGCGCAACGTCAGCACGGCCACCCTGACGCCCGTCCTGCCACCGCCCGGCCGTGCGACCGGTGCCGCCGTCATCGTGGCGCCGGGCGGCGCGTTCCGCTGGCTGTCCATGAACAACGAAGGCTGGAAGGTCGCGCGAGCCCTGGCTGACCAAGGTGTCGCCGCCTTCGTCCTCAAGTACCGGCTTCAGCCCACGCCGGCAGACGTGGCCGGCTTTCGCGACGCCATGGCGCGCAGCTTCGCGGCCGCCGGCAGCACGCCCGGCGACGGCCAACCGCCGCCGCCGCTGCCCGCCATGGACCTGCCGTTGGCCGACGCCCAGGCGGCACATGCGCTCATCCTGGCCCGCGCCAAGGAATGGGGCATCGACCCCGACCGCCTCGGCATGATCGGCTTCTCTGCCGGCGCCGCCCTCACGCTGCAGTCCGTGCTTCGCCCCCAGCCGCTCAAGCTGGCCTTCATCGCCCCCATCTACGGCGGCATGGGCCCGGTGCAGGTGCCCGCCAACGCGCCGCCGATGTTCAACGTGATCGCGACCGACGACTTTCTCTTCCGCGGCCAGTTCGGCGTCGTCAAGTCGTGGTTCGAGGCGGGGCGGCCCGTCGAGTTCCACCTCTACCAGAACGGTGGGCATGGCTTCGGCCTGGGCTACCCCGGCAACACCGCCAACGGCTGGTTCCCGGTCTTCATGCGATGGCTGGACGTGAACGGCTGGCTCAAGCCGCGTGCACCGGCACCGGCCATCCGGTGACCCCGCCGCGGATGTTCGAGAAAGCCTGATCGACGCTCACCTTCAGGCTGCTGGTTGCCGCCCGGCGGCGCCGCTACGGTCGGGCCTTTTGCCGGGCGTTTTGCCGGACCTCGCCGCCGTTGCCATGATCCGACCTGAACCCTTCCGTGATGCCGCCGAGCGAGGCGACGGCATCTGTGTCGCCGAACTGCTGGCCCTGCACGGCCGCGCCACCTTGCCAGCCCTGTTGCTGGTGGTGGCCGTGCTCAGCAGCCTGCCCCTGGTGGGCCTGGGCACGGTGCTCAGCTTTGCCATGTTGGCCATCGCCTGGCAATGGCCGGCAAGGTCGGGCGCCACCTCACCGCACCGCTCGATGGCCCGGGTGCATGAACTGCGCCTGAACGCCCAGGGCGCCCGCCGCTGCCTGCTGCTGCTGGCACGCCTGTACGACCTGGCGGGCAACCTGCTGCGCCGCCGCTGGCTGGCCTGGCGCCACCCCCGCACCGCACCGGCCTGGCGGCTGTGGATCGCCGCCATGGCCTTCCTCATCCTGCTGCCCATGCCCCTGGGCAACCTGCTGCCCTGCCTAAGCCTGGTGCTGCTCGCGCTGGGCTGGATCTACCGCGACGGCCTCGCCCTGGCCATGTCCCTGGTGATGGGCACCGCGGCGGTGGCCTTCTTCGCCTTCTCGGCGCATCTGCTGGTAGACCTCGTCGGGCAGTGGTGGCCGGCTTGATATGCATCGAGCTGCATCGCGCGATGGGGTTCCGAACAGATGCAGCGCTTCGACGTGCTTACCCGCCAAAGCCCGCAAGCTGACCTTTGGGCACTGCGGCTCGAAGGGTCACGATCGACCCTGAGCGGTCATCCGACTACCGTGATGGGCTTGCCGGAAAGCTATCCATCAACGTTCGAGTTGACCGGCAAGCACCGGGAGCGCGCCGGGAGGTGCACGATCACCCGCACGCTTTGCAGCGTGCGCCCGGTGCAGGTTTGTGTCAACGGACCTGTTAGGACTCACTCGCGTTCAGCTCCACGCGTGCGACCTGCCACTGGTTCCATGCGTCTCCGGGATCGATGTCGGGATATCCGCGCTTCTCTTCCAACGCGCGCTTCATATCTAGTGTCATCGTCATACAAACGGCATCGTCTCGGATACGCGAAACCTCGCTCTCTGTGAGCGGAGAGCCCTTCAGTTGCTCCGCACGCAGAAGAAGAGCGACAAGGGCAGGGATAGGAACGGGCACCACGGCCTCTTCATCCTTCGCCGGATCAGGTGGGTCGGATCGCTTTGCGCCGAACAGGTTCCTCAGGATGCCTATGTGGAGCTCCGTCTAGTTGTAAGCACTTCTTTAGCGATCACCTTATCACTGGTCCCCGGCGGCGGTCACTGGCAAGGGGTCGCTCCTCGCCGCAACCAGCCCTCAGCCTGCAGCGCGCCACCAAGCACCAGACAGAAACGCTTCAGGCACAGGCTGAGCCAGCGGGTCCTCGATGCCGAGAGCCGCCAGTTCGTCAAACCATCGCGTACGAAGTGAGGCTGGCAACTCGGAGCCGCACCACGGGCAATAGGCGATATCCACGGAGCCTGAACCGCCGTCGTGAACGCGTAGCCCGTACTCCCGAAACTTGTCCGAGTAGCAGATGATGGAATCCGGGCATGAATCCAGGTCGGGATGGTCAGAGCATATGAACTCGACCTGATCTTGCATCCTGGTGCAGCAGTGTTGGGCCATTCGGTTTACCGGCAGCGTGCAGCGGGCGCCTAGGCTACTCGAAAGCGGCTTTCTGGCGACCGCCGCTCCTGGCCGGTCCCGGCCATCCTGGCACCGGCCGGCTCAGGATGCCGGGCAAGGCTCCCGGACACTGCCACTGTGACGATCGGGCAGGGTCCGCGCTGTAGGTTCGCTGTCCCCAGACCAACCAGCCGACTGGTCACCAGGGCCCACGGTAGCAACGCTTCGCTACCGTGGGCCTGAGCGAGATCGGCGGAAACGCTGTGGTCACCGAGTTCACTGCCATCTGCGGCAAGCGCAACTCCACAGGGCCCGCCTCGTACGGTTCGTCGAACACCACGAAAGGCAGCCTGTAAGGACGGTTGACGAGCCAGGAAGCCTGCCCCGGTTCGGAAGAGCCGACTTCGGTGACGCCTATCTTGAATGCCTTGGGCCGCAGGGCGATGGAACGGAGAGTTGCCCCCGCGCCATCGCGGACCTGCACCTGCGCATCGAGGAATGCGAAGCGGGTTCCCGGTGACACGATGACCGTGCCGCACAAGGTGCCCGGAAGCAAGCGACGTGTGTCGCTGTCTAGGCAGGGTTCAAGCCAGAGCGCGATCGCCCCGCCTTCAAGGAACAGCGCGTCGTACTCCGATTGCCTATCCACGGAGAACACGGCCGTGGGCGACGCGCTGGGCTGCAGCAACTGCTGGTCGCTACAGGTACCCGATGCACACCCCGCCAGGCCGATCACCAGTGCAGACCAGACCAGCAGCCGTTCGCCAGAGGCAAGCGCAGGAAGGAGTTTTTGCTTGAGCATGTTCTGGCGGCGCGGAAGTCGGGCCTGCCTCGTGAAGTGATGCGGCAACAGCCCACCCGAGACCGGCCATTGGTCATCAGCCGCTCCTGGCCGACAGCGGTAGCGGCGGGCAAGACCTCATTGCGGGGAGGGCCGCTCCAGGACTACGAGTCCCTGCCGGGACAGATACACAAGCTTGCCGTCGTTCACAGTGACATCCGCAATGTCAGCCCCATCCGAGAGAACGAAATCATCAACGAGGTTGAATGAATCGCCGCTCTTCCTAAAAAGCAAGAAACGCGTACGTCCCGCTTGGGGTACCTCGACACCAAACAACGACAGCGCTGAGCCACCCGGCAGGATGCGTTCGCCGTAGGCCTGAAGGCCGTAACCCGGAAACTTCAGCCTGAGCAATGCTGCGACCATGAGGCGGCGGTCAGGAAACCTCGTCGGCAACGGCGTCGACTCAACCAGCTTCGCCACTCTGGCAGCTTCACCGGGAGCGAGATTGTTCAAGTCGTTGCTGAACTCGTCGTAGTCTTGGTAGGACTTGCGAAGCTTGACCGTATGTCCCTGGTACACGAGAGAGTCTCCGAACCCAACCGTGCCATCAGCGGCATAGCAAAGCGATACCGGAATCGCGATGAAACAAGTTAGTGCAAAGCGACGACCCAATGCCTGCCTAGAGTCTCTCGTCATGATGTGATAGGCGGTAGTTCAACCGCAGGCCGATGCTATGCGAGCCGCCGGAAAACAGCCGTTCGCCGCCGACCACTCCTGGCCGCAAGCCGCCGCCAGGCGTCCGCCCCCCGTGCAGAGCGCTCCGCCCTGCTAACGCTGCGCGCGCACGCACGAGACCTTGCCCACCCAGCCCTTCTGAATCTGGGGCACCATCTCGCACAGCAGGTCACTCTCCTCCACCGTGACGCCCCAGTAGAGCATCCGTGTCTCGCGCTCTTCAGGTTTGCCGCGCCCCAGCACCATGTAGGTGACGAAGGTCGGCTGGTTGGCGAACAAGCGCGCCATGCGCGAGTCAAGCTCTGTCTTGCACTCAATGGATTTGACCGTGCCGGTGACGCCCTTGCGAGCGCTGGCGTCAATCACGGTCTGCACCATCTTGGCGGCGGCAGCGTCGCACTCGGTCTGGCTCGCGGTGGCCACCAACACCACCGAATTGATGACGCGGCCGCTGTCGCCCTTGAGGTCGACCTTGGTCTCGGCGTACACCGGCCGCTCGATGACGGCGGGGTTGGCCTGCTGCTGGCGTTGCTGCCGCGTCTTGTAGGCGAAAAAGGCCGCCGCGGCGATGATCAGCACGAGGATGATTTTCTTCATGGGCTTTGCGGGTGGAAGGCGGCGCGAAGTATCCCGGCTGCGCCGGACCTTCTCCGACGACTTTGAAGGATGCCGCCACGTGCAGGCAGAGCGAGTCCGGCCTGCGAGGCCCACAGGGTCTGCAACGGCCGCTCAGCCGCATGGTGCCGGCGCTTAATCAAGGCCCGGCACGAAAGGCTCTCTGGCCAGAGCACTCACAAGACCCGGCCTCACAGCCTCAGCCGCACTGCCCCACATAGCCGCAGGCGGTGCAGAAGTCGCAACCGTCCTTGTGGATCATGGTGGCGTTGCCGCACTCCGGGCAGGGCTTGCCGGCCTGCACCTGCAAGCTGCCGGCGGGTGCGCCGAGCTTGGGGGCGGGGGTCTGCAGCAGGCCCATGTCATTGAGTGGCTGGC
>JBHIWE010000274.1:0-5451 GCA_041987645.1 Acidovorax sp. | reverse complement strand
GTGACGCACACGGCGCCATGCCATGTCGGTGATGTGCAGCAGGCCGTCGATGCCGCCCAGGTCGACGAACGCACCGTATTCGGTGATGTTCTTGACCACGCCTTGGACGATGGAGCCTTCCTTGAGGGTTTCCATCAGCTTGGCGCGCTCTTCGCCCATGGAGGCTTCCACCACGGCGCGGCGGCTCAGCACCACGTTGTTGCGCTTGCGGTCGAGCTTGATGACCTTGAATTCCAGGGTCTTGTTCTCGTAGGGGGTCAGATCCTTGATCGGACGGGTGTCGATCAGCGAGCCGGGCAGGAAGGCGCGGATGCCGTTGACCAGCACCGTCAGGCCGCCCTTGACCTTGCCGCTGGTCGTGCCGGTGACGAATTCGCCGGATTCCAGGGCCTTTTCCAGCGCCAGCCAGGAGGCCAGGCGCTTGGCGGTGTCACGCGACAGGATGGTGTCGCCGTAGCCGTTTTCGATGGAGCCGATGGCCACGGAGACGAAGTCGCCGACCTGGACTTCCACTTCGCCCTTGTCGTTCTTGAACTCTTCCAGCGGCACGTAGGCTTCGGACTTGAGGCCTGCGTTCACCACGACGAAGTTGTGCTCGACGCGCACGACTTCCGCGGTGATGACTTCGCCGGGGCGCATTTCGGTGCGCGACAACGACTCTTCAAAAAGGGCGGCAAAAGATTCAGACATGTATTTCCTAGAGCCGCAAACAGGTTTCCGGGAGCACCATTGCCACCGTTTCTAAGACTGCCTGCGGAGGTTTTGCGGCTGGGGAGCCGCGGTTAGGTTGAAAACCACGGGGGCCGGGCGCGTATTGCGCGACGCCGGCTTGGTGGGCCTCGGTGCAGGGCGACGAGACCCTGCGGGTGCCGGCCTCAGTGCTGCGGTGCAGAAAAGGGCTGGCGCTCCTGCCACCAAGCGACCACCTGCTCGACGGCCTCGTCGATCGTCAGCAGGGAGTTGTCCAGCACCAGGGCATCCTGCGCGGGCTTGAGTGGCGCGACGCTGCGGGAACTGTCCCGGGCATCGCGCGCCTCCAAGTCGGCGCGAAGGTCGTCTATGTTAGCCGAAATTCCCTTTGAAATCAATTGTTTATGGCGGCGCTCGGCGCGGCAGGCGGCGCTGGCCGTCAGATAGACCTTGAGCGGGGCCTCGGGGAAGATCACCGTGCCCATGTCGCGGCCGTCCGCCACCAGGCCCGGCAGGCGCTGGAAGCTGTGCTGCAGCTCGACCAGCGCCTCGCGCACCTGGGGCAGGGCGGACACGCGCGAGGCGTCCATTCCGGCCTCTTCGGTGCGGATGGCATCGGTCACGTCGGCTTCGCCCAGCCAGATGCGGCCGGCCTCGAAGCGCACGGGCAGCGCGCGGGCCAGGGCGGCGATGTGTGCTTCGTGCTCGGCATTGATCCGCAGGCCCGCCCGCGTGGCGGCCAGGGCGGTGATGCGGTACATCGCGCCCGAATCGAGGAAGCGGTAGCCCAGGCGTTCGGCCACGGCGGCGGCCACGGTGCCCTTGCCCGATGCCGTGGGGCCGTCGATGCAGATCACCGGAATGCGGGAGGTCGGCGTCTGGGCGACCGAGAACAGGGCCTCGAAATAATCCGGGAAGGTCTTGGCGACGCACTGCGGATCGAGGATGCGCACGGGCAGCCCCGCCGGGTTGAATGCCGCGAGCGAGAAGCACATCGCCACGCGGTGGTCGTCGTAGGTGTGGATGCTGGCGGCGCGCCAGTCGGCTGGTGCGGCGAGCGGCGTCACGCGGATGAAGTCCGCGCCTTCTTCGACCGTGGCGCCCAGCCTGCGCAGCTCGGTGGCCATGGCGGCGATGCGGTCGGTTTCCTTCACGCGCCAGCTGGCGATGTTGCGCAGCGTGGTGGTGCCGTCGGCATAGAGCGCCATCACGGCCAGCGTCATGGCGGCGTCGGGGATGTGGTTGCAGTCCAGGTCGATGGCCTTGAGCGGCCAGGCGCCGCGGCGGATGCGCAGCCAGTTGGGGCCGCTTTCGACCTCTGCGCCCATGGCCTGGGCGGCTTCGACGAAGCGGATGTCGCCCTGGATCGAATCCCGGCCCACGCCCAGCACCTGCAGGCCTTCGGCGCCGTCAACGCCCGCCGCGAGCGCGCCCAGCGCGATGAAATAGCTGGCGGAGGAAGCATCCGCCTCGACGTGGATGCTGCCCGGCGAGCGGTACCTGCTACCGGCGGGGATGGTGAAGCGCTGCCACTGGTCGTGCCGCACGGCGATGCCGAAGCGTGCCAGCAGCTCCAGCGTGATGTGGATGTAAGGGCGCGAGATGAGCTCGCCCACCACGTCGACCACCACGTCCTGCGTGCGCGCCACCAGGGGTAGAGCCATGAGCAGCGCGGTCAGGAACTGGCTGGAGACGTCGCCGCGCACCTGGATGGGCTGGTCCAGCGCCAGGGCTGGCACGCCGTCCGCGTGGGCGATGCGCAGCGGCGGAAAGCCGTCGTTGCCGAGGTAGTCGATGCGGCAGCCGAGCTGGCGCAGCGCGGCGACCAGATCGCCGATGGGGCGCTCGTGCATGCGCGGCACGCCGGAGAGCTCGAATTCGCCGCCCAGCAGCGCCAGCGCCGCAGTCAGTGGGCGCATGGCGGTGCCGGCATTGCCCAAAAAGAGCTTTTGGGGCGAATGCGGCGCTCGCTCGCCCAGGCCGGTGATGCGCACCGTGCTGCCTGTCTGCTCAACGCCGCAGCCGATCTGGCGCAGGCCGTCCAGCATGACGCGGGTGTCCTCGGAGGCCAGTAGGTCGTGGACCTCGGTCGTGCCTTCGCTCAGTGCCGCCAGCAGCAGCACGCGGTTGGAAATGCTCTTGGAGCCGGGCAACTGCACGCTGCCGGCCGCCGTGGCGAGAGGAGGGAGATCAAGAAAGGCGGTGGTGTACATCAGGAGATGGTCTTGTGCGTACGCTGCGCGCCCATGCGCCAGTGGGCGCGGGTTTCGCTGGCCAGGGTGATGAGGTTTTCGATGGCCTGGCCGTCGCCTTGCTGGACGGCCTGCTCGAAGTCGGTCAGAGCCTGGCGGAAGTGGGCCGACTGAGCCAGCAGCTCGTCGCGGTTGGCCAGCAGGATGTCGCGCCACATCTTGGCGTCGCCTGCGGCGATGCGGGTGAAGTCGCGAAAGCCCGGGCCGGCGACCGAGAGGAAGGTCTCGCCTTCGGGCTGGGCCGTGATGCCGTTCATCATGGCGAAGGCCAGCATGTGGGGCAGGTGGCTGATGGCGGCGAAGGCGGTGTCGTGCGATTCGGGCGACATGCTCTGCACGCGGCAGCCCAGCGCGGTCCACACGCTCTCGGCCTTTTGCAGTTGAGCGGACAGGGTGCGCTCCGTCGGCGTCAGGATGACCTGCCGGCCTTGGTAGAGATCGGCATCGGCATATTCGACCCCCGAGACTTCGCGCCCCGTGACGGGGTGTGCCGGCACGAAGGAGCCGACCCGGTCGCGCAGCGCCTGGCGTGCCGCGTGCACCACGTCGGTCTTGGTGGAGCCCACGTCCATCACCAGCATCTGCGGCGTGACCAGGTGCTTGATCGCCTTGAGCGTGTCTTCCGTCGCGGCCACGGGCACGGCCAGCAGAACGATGTCAGCGCCGGCGGCCGCCAGCAGGGCGGAGGGTGCCTCGACGTCGATTACGCCCAGCTGCCGGGCCCGGTCGGTGGTGGAGGGGGACTTGCTGTAGCCCACCACGCGCTTGACCAGCCCGGCCTTCTTGAGCGCCAGCGCGAAGGAGCCTCCCATCAGCCCGCAGCCGATGAGCCCGAGCTGCTCAAACATGGCCGCCTCGCGCTTGCGGGCGGCCTGCGACTGCGCTCCGGCTCATGGTGCCACCGGATACGAGCCCAGCACCTTGTAGAACGCGCAGAGGCTGCGCAGCTCTTCCAGCGCGCGGGCGACATGCGGCTGGGAGGGATGGCCGTCGAGGTCGATGTAGAAGTAGTACTCCCACTGGCCGGTGCGTGCCGGACGCGATTCGAAGCGCGTCATCGACACGCCGTGCTTCTTGAGCGGCACCAGCAGGTCGTGCACCGCGCCGGGCTGGTTGGGCACGGAGATGACGAGGCTGGTGCAGTCCTTGCCGCTGGCCGGCGGCGTGGGCAGCGTGTGCGGCAGGCATATGACGGCGAAGCGGGTGCGGTTGTAGGCGTCGTCCTGGATGGCGTGCGAGACGATGTGCAGGCCGAACTGCGAGGCGGCGCGCTCGCTGGCAATGCCAGCCCACGCGGGGTTGGTGGCAGCCAGGCGCGCACCCTCGGCATTGCTGGAGACCGGGCGGCGCTCGGCATGCGGCAGGTGCTTGGAGAGCCAGCTCTGGCACTGCGCCAGCGCCTGCGGATGGGCCAGCACGGCCTCGATGCCGTCGAGCGAGTTCGACTGGCGCAGCAGGTTGTGGCGCACCAGCAGGCTGACTTCGCCCACCACATGGCAAGGCGTGTGCAGAAAGAGGTCGAGCGAGCGCGTGACCACGCCCTCGACCGAGTTCTCCACGCCTACCACGCCGTACTGCGCGCTGCCCGCGGCCGTGGCGTGGAACACCTCGTCGAAGTTGGCGCAATACATCAGGTCGGCCGCGCCGCCGAAGAATTCGACGGCGGCCTGCTCGCAGAAGGTGCCCGCCGGGCCCAGCACGGCCACGCGCTGGGGCGCTTCGAGCGCCAGGCAGGCGGACATGATCTCGCGCCAGATGGCGGCCACGTGCGCGCCCTTGAGCGGGCCCGGGTTGGCGGTCTGGATCTTGTCGATGACCTGCGCCACGCGGTCGGGGCGGAAGAAAGGCGTGCCTTCGCGCTTCTTGACCTCGCCGACCTGCTCGGCCACCAGGGCGCGCTGGTTCAGCAAGGTGAGCAGTTGCTGGTCGATGTGGTCGATCTGCACGCGCAGGCTGGCGAGATCGGTGGAGGCTTGCGGGGTGGTGGACATCGGGTGTGGTGTGGGGCGGCGTGAGCGGGCGGATGGGGCGAGGCGCGGAGGCTTCAGGCGTGCTGCCGCTCGAATTCCTGCAGGTAGGCGATCAGTGCCTCGACGCCTTCCATCGGCATGGCGTTGTAGAGGCTGGCGCGCATGCCGCCCACGGACTTGTGGCCCTTGAGCTGCAGCAGGCCGCGCTGCTTGGCGCCGGCCAGGAAGGCGTCGTTGCGCGACTCGTCGCGCAGGAAGAAGGGAATGTTCATGCGCGAGCGCGCGTTCGCGGCCACCTTGTTCAGGTAGAGCTGCGACTGGTCGATGTAGCCGTAGAGCCGGTCGGCCTTGGCGATGTTGCGGCGCTCGATGGCGGCCACGCCGGTGCCATCACCCTCGCGCTGGCGCTTGAGCCACTGGAAGGTCAGGCCCGCGATGTAGATGCCCCAGGTCGGCGGGGTGTTGAACATCGACTGGTTGTCTGCCACGGTCTTGTAGTCGAAGGCGCTGGGGCAGGCGGGCAGGGCGTAGCCCAGCAG
>JBHIWE010000273.1:0-5462 GCA_041987645.1 Acidovorax sp. | reverse complement strand
TCAGCGGCTTGTCGCTTGCCATCGTGTCCACCTAAGTTACGTGGACACGATCCTTGCCGACGGGGCCGGCAGCTTCAAGGTGACTTGGCCAGACGCTTACATGCGACCCGCCACTCAGCGAGCGGCGGCGATGCCCACATCGAGTCGAAAGCGCAGGACAGCCAGGTGAGGCTGGAGGTTCGCAATCCCGGCGTCGACGTCTCGCTGGAGGGTGCGGCACTTGTTCAGCCGCTTCGTGTACGGCGACGGGGCGCGGCAGGATTCGCGCAGCCATCAGGGCCTGGGATGAACCTCGTGCAAGCAGGAATCGCAGTCATGCATTGCGGCCACGACTACGCGCGGTCCCATGATGCTGGACGGAGATTGGTCTTCGGTGACCAGCGGCATCGCAGGGAGGATGACGGATTTGTCATTGCTCGGTGCGGCTGATGTTGGTTATGTGTTCCTAGAGTCAACGCGTGCACTTGGCACATCTCTGAAAGGATCGACCATGAAGCCCTTCATCACCTCTGCAGTCCTTGCCATCGCGCTTGGCGGCATGGCCGCTCCGGCACAGGCCCATCACGCGCTCGCCAACGCAGTGAAAGCCTCCATCGAGTTGCGTGATGGCTCCACACTGCACGTCTTCAAGGATGGCAAGATGTCGAAGGAGGATGCCTTCGGTCGCGCCGTATTCCTGAAGCGCGGCGAGATACTCACGGCCAAGGACGGACGCCAGATCACGGCGGTTGGTAACGAAGTTGCCCGCCTGGAGGCCTTGCTGAAGGAAGACCATACCGGATGACTCGGCACATAGCCGCGTTCGCGGTGGTCACCCGGCAACCCCAGCGTCGACTTCCTGACAACGTCCGTAAGGCATGTCGACAGCTTTTCCCCATCTGAACTAGGCGTTGAATGTGGATTGAAGGCCGCTGGATCTCAAGAGACCTGTTCAGCCAGTTGATCCTGATCTGGCTGGTCGGCGTTGCGATTGCCGCGGTGGCGGTGTGGCGATTGCGCCGCAATTCAACGAAGGGCGGCGACGCCCGTCAGAAATACGTAAAGCGCACACGTCGGCGGAAAGGCAAATAGCAGGGCCACCCGACGCTTGCGTTCGCAGCTCTTAACGCTGTGTAGAGCCCACCAGTGAATTTCGCAGTGCAGGTCGGTGGCCTAGGAGGTCGTTCCAGGCGGTTCTGAATCTGTGCGGGCGGTCCCTTACAGGAACGACTGTCCGACAAGGTGGCACTGTGGGCCCATGCAGGCTTCTACGCGCACTGAATCGCCCCGGGTTTCGCGGAGGCTCCAACTCAAGAGAATGGAGCCATGAAGAAGTCCCCGAAGTTTTCGCCCGAGGTGCGTGAGCGCGCCGTGCGCCTGGTGCTGGAGCACCGGGCAGAGCATCCGTCGCAGTGGGCGGCCATCGAGTCCATTGCCGACAAGATTGGCTGTGTGCCGCAGACCTTGCACACCTGGGTGAAGCAGCACGAGGTCGATTCCGGCCAGCGAGATGGCGTCTCCACGGCGGAGGCCCAGCGGATCAAGGAACTGGAGCGAGAGAACCGCGAACTGCGCAAGGCCAACGAGATTCTGAAGCTGGCCAGCGCGTTTTTCGCCCAGGCGGAGCTCGACCGCCGCATCAAGTCCTGAAGGCGTTCGTCGATCAGCACCGCCAGCAGCTTGGGGTCGAGTCGATCTGCCGCGTCTTGCAGGTCGCCCCATCGGCGTACTGGCGTCACGCCGCGCGTCAGCGCAGCCCGGCCTTGCGCTCTTTGCGCGCCCAGCGCGACGCACAGTTGCTGCCGCAGGTGCAGCGCGTCTGGCAGGCCAACATGCAGGTCTACGGGGCCGAGAAGGTCTGGCGCCACCGCCGTCCTCGCCCACGCGCAATCGGCGCCTGCGGCTTCCGCCGTGGATCACGCCGCACACCATGGCGCATCGGCAGCCGCACCGCAAAGCGACGGCGAGGTCCGCAAGGTCGACAAGGCCCAGGGCAAGCTGACTCTGCGCCATGGTCCTCTGGAGAATCTCTCCATGCCAGGCATGACCATGGTCTTCAAGGTCGCCGACCCGAAGATGCTGGACAGCGTCAAGGAGGGTGACAAGGTGAAGTTCACCGCCGAAAAGGTCAACGGAGCCTTCACCGTGACGGCCCTGCAGCCTGCCAAGTGATCTCGCATCGAGCGGTGAACTGCAGCGGGCAGAGGGATGTCCGTCTGTAGATCTGATCTGAGCAGTTGCCGCTTTTTGCCGACGCACCGATCCATGCCGCGTGAATGGCACCGGCAGAGATAGGTGCGGTTTCATTTCTACTGCCAGTCATCGGAGGCACTGGATGTGCAGCATGTCGCGCCAGCCGAGCCGCCGCCACAATCTCAGTGAGGGAGGCACAACGCATGCACGATAGTCTGGCCTTGCTGATCGACCACTGGAAAGCCGATCTGCACAGCACCTACAACAGCTGGTTCTTGTGGGAGGAGCGGCTCAAGAATTTCCGATCGATCCGGCGCGGCATCGGCCAGGTGGTCAAGGACATCGAGGCCGGCACCTTCGGCAATGCCTACCGCGGCTCGTCCCTGGAGACAGTCGTCGGCTCGGTGGCGGAGCAGCGGCAGATCTTCAAGGGGGCCGACCACGCGTTCCTGTGGAAGCCCAAACTGCGCATTCCGGACATCTACGAGAACGCAGACAACCAGCGCGCATTCGCCCGCCTCCTGCACACCTGCGACTGCTGCGACACGGCACAGGCCGTGGTGGAAGCCATCCAGCGCATCGACACCCTGCAGATTAAGGGGCTTGGGCCAGCGGTGGCTAACCTGCTGTACTTCATCCATCCCACCCTCGTCATGCCCTTCAACACCGCCATCGTGAAAGGCTACAACGCGGTCACGGGCGGCAACGTGAAGCTGGGCCGCTGGGACCATTACCTGTCGATGCGCGAAGGGGCGATCCGTTTGAATGCGCAGCACCGGACACAGTTGTCGAACGACCTCGGTGCGCTGGCTGGCTTGCTCTTCGAGATCGGTTCCGGCCGATACCAGGCGCCGCCCCGGGAGGGTGACGAGAGCCAGCTCAAGGCCTGGGAGGCAGACCTGGCCCAGGTACGTGCGGAATCAGCTGCGCTGCAAAAGCAGTGGGCAGCCGAGCGTGAGAGCGACACGACGCACACGCAGATTCAAGGTTGGCTGCGGGACCTCGGCAAGGCGCTGGGCTTTGACGTCTGGATCGCCAGCAATGACCGCAGCCGCGCCTATGGCGGCGGCCAACTGGGGGACGGCTGCATCGCGGACTTCACGCCGTCAGCCGGCAACGGCGCCGAAACGGTCCGGCTAATCGATGTGGTCTGGCTTGAACGAAACAGCAGTCAGGTTCATGCGGCGTTCGAGGTCGAACACTCCACCTCCATCTACTCCGGCATTGTCCGGATGCTGGACCTGGCGCTTGGAACGACAGTCGGTGCCGGCAGCACTCTGTTCCTCGTGGCGCCGGACAGTCGGCGCGATGACGTCCAGCAGCAACTCCGTCGCCCGGCCTTCTCCCGCGTCTCTGAGCTCGGCATCCGCTACTTGCCCTACAGCCAACTGCAACAACACCGCGAGGCGATGGCGCGTTTCGGCTCCGGGCTCAAGCCCATGCTGGAGATCTCGCAGCTCTTGCACTGAGCGACTTCGGCAGGTGGCATGGGTCAAAAAGCGCTTGACCTTGCCATTGTGGGAAGCTTCAAAGTGAACCCGTCGACTCAAAGACAGGAGTTCCAGATGATCGCTTTCGAAGTCAATGACATGACCTGTGGTCACTGCGTCAGCGCCATCACCCAGGCCGTCAAGCGGGCAGACCCCGCCGCCAAGGTGTCGGTCGATCTCGCGACCAGACGCGTCGAGATCGATGCCTCGGCGGCTGATGGGGCCGCCCTGCAAGCAGCCATCCAGGGAGCGGGCTATTCGCCCAGGTCCGCGCCGCCCGCATCCAGGGCTGGGCCTCAACGCGCAAGCGGTGGCTGCTGCTGCAGCCGTTGAGGCGGATGGCTTGACCGAGGTCAAGGGTTGCGCAGGCTCGTTCAGGGAGCATGCCGCCATGAGCCCCTTCGTGCCAGTCACTCACTTCAGCCGTGCTTGCGCTGACGTGACGGTCACGCGTACCTAGCAACCCACGGGCGGGTCGGGTGTCAGATTGCAACGACAAGGGTACGCTGAAGGCGGCAGAGCTGCTTTCCACGGCCGGCGCTGCGGTCCTGGGCGCTGGTCTTGCCCTTCTTTGGCCGCGGCTGGCCGATTTCGCCATCCCCTTGATCGCAGTCGGTCTGGTGGGGCATGCCACGGGCATGGGCCTCAAGCAACAACTGCAGCGCGGCCAGCCTCAACCCTGGTGGAGCCGCGTGCTGGCGTGGATGTGCTGGCTGGCCACGGCCGGATTGGTCGCTGGGCTCGCCTGGCGCGTCATGAACGGATGAATCGGAGAACAAGATGGACCATCGTCACCACGAACACACCTCGTCCGCCGCCACGCCTCTGGCGCCGGACAGCGCGACGGTCTACACCTGTCCCATGCACCCGGAAGTCCGCCAGGACCACCCCGGAAATTGTCCGAAGTGCGGTATGCACCTGGTGCCGGTCCAAGGCGCGCAAGGTCCGGCAACCACCGCCGAGCATCGCGATCATCAGAGTCACGGGCACAAGCACGAACATGCCGCGCCACAGCCGGCGCCGCTATCCGCCCATGCCCACCATTCATCGGGTCCGGCCACCGCCTTGCGACCCACGGCCGCTGCCGCCGGAGCAGCCTCAGGAGCGGCCGAAACCGCGCCGCCAAGCACGATCTACACCTGCCCGATGCACCCGGAGATCCGCCAAGATCACCCCGGCAGCTGCCCCAAGTGCGGGATGACCTTGGAGCCGTTGATCCCGGAGGCGACGGCCGACGACGACAACCCGGAGCTGCGGGACTTCTCGCGTCGCTTTTGGTGGACCTTGCCCCTGACCGTGGTGGTCACGACGCTCGCTATGGTGGGGCATCGCTTCGGGATCATGGATCCTGCCCAGCAGAGTTGGTTGGAGTTCGTGCTGTCGTTGCCGGTCGTCTTGTGGGCCGGCTGGCCCTTCTTCACCCGATGCTGGCAATCGCTGATCCATCGCAGTCCGAACATGTGGACCTTGATTGGCATCGGCACCGGCGCGGCATTCATCTACAGCGTGGTCGCGACGGCGGCACCTGAGCTCTTTCCGTCCAGCTTTGCAGCCCACGGCCGGATCGGCGTGTACTTCGAGGCTGCTGCGGTCATCATCTCGCTGACCCTGTTGGGGCAGATGCTGGAGCTGAAGGCACGGTCCCAGACGTCCGCTGCGATCAAGTCGCTGCTTGGGCTCGCCCCGAAGACGGCGCGCCGCATCGAGGCGGACGGCAGCGAGGCGGACGTGCCGTTGACGCATGTGCATGTCGGTGACCGCCTGCGCATCCGACCCGGTGAAAAGGTTCCCGTCGACGGG
>JBHIWE010000272.1:0-5482 GCA_041987645.1 Acidovorax sp. | reverse complement strand
ATCGCGCGTTTGCAGCAACCACCGAGAGTCCCATGGCAGTTTACAGCATGACCGGATACGCCAGCGTCCAGCACGGAGCGTCTGCCGCAGGCGCCGAAACCGACGCGCCGACGCGCCGCCTGGGTATCGAGATCCGATCGGTCAACAGCCGCTTTCTCGACCTGTCCTTCCGTCTTTCCGACGAGCTGCGAGCCCAGGAGCCCGCGCTGCGCACCCTGCTCACCGCCAAGCTCAAGCGAGGCAAGGTCGAGGTCCGCGCATTCATCGAAGACGAAGGCACCGGCGGCCTGCCCGACCCCGCCCCCCGGTTGCTGCAGCGGCTCAACGGCATGCAGGACGCCATCAAATCCTGGCTGCCCCAGGCCGCGCCCCTGAGCGTGGCCGATGCGCTGCGCCTGTGCGCCAGCTTCTCCGGCCCGGCGCAGGACTGGTCCGAAGCCCTGCCCTCACTGGCCGAGCAGGCACTCAAAGCCTTGATGACGGCCCGCGAGCGCGAGGGCAAGCGCCTGGCCGCCATGCTGCAGGACCGGCTGGACCAACTGCGTGCACTGGCCAAACAGGCCGAGCCGCTGGTGCCGCAGCTGGTCGAGCAGCACCGGCAGCGCTTCCTTGACCGCTGGAACGAAGCCCTGGCCCACGCCGACGGCAAGATCGCGGCCGAAGCCGCGCAGGACCGGGCCCTGACCGAAGCCACGGCGTTTGCCATCCGCATCGACGTGGCCGAGGAAGTCACACGACTGCAATCGCACCTCGATGAAATCGAGCGCCTGCTGAAAAAGGGTGGCGAGATCGGCAAGCGCCTGGACTTCCTCATCCAGGAGCTGCACCGCGAGGCCAACACCCTGGGCTCGAAGTCGGCAGCACTCGAACTCACGCGCATCAGCGTGGACATGAAGGTACTGATCGAGCAGATGCGCGAGCAGGTCCAGAACATCGAGTGATGGATAATCCTGATTTGATAGCAGCTAGCGCAGACGCCGTATGGACTATCCCGGAAATCTCTTTGTAGTGGCGGCCCCCAGCGGGGCCGGCAAGTCAAGCCTGGTCAAGGCCCTGCGCGAGCTCGACTCGCACGTGCAGCCGTCGGTGTCGCACACCACGCGCCCGCCGCGCGGCCAGGAAAAGCACGGCCGCGAATACTTCTTCACGTCCGACCAGGAATTCGACGCCATGATCGCCGCCAACGGCTTCGTCGAGTGGGCACACGTGCATGGCCGTCGCTACGGAACCTCGCGCAAAGCCATCGAAGAGCGCGTGGCCCAGGGCGCTGACGTGCTGCTGGAGATCGACTTCCAGGGCGCGATCCAGATCAAGCAGGCCTTCGCCAACGCGGTGCTGATCTTCATCCTGCCGCCCAGCTGGGAAGAGCTGCGCTCGCGCCTGGAGAGGCGCGGCGAAGACGCGCCGGACGTCATCGAACTGCGGCTGGCCAACGCTGCCTCGGAAATGGCCCAGGCCCAGAAATTCGACTTCGTTATAATCAATGAATTGTTCGAGCGTGCGGTTTTCGACCTGAAGACCATCGTTCACGCCCAGCGCCTGAAGTACGCGGCCCAGCGCAGAGCCCGCGCCGACATCTTCGAGTCGCTCAACATCACCTGATTCCCACTTTTTCGAGAAACATCCATGGCCCGCATCACCGTCGAAGATTGCCTCGAGCAGATCCCCAACCGCTTCCAACTGGTGCTGGCGGCCACCTACCGTGCTCGCATGCTGAGCCAGGGCCATGCCCCCCGCATCGAGAGCCGCAACAAGCCCGCCGTCACGGCGCTGCGCGAAATTGCCGCAGGCAAGGTCGGCCTGGAAATGCTCAAGAAGGTACCCGGCTGATTGCCTTGAATTGCCAGCCCCTGCCGGGCTGAAGCCAAAGAGCACCGCATTGCGGTGCTTTTTTTTGCCTGGAAAGCCCAGCCCTTGATGGCAGGCTACATTAAAGGCATGACTGCGGTGTTGAACAAAACTTCTGTTTCCGATGGACTGCCGAGCGAAAGCCCGGGCAGCGCCAGCCCGTCCGCAGCGGCAGCCAACGCAGCGGCGGCCAGTTTCGCGGCTCTGGTGGACAGCCTCGACTACCTGGACACGGCCAGCATCGAGCAGGTTCGCCAAGCCTACCGGTTTGCCGACCAAGCGCACCTGGGTCAACTACGCAGCAGCGGCGAGCCCTACATCACCCACCCCATCGCGGTCACTGCACAGTGCGCCACCTGGAAGCTCGACGCCCAGGCGCTCATGGCAGCGCTGCTGCACGACTGCATGGAAGATTGCGGCGTCACCAAGGCCGATCTCATTGAGCGCTTCGGTGCACCGGTAGCGGAACTGGTGGACGGCCTGACCAAGCTGGACAAGCTGCAGTTCAACACCCGCGAAGAGAATCAGGCCGAATCGTTCCGCAAGATGCTGCTGGCCATGGCGCGCGACGTGCGCGTCATCCTCATCAAGCTGGCCGACAGGACGCACAACATGCGCACCCTGTCGGACATGCCGCGCAGCAAGTGGGGCCGCATCTCCTCCGAGACACTGGAGATTTACGCCCCCATCGCCCACCGCCTTGGCCTGAACCAGACCTACCGCGAGCTGCAGGACCTATCTTTCCGCCACCTGCACCCTTGGCGCTACGCAACCCTTTCCAAGGCCGTCAACAAGGCGCGCAACCGCCGCCGCGACATCGTCCAGAAGGTGCAGAACGAGGTCGATGCCGCCTTTGCCCGCATCCACATGAAGGTGCGCCTGGCCGGGCGAGAGAAAACGCTTTACGCCATCTACCAAAAGATGGACCTCAAGCACCTGAGCTTCGCGCAGGTGACTGACATTTACGGCTTCCGTGTGATCGTCCCCACGGTGACCGACTGCTATACCGCGCTGGGCGTTCTCCACCAGATGTACAAACCGGTGCCGGGGCGCTTCAAGGACCACATCGCCATCGCCAAGCTCAACGGCTACCAGTCGTTGCACACCACGCTTGTAGGCCCTTCGGGAGTGAACATCGAGTTCCAGATGCGGACCGAAGAAATGCATGTGGTGGCCGAAGCCGGGGTGGCCGCCCACTGGCTCTACAAGGCCCAGGACGACGAAGGCACGACCGCTGAACGCCTGGGCACCAAGTGGCTGCAATCCCTGCTCGACATCCAGAACGAGACCCGCGATGCGGCCGAGTTCTGGGACCACGTCAAAGTGGACCTGTTTCCCGACGCGGTCTATGTCTTTACGCCCAAGAGCCAGATCATGGCCCTGCCCCGCGGCGCGACGGTGGTGGACTTCGCATACGCCATCCACAGCAACGTCGGCGACCGCACAACGGCGGCCAAGATCAACAACGAACAGGTGCCCCTGCGCACGGAACTGAAGAACGGCGACGTGGTGGAGATCATCACCGCGCCGGTTTCCACGCCCAACCCGGCCTGGCTGGGCTTCGTGCGCACGGGCCGGGCTCGCTCGAAGATCCGTCACTATCTCAAAACACTGGCGCATACCGAATCCGCCAGCCTGGGCGAAAAGCTGCTGACCCAGGCCCTGCGAGCGGAAGGCCTGGAACAACTGCCTGACGACCAGGACAACCAGGCACTGTGGGAAAAGCTGCTGCGCTTCACCGGCAACCGGAACCGGGCCGAACTGATGACCGACATCGGCCTGGGCAAGCGCATCGCCGGCATCGTTGCCAAGCGGCTGGTCGTGCTGATGTCCGAGTACGGGCACCGGCCCGATGCCCTGCTGCTGACGCGCGAACGCTACAGTTCGCACGAGAACTTATCGCAAGGTGGGCTCACCCTAGACGGCAGCGAGAATGCCTCGGTTCAGTACGCCCACTGCTGCCGCCCCGTACCCGGCGACCCCATCGTCGGCTACCTGGGCAAGGGCGAAGGGCTGGTGGTGCACAACAGCGCCTGCAGCGTGGCCAAGAAGCTGCAGCACAAGGACAGCGAACGCTTCATCGCGGTGGATTGGGCTGACGAACCCACGCGCCTCTTCGAGACCGGCATCGTGGTAACGATCTCCAATGGCAAGGGAGTGCTCGCGCGCATTGCGGCAGAATTGGCCAGTTCCGAGGCCGACATCGTGCATGTGGAGATGGACGACACTGTGGCGATGGACACGACCGACCTGCGCCTCGTCGTCGCGGTGCGTGATCAAACGCACATAGAAACCGCTTTGCGCAATCTGCGTCGAATGCAGGCCGTGCTGCGCGCTTTCAGAATATTGCCCCAGGGCTGACCGCACCTCGGCAGCAAACCCTCAGGAGAACACTCAAGCCCCAGGCGCTGCCGGGTCGGGGTAGCGTACGGAGAGCACCTCCAGCGTGCGGGTTCCACCCGGCGTCTGCAGCGCTACGGCATCGCCTTCCCGAGCCTTGAGCAGGGCCCGCGCTACGGGCGAGATCCAGCTGACTTCCGCTCGCCCGTTGTCCGCCTCATCCACCCCCAGGATCGTGATGGTCCGTTCGGCACCTTCATCGTCTGCATACGTCACCGTCGCGCCGAAGAAAATCTGGTCGGACCCGGCATGCACGGATGGGTCCACCACCTCAGCGATTTCCAGCCGCTTGGTCAGAAAGCGGATGCGCCGGTCGATTTCACGCAGACGCTTCTTGCCATAGAGATAGTCGCCGTTCTCAGAACGGTCGCCATTACTCGCGGCCCAGTGGACCACCTCCACGATCCGCGGTCGCTCGTTGTCCATCAAATCCAGCAACTCGGAGCGCAGTCGGGCATAGCCAGCCGGCGTCATGTAGTTTCTGCTGCCCGCAGGCAAAGGTGCGACAGCAATTTCGTCGCCGTCATCCTCGACTGCCGCATCGTTCTCTTTGGTAAAAGCCTTGCTCATATCCATTGCCCTGCTTCAATAGCTGCGCCGATTTTCATGGTGCGGGCTCCACGCATCGAGGACGTCCGGTGACACGCGCCCCGATGACCGTCGACCCCAAAGTGCACAGGAACAGCATTTGTGCTCGCGGTCAGTGATGGGGAGGCGGATCCTGCACCGGCCGGTCTCCACCTGGGCTGGGCGGGGGATCATCCACCTCCGGCGAAGGCACCCACTGCGGAGAGGGAGGTATTTCGATGGGCGGAACCGGCTGGGGCTGGCCGCCAGAATGGGGCGTGGGGACCGACATATGGAATATGGACATGGCATCGCCTCGTTTCAGTGAAGCATCCAAGATAACCCCATCCGACGAGCGGGCCGTGCCAGCCAATGCCGCGATCTCGCCGGCAACCGCGCGACCGCGAGAGGCCGTGGGCAGCACAAAGACCCGGAACGGACATCAATCACATGGGAACACGGGACTGCTATGAACTGGGCAAGCGCCTGAAGATAGCCGTGCGCAAGCAATAGCAACGCACAACGGAAAAAGCCCTAGAACATTTCTGTTCTAGGGCTTACCGTTTGGTGCGGCTGGCAGGAATCGAACCCACGACCCCTTGGTTCGTAGTTTTGCTGCCGCACCTAAGTCATTGATTTAACAAGCACATGAGCCGTCCGCTTCCAT
>JBHIWE010000271.1:0-5525 GCA_041987645.1 Acidovorax sp. | reverse complement strand
TGGATTGGGCCTGAGCCGCCTGCCATTCAGCGTGCAAGGTCTCGGCAACGGCTTGCAGCGACTGCGTCCAGGCCGTCTGCCGGGCTTCGTCCTGCGCGGCGCGCTGGTCGATCTGCGACAGCAGCTGCGTGGTCTGCTCGGCGCTGCGCTGGGTGATGCCGTCGGACGTGGCGGCCAGCACCTCGCCCAGTTGATGCCATTGGCCGGTGGATTGGGCCTGGGCCGCCTGCCATTCGGTGCGCAGGGTTTCGGCCACGGCCTGGAGCGACTGAGTCCAGGCGGCCTGCCGGGCTTCGTCCTGCGCTGCGCGCTGGTCGATCTGTGACAGCAGCTGCGTGGCCTGTTCGGCACTGCGCTGGGCGATGCCATCGGCCGTGGTGGCCAGTGTCTCGCCCAGGGCCTTCCATTGCGCGGTGGCGCCGGCCTGGGCAGTCTGCCATTCGTGCTGCAGCGAGGCGGCCAGGGTCTGCAGCGAGGCGTTCCAGGCAGCCTGGCGTGCGGCATCCTGCGCGGCGGCATCGGCCTGCAGGCGGGTGTGGCTGCCTTCGACGGCGGCGTGCAGCGCCTCGGCATGGCGGGCCCATTGCTCGGCGGCGGTGCTCAGGGCCGCTTCGTGGCGCTCGGCCAGCTGGGCGCTGTGGCCGGCCTGCTGGGCCAGGGCCTCGCCCCAACGGGCAGAGAGCGCGTCGGACTGGCGCGCCAGCCGCTCGCCCAGGCTGTCGGCCAGCGCGGCGCTGCGCTGCTCGAAGCGCTGGGTGAATTCTTCCAGCGTGCCGCGCAGCGCCTGGGCGCTGGCATCGCTCGTGCGCTGCTGTTCGGCCAGGGCGCCGGTCCAGTGGGTGGTGATGGCGGCGGTGGCGGTGCCGAACTGGCCGGCCATGCCGTCCAGCTGGCGGCGCACCTGATCGGCCAGCGCGGTCTGCAGGGCGGCGCTTTCGCGGGCCAGGCCGGCCAGTGCGGCCTCGATGGCCGGCTGCAGCGCGGCGCCGGCCAGGCGCGCGCTTTCGGCGGTGCTGGCCGAGAGCGTGCGCTCCACGGCGGCGGCGAGGCCCGTGTAGGCGGATTCTGTTTCACGATAGAAGCGGGCCTGCTCGGCCTGCAGACGCTCGGCCAGTGCAGCCTGGCTGCGTTCCATGGCGGCCATGGCGTCGCCGATGCGGTCCACCAGCGTGGGCAGCAGGCCGGCCTGCTGCTCCTGCAGGCGCCAGGCGGCTTCGCGCTGGTGCTGGGGCGTGAAGGGACGCAGCGCGGTGGGCAGCAGCGCGTCGAGCTGCTGGGCGGCCAGCAGGCGCTCGCGCCGCGCCAGCGCGCCCATCAGGCCCAGCATGGCCGATGCCGCAACCCCGGCCACCGAGGTGCCGAAGGCCAGGCCCAGCCCGCGCACCGGCGCGGAAAGCGCATCGCGGATGGCGGCCAGGCCGTCGGCACCCGCCAGCGCAGCGCCCGTGCCCTGCAGGGTAACGACCATGCCCAGGAAGGTGCCCACCATGCCCAGCAGCACCAGCAGGCCGGTGAGATACGGCGCCATCACGGGCGCGGGCAGGCCGGCGCGCAGGCCGTCGATGCGCTGGCGCACGGCGCTGCGCAGCGCGGCGGGCAGCGGGCCGAGCCAGCCGTCCAGCGCGGCGGCATCGGCCGGCGGGGCCTGCAGGGCGGCGGCGAGCGCGCCCGTGCCCTGGCGGTAGCGATGCAGCTCGCGTGCGCCCAGCAGGTAGAAGCCCGCGATCAGCAGCGTGATGCCCAACGCCAGCGGGTGGGCGGTGCCATAGCCCCAGGCCACCCAGCCGATGACCAGCAGCCCCGCCACGAAGGCGGCAGCAAAGGCTGCGGTGCCGCCGGCCTGGGAAGCGGAGGAGGAAGAAGAGGAGGAGGAATGCTGTCTATCGTTGTTCTTCATGGTCCACCTTCGGGGGAGGATGGGGATTGCAGGGCTGCCAGCAGCCCCAGCACGGGTTGCAGCCGCAGCTCCAGTTCGGCCACCAGCACGGCCTGCTGGTCGAGGCGGAACAGCTCGCGCCGCGCGTCTTCGTCCAGGGCCGGCGCGCCATCGCCGACCGCCGCATCGGCGGCGCCGCTGCCGCAGAGCCGCTCGAAATGGCGGGCCAGCAGCACGGGCACGGTGGCGAGCAGGCGCCGTTCCTGCGCGGCGAGCACCTCGGCCATCACCGCGTCCAGCGCGGCCAGCCGGGCGGCTTCGCCCTGGCGTTCGGCCAGCGCGGCGCGCACGCGCTCGCGCAAGGGGCCGATGGCGACTTCCATCGCCTGCTGGCGTGCCTGATGGCACTGGCGAAAGGGCGTGAAGCCCATGCCCGCGTCCAGCGGCCCACGACCGGCCTCGGCCACCTCGCGCGCGATGGCCTGGGCCATGAGCGTGCGCACCCGCTGGCATTCGGCGGCCTCGGCCGCGTGGCGGTCGGCCGACGGCGCGGGCAGGCCCGCCGGGAGCGGGCGTTCGAGCGCCTGGGACAGGGCCAGGGATTCGGTCCAGCCCGTCCATTGGTTCAAGGCGTCGGCGAAGGACATCCGCGAATCGCGCACCCGCTGTTGCGGGTCGATGAGCCCCGCCAGCAGGCGGACGAGCGTGGAACCGGTCAAGGGAGTGCGATCGGGTCGCTGCGCCATGGATGCCGGTTGCAAAAAACCGCGCAGTCTACACGGCCAGCCATGGGCCCCGCCCGCCCGCCACTGCGGCATGGGGGGCAAGCAGCCCGCGCCCATGGTCCAATGGAACGCAGCCCGTCCCGCATCCACCATGAACCTGCGCCCCACGCCCGCGGCCGGCGAAGACCTGCCGGCCCGCATCCTTGCCCTTGAAACCGCGGCCTTCCACGCCTGGCCGGCCTTGCAGGAGGTGCGCCACGGAGGCTGGGTACTGCGGCTGGCGGGCGGTTTCACCAAGCGCGCGAATTCAGCCAATCCCGCCGCGGCGCAGGCGCCTTTTCACGAAATGCAGGCCAAGGCAGAGGCTTTCTATGCGCGGCACGGCTTACCGGCGGTTTTCCGGCTGACGCCGCTGGCCCCGCCCGAAGCCGACCTGCAGCTGCAGGCCGCGGGCTATGCGCGCTTCGATCCCGCCCGCGTCATGGTGTGTCCGCTGGGCCCGGCTCCGTCGGAGCAAGGCGCCTGGGATGCGGGCCTGGAACTGGCCCCAGCACCCTCGCCCGCCTGGCTCGATGGCTTCGCGGCCGCCAACGGCGTGCCCGCGCGCCATCAGGCCGTGCATCACGCCATGGTGCAGTCCATCGCCCGGCCCGCGGCCTTCGCCACCCTCAGGCAAGAGGGCCAACCCATCGGCTTCGGCCTGGCCGTACGCGAGCAGGACACGGTGGGCTTCTTCGACATCGCCATCGCCCCGCAACACCGCCGCCGGGGTCATGCCACCCGGCTGATGCAGGCGCTGATGCGCTGGGCGCAGGACCGAGGCGCGCAGCAGGCCTATCTGCAGGTGCGCGATGGCAACCCCGCGGCGCGCCAGCTCTATGCCAGACTGGGCTTTGCCGACCGGTACCGTTACCACTACCGCGTGCCGCCAGAAATGGCAGGCATGAAGCATGCCGGCACAGAGGCCGGGCTTGCCCCGCCCCATGCGCCGCAAGCGCCAGCAGGCCGTCGGACTCCGTGACGCCCCGCGCGGATGGGAGCGTGTCAGCCACAGCGAGGCGGGCGCCGCGTTCCATTCAAGCTTCAGGGCGGCCTGCCGCCGCCATGGCCTCTTCCACCGCATCCCGTGTGAGCGTGTGCACGAAACTCTCGATGAATTGATAGGTATAGCCGCGCAGCCAGCTGCCGCGCCGCAGGGCCAGGCGCGTGAGGTTCACCTCGAAGAGATGACGTGCATCCAGGCTGCACAGGGACAGGTCGCGGTCCGGATCCACTGCGATGGAGGCGACGATGCCTACGCCCATGCCCAGCTCCACATAGGTCTTGATGACGTCGGCATCCATGGCGGTGAGCACCACGTCGGGCGCTAGCCCCTCGCGCGCGAAGGCCTCGTCGATGTGGGCGCGGCCGGTGTAGCCCTGCTCGTAAGTGATGATGGGGTACTGCGCCAGCTGCTGCAGGGTGACGGGCGCCTCGCCCTCCAGCAGCGGATGGCCCGGCAGCACCACGATGCTGTGCGACCAGCGGTAGCAGGGCAAGGTGACCAGACCGTCATAGCCGGCCAACGCCTCGGTCGCCACGCCGATATCGGCCTCGCCGTTCAGCAGCATCTCGGCCACCTGCCGGGGCGAGCCCTGGTGCAGGTGCAGCGTGACCTGCGGAAACAGCGCCCGGAAGTCGCGCACCACCTGCGGCAGCGCATAGCGGGCCTGCGAATGGGTGGCTGCCACCGCCAGGCGTCCCTCCTGGCTGGCACGGTAGTCGTGGCCGGCGCGCTTGAGGTTGTCGGCCTCCAGCAGCAGGCGCTCGACGATGGGCAGCAGGGTCTCGCCGGGCGGCGTCAGGCCGGTGAGGCGCTTGCCCGCGCGGGCGAAAATCTCGACGCCCAGTTCCTCTTCCAACTCGCGGATCTGCCGGCTCACTCCGGGCTGCGAGGTGTGGAGCGTGGCGGCCACCTCGGTCAGGTTGAAGCCGCAGCGTGCGGCTTCGCGCACGGAACGCAGTTGCTGAAAGTTCACGGGCGGCCCTCCAGCGCGCCAGTGGCTGGGCGATGCGGCGGCAGCAAAGTCCTTTGGTGATACACGCGGATCCTCCGAGAGGCAAGTGCTGCCCATCGTAGAAGTTCGTCTATCAAACCAAAAAGACTTTATTTCCATTTCATCAGACACAAAAAATCTGATGAGGCCGCCAGCCCTCCGTCGGTCAGCGTGGCCGGTTCAGCAGCGCGATGACGAAGCAGGCCCCCAGCCCGGCCGTGACGATGCCCACCGGCAGCTCCTGCCCGCCCAGCGCGGTGCGCGCCACCAGATCGCTGGCCAGCAGCAGCGCCGCGCCCAGCAGCGCCGCCAGCGGCACGAAGCGCGCGTGCAGCGGCCCGGCCAGGCGCCGCGCCAGGTGCGGCACCATCAGGCCGACGAAGCCAATCACGCCGCTCAGCGCCACACAGCTGGCCGTGGCCACCGCCGCCACCAGGAACACCTGCAGCCGAAGCCGCTCGGGCGCCACGCCCAGGCTATGGGCGGTGTCGTCGCCGGCCAGCAGCGTGTCCAGCGCACGGTGGCGCCGGGCCACGAAGACCGCCGCCACCAGCAGGCCGGCCAGCGGCAGCCAGAGGTTGTCCCAACGCGCCAGCCCCAGCCCGCCCAGCGACCAGAACACCACGGCATGCGCGGCGCGCTGGTCGCCCGCGAACACCAGCACCTGCGTGAGCGAGCCCAGCAGGAAGGAGATGGCGAGCCCGCCCAGCACCATGGCGGCCGGCCCCTGCGTGCCCACGCGGCGCACCAGCAGCAGCACGGCGGCGGCGGCCACCAGCGCGCCGCAGAAGGTGGCGGCGGGCAGCGTCCATATCCCCAACGCATCGCCCGCCCAGCCGATCACGGCCACGGCGGCGGCCGATGCCCCCGAAGAGAGGCCGAAGAGGA
>JBHIWE010000270.1:0-5568 GCA_041987645.1 Acidovorax sp. | reverse complement strand
GCACCGTGTGGATCTCCAGACGCAGGGCCTTGGCCTCCTTGCCGAAAGGCACGTCCTGCAGGCTGCGGGCGCCGGCGACGCTGGGCAGAGCGGCCGAATGGTCGGCCACGGAGAGCTTGTAGCCGAAATTCCAGACGCGGCGCAGGAACCGGTAGCTGCCTTCGACGGCGGCGTCGTTCCACTCCAGCGTGGCTTCGGGCGGAGCCGTGAACATGGTGTAGAGGCGTGCCGTGTCGGCGCCGTACTTCTCGATCAGGTCCTGCGGGTCGATGCCGTTGTTCTTGGACTTGGACATCGTGCCCACGCCCTCGTAGTCGATCGGCGTGCCCACGGGCAAATCGCCCACTGCGTTCTTGAGCTTGGCACCCACGATCTTGCCGTCATCGCCCAGCACATGCTCCACGTCGTGCGGCCAGAAGTATTCCTTGGCGCCCTTGTCGGTGCGGCGCGAATAGATGTGGTTGAGCACCATGCCCTGCGTGAGCAGGCGGGTGAAGGGCTCATCAACCGTGACCAGGCCCAGGTCGCGCATGACCTTGGTCCAGAAGCGCGCGTAGAGCAGGTGCAGGATGGCGTGCTCGATGCCACCGATGTACTGGTCCATGGGCATCCAGTACTTCGCGCCTTCGGCCACCATGGCCTCGCTGTTCTTCGGGTCGCAATAGCGCATGAAGTACCAGGACGAGTCCACGAAGGTGTCCATGGTGTCGGTCTCGCGGCGCGCGGGCTTGCCGCACACCGGGCAGGTCACGCCGGCGTGGAAGCCTTCGTGCTTGTGCAGCGGGTTGCCCGAGCCGTCCGGGATGCAGTCCTGCGGCAGCACCACGGGCAGATCCTTCTCGGGCACGGGCACGGCGCCATGCTCGTCGCAGTGGATGATCGGGATGGGCGTGCCCCAGTAGCGCTGGCGGCTCACGCCCCAGTCGCGCAGGCGCCAGGTGGTCTTGAGGTCACCCAGACCCTTTTCGTTCAGCGCGTGCGCCACGGCGGCCACGGCGTCCTTGTGCGAGAGGCCGCTGAAGCTGTCGGAGTTGACGGTGACGCCGCGCTGCTTGTCGCCGTACCAGTCCTGCCAGCGGTGGTAGTCGTAGGTCTCGCCATCGACCAGCACGACCTGCTTGATCTCGATGCCGTACTTCAGCGCGAAGGCGAAGTCGCGCTCGTCGTGCGCGGGCACGCCCATCACGGCGCCGTCGCCGTAGCTCATCAGCACGTAGTTGCCGACCCAGACCTCCACCGGCTCGCCGGTCAGCGGGTGGGTGACCGTGAGGCCCGTGCGCACGCCCTTCTTCTCCTGCGTGGCGAGCTCGGCCTCGGTCGTGCCGCCGCTCTTGCACTCTTCGATGAAGGCGGCGATCTCGGCGTTGCCGCGCGCGGCGTGCGCGGCCAGCGGGTGCTCCGGCGCCACGGCGCAGAAGGTGACGCCCATGATGGTGTCGGCCCGCGTGGTGAAGACGTACATGCGGCCGTCGCCGATCAGCGCACCGTCATCGCCGCGGATGTCGTGCGTGAAGGCGAAGCGCACGCCCTCGCTCTTGCCGATCCAGTTCTCCTGCATCAGCTTCACGCGCTCGGGCCAGCCGGGCAGCTGGTCGCCGGTGACGGAACCCAGCAGCTCTTCAGCGTAGTCAGTGATCTTCAGGTAGTAGCCCGGGATCTCGCGCTTTTCCACCAGCGCGCCGGTGCGCCAGCCGCGGCCGTCGATCACCTGCTCGTTGGCCAGCACGGTCTGGTCCACCGGGTCCCAGTTGACGACCTGGGTCTTGCGATAGGCGATGCCCTTTTCCAGCATCTTGAGGAACAGCCACTGGTTCCAGCGGTAGTAGTCCGGGTCGCAGGTGGCGATCTCGCGCGACCAGTCGATGGCCAGGCCCATCGACTGCATCTGCTTCTTCATGTAAGCGATGTTTTCGTAGGTCCACTTGGCCGGGGGTACGCCGTTTTTCAGCGCCGCGTTCTCGGCCGGCAGGCCGAAGGCGTCCCAGCCCATGGGCATGAGCACGTTCATGCCTTTCATGCGCAGCTGGCGCGTGAGCATGTCGTTGATCGTGTAGTTGCGCACGTGGCCCATGTGCAGCTTGCCGCTGGGGTAGGGCAGCATGGAACAGGCGTAGAACTTGGGCTTGCTTTCGTCCTCCGTCACGCGGTAGGCATCGGAAGCCGCCCAGTGGCTGTGCGCGTCGCGCTCGACATCGGTGTGTTGGTACTTGTCTTGCATGGATAGGCGGGGCCGGTGGGGCGCGGCCGCTGAAGAAGAAGAGAGGGGAAAGCGGAAATCAGCCGGCGATTTTAGGCGCGATGACAGCGCCGCCCCGCCCGCCCCGGCCCCGGGGCCACCCACGCATCCATGCGGGCCGGGCAGGCCGGCGCATCGGCGCTGCGATCAGTGCTGATGCATGTGCTCGTGGCCGCCTTCGCCGCCACTGGCGCCGGCGGCCTTGGGCGGCTGCACATAGACCTTCACGGTGGTCTCGCCGGCCTTCTCGAACTTCAGCGTCAGGTCGAACCGGTCGCCCGCCTTGAGCGGCTGGCGCAGGCCCAGCAGCATCAGGTGGTAGCGCTGGCCCTGGCGCAGCTGCACTTCCTGGCCGGCGGGCAGGTCGATGCCGGTCACGGCGCGCATGCGCATGATGTCGCCCTCATGGCTCATCTCGTGCACTTCCACGCGCTCGGCCACGGGCGTGCTGGCGGACACCAGCCGGTCGGGCGCGGCGCCCTGGTTGCGGATGCCCTTGAGATAGGCCGCTCCGTTGGTCGTGCCCGCGAGCGAAGGCGGCGCATAGGGGTGGTCGATGACGAGCGGGCCCAGACGGAAGTCGTGGGCCTGGGCCGCGCCGCCCGCGCCCAGCGCGAGGGCAGCGGCGGCGACGGCGTTCAGCACGGCTCGGCGCGCGAAGCCCGGGGCAATGGCGCTGCGCAAGGAGGGGATGGCTGTCATGGTCTGAATCTCCTGTGGAAACGTTGAAGGCAAGGAAAAACCGAAACGGAGCAGTGGCCGAAGCGGGGGCCGAGGCGTCCCGTGAGCGGATGCGCTGCGCGCCGCACGGAGGGGCCCGCGGGGCTCAGGCGGAGCGGATGCGGGATGCCCGAAGGCGCGGGAACGAGGCGCCCCGCTCAGGCGGCGCTGCGCGCGGCTTGCGGCGGCGGCATGAGAGGCCTGCGAGGACCCGCCTCAGGCAACGAAGGCCGGAGGCCCGCGCGGGGGCAGCGGCGCACCCGCGATGGCCGGCAGGG
This sequence comes from Acidovorax sp., assembly GCA_041987645.1. Lineage (GTDB taxonomy): Bacteria > Pseudomonadota > Gammaproteobacteria > Burkholderiales > Burkholderiaceae_C > Paracidovorax. Next base: position 2,334 of record JBHIWE010000270.1, on the reverse strand, counting down.
CGGCGGCCACGATCCACCGCAGCACATGGGCCAGCGGTTGCGGACGCACCCCCGACAGGGGCTGCGCCGGGGGGAGTGGCGCGCTGCAATGCAGGCAGAGGGGGCAGTCCAGCGCGTGAAAGGCGGACGGGGCGCCAGGCGCGTCCTCATCCCCCAAGACGACCAGCTTCGCGGTGCCGCCGGCCGTGCAGACCAGCTCCATCGCCTGCGGATGCACCAGCGGGGAAGCGGTGGCCACGCCTAAGGTCAACACGAACCACGCCAGGATCAGGCGGGCCAGCATTGATGAAGTGCGCAGCAGGTGCATGCGTGGAATTATGGCCGTGAAGCCATGCGGTGCGGCGGGGCACTTTGTCCAGCCGCGCACAGGGTCGGCCAGCCCTACCGGCCGGAGTCCGAGGATGGCGGCTCGGCCACGAAGGCGATACGCGAGAGGCCCACGGACTGCGCCACGCCCATGACCTCCACCACGCGGCCATAGGGCACGCTCGTGTCGGCGCGCAGCTGCACCTCTGCACCCGGGCCGGCGTGCTCGGCGGCCTGGGACAGCCGGGCAGCGAGCACATCGGCCGGCACCGCCGCATCGTCCAGGAAGACCTGGCCCGTTCGGTCCAGCGACAGCGTGATCGCCCGGGGCGGCGTGCCCGCCGGCGCCAGGCCCTCGGCGTGCGGCAGGTCGAGCCGGATGGAGCTGGCCAGCAGCGGCGCCGTGAGGATGAAGATGACCACCAGCACGAGCATCACGTCCACCAGCGGCGTGACGTTGATGTCGCTGAAGGGCCGGGGCCCGGGGTTGCGCTCGAATCGGCCGAATGCCATGGAGGTCGCGCGGGCGGGGACGGTCAGTGGCCTGTGCCGGGTGCGTCCAGCAGCAGCTCGCGCAGGTCGTGCGCGAAGCCCTCGAGCTCGGCCTCGACCGCGCCGAGGATGCGGCCAAACACGTTGTAGGCCAGTACGGCCGGCAGGGCGACGGCGAGGCCCGCGGCCGTCATCACCAGCGCCTCGCCCACCGGGCCGGCCACTCGCTCGATGGTGATCTGCCCGGCACCCGCGATGGCCGTGAGCGCATGGAAGATGCCCCACACCGTGCCCAGCAGCCCCACGAAGGGCGCCGTGGCGCCGACAGTGGCCAACAGCACCTGGCCGAACTGCAGCCGCGCCACCACGCCCTGCAGCGCGCCGCGCAGCAGGCGGGTGAGCTGCAGCGAGCGGCTGCCACGCGTGGCCAGCGTGGCACCGGGGGCCGCGGCCTGGGAACCGCCGTTAGCTACGTTTTCAATAGCGACAACCAGCGGTAGCACCAGGGCATCCGGATCGAAAGGCTGCAGCCGCCGGGGCGCCTCGGCGAGCGAAGGCGCCTGCCAGAACGCGGCCGCGCTGCGCTGCACGTCGCGCCGGGCATGACGCAGCAGCCAGGCCTTCCAGCAGATCACAACCCAGCTGGAGACGGACATGGCCAGCAACACCAAGGCCACTGCTTGCGTCACCCCATCGCCCTGACGCCACCAGTGCAGCAGGTCCATGCGTGGCTTTCGGTGGGTCGGCGGGTAGCGCTGCGGCCGTGCTCAGCGCAGGCCGAGCACGTCGAACATATCGAACAGGCCCGTGCGGTGCGCCCGCAGGAACTGCACGGCCCGCAGGCTGCCCTGGGCATAGCCGGCGCGGCTGGAGGACTTGTGCGAGATCTCGATGCGCTCGCCCGTGCCGGCGAAGAGCACCGTGTGGTCGCCCACGATGTCGCCGCCGCGGATGGTGGAGAAACCGATGGTGGACGGGTCGCGCTCGCCGGTCACGCCTTCGCGCGCATAGACGGCGCAGTCCTTCAGATCACGGCCCAGCGCCTCAGCGATGACCTCGCCCATCTTGAGCGCGGTGCCCGAGGGCGCATCCACCTTGTGGCGGTGATGGGCTTCGATGATCTCGATGTCGTAGCCGGTGGACAGCGCCTTGGCGGCCATCTCCAGCAGCTTGAGCGTGACGTTCACGCCCACGCTCATGTTGGGCGCGAAGACCACGGCGGTCTTCTGCGCGAAGGCGGCGATCTCCACCTTCTGCGCCTCGGTGAAGCCCGTGGTGCCGATGACGGCCTTCACGCCGAGCTCGGCGCACAGCGCCAGATGCGCCAGCGTGCCTTCGGGACGGGTGAAGTCGATCAGCACGTCGGCATTGTGCAGGCCTTCGCGCAGGTCGGCCGTAATGGCGACGCCGCTGGGCTGGCCCAGGAAGGCCGTGGCGTCGGAGCCGATGGCGGCGCTGGCGGGCACGTCGAGCGCGCCGGCCAACACCAGACCCTCGGTGGTCCGCAGGGCTTCGATGAGCATGCGGCCCATGCGG
>JBHIWE010000269.1:0-5572 GCA_041987645.1 Acidovorax sp. | reverse complement strand
GTTGTGGGGCAGCGAGGTGCCCAGCGACTCTGCCATGCAGGCCATGGTGCTGGCCGTTCCCATCGTGTTGCAGGTGCCGGCCGAGCGCGACATTCCGGCCTCGGCCGCGAAGAACTGGTGCTCATTGATCTCGCCGGCCTTGAGCGATTCATGCAGGCGCCACACTGCGGTGCCCGAGCCGATGTCCTTGCCGTCGAGCTTGCCGTTGAGCATGGGCCCGCCCGTCACCACGATGGCCGGCACGTCGCAGCTGGCCGCACCCATCAAGAGGGCAGGCGTGGTCTTGTCGCAGCCCGTGAGGAGCACCACGGCGTCGATGGGGTTGCCACGAATGGCTTCCTCCACGTCCATGCTCGCCAGGTTGCGCGTGAGCATGGCCGTGGGCCGCAGGTTGGACTCGCCGTTGGAGAACACCGGGAACTCGACCGGAAAGCCGCCGGCCTCGTAGATGCCGCGCTTGACGTGCTCGGCGATCTTGCGGAAGTGCGCGTTGCACGGCGTGAGCTCGGACCAGGTGTTGCAGATGCCGATGATGGGGCGGCCGTCGAATTCGTGGTCCGGTATGCCCTGGTTCTTCATCCAGCTGCGGTACATGAAGCCGTTCTTGTCGGCCGTGCCGAACCATTCGGTGGAGCGGAGTTTGCGCGGTGGGGTGGTCATCGTGAAAGGCTCGAAAGGGAAAAGAAGGCGGGTGGGATGGCAGAAGAAAAAAAGAGGCGCGTCAATGCCCGCGCGCCGGGCGGCGCGTGAGCAGGCGCTGCAGAAGGCAGAAGATGAAGAGCAGCACGCCGACGGCAATGCGGGTCCACCATGAGCTGAGCGTGCCGTCGAAGGAGATCAGGGTCTGGATGATTCCGAGCATCAGCACGCCGAAGAGCGTGCCCGCCACGTAGCCCACGCCGCCTGTGAGCAGCGAGCCGCCGATGACGACTGCTGCGATGGCGTCGAGCTCCATGCCGACCGCATGCAGGCCATAGCCCGAGAGCATGTAGAAGGTGAAGACCACACCCGCGAGCGCCGAGCAAAAACCCGACACGGTATAGACCCCCACCAGCGTGGAGCGCACAGGCAGGCCCATGAGCAAGGCCGACGCCTCGCTACCGCCCACGGCATAGACGGCGCGGCCGAACGGCGTGCAGTATGCGATGAAGATTCCGGCCAGCACCACGGCGATGGCGATCAGCGCGCCCAGCGAGAGCGAGGCGGTCTCGGTGATCTGCAAACGCCACTGCGCGAGATCCGAATAGCCTGCTTGCGTGATGCTGATCGAGTCGATGCTGATGACGTAGCACAGGCCCCGGGCCAGAAACATGCCCGCCAGCGTGACGATGAAGGGCTGCAGGCGGAAGCGCTCGATCAGAAAGCCCATGAATGCACCGAAGCAGGTACCCATGAGCAGCACCACCGGCACGGCGGCGAGCGGGCTCCAGCCATGGTGCTCGACCAAGGCGGCGAACACCATGGTGGTCAGCGCGACCACGGCGCCAACCGAGAGGTCGATGCCGCCCGAGAGGATCACGAAGGTCATGCCTACCGCGACGATGATGAGGAAGGCGTTGTCGATCAGCAGGTTGAGGAACACCTGGGCCGAGAAGAAGCCCGTATAGCGCACCGAGCCCAGCGTGGCCATGGCCACGAAGAGCGCGATGGTGGTGGCCAGCGGCAGGTACTTGGCGGTCAGGCGCGGGCTGCGCGCGGTGGTGGCGCTGCCGGCGGTGGGCGGGGTCATGACGGCGCTCATGGCAGGGCCCTCCGGGCGACTGCGGGGCGGCGCAGCAGCAGGCCCAGCTGGGCGCGGAATTCCGGCGACTGCAGCAGCATGACGAGGAAGACCACCACGGCCTTGACCACCAGGTTCACCTCGGGCGGCACGCCCAGCGAATAGATGGCGTAGGTCAGCGTCTGGATGATGAGCGCGCCGATCACGCTGCCGGCCAGGCTGAAGCGCCCGCCCGTGAGCGCGGTGCCGCCCAGCGCCACGGCGAGGATCGCATCCAGCTCCATCAGCTGGCCGGCGTTGTTGCCGTCGGCGCTCTTCACGTTGGAGCTGATGAGCAGGCCCGCGATGCCCGCGCACACGCCGCAGAACACGTAGGCCGCCATGGTGAGCCGGCCTGCCTGCACGCCGGCCACGCGCGCGGCCGTGGGGTTGACGCCCACCGCCTGGATGAAAAGGCCCAGCGCTGTGCGCGTGACGGCCAAATACAGCACCGCGAACACGGCGGCCACCACGAAGAGCGAGAACGGCAGCCCGGCCAGGTAGCCCCCGCCGATGAAGAAGTAGGGCGCGTAGTAGATGGTGATGATCTGCCCGTCGGTGATGAGCTGGGCGATGCCCCGGCCCGCCACCATCAGGATCAGCGTGGCGATGATGGGCTGCATGCCCACCTGGGCAACGAGCACGCCGTTCCAGAGACCGCACAGCAGCGCGACGCCGATCGCGCCCAGCAGGGACACCGGCAGCGGAAAGCGGCTTTCGGTGGCCGACACCGACCCGCCGATCAGCCAGGCCGCCACGGCGGCGGCGATGGCCACGGTGGCGCCCACCGAGATGTCGATGCCGCGCGTGGCGATCACCATGGTCATGCCCAGCGACACCAGCACGAGCGGCGCGGCGCGGTTGAGGATGTCGATCAGGCTGCCGTAGAGATGCCCGTCGCGCCACTCCACGTGCAAAAAGCCGGGGTTGAAGACCGTGTTGATGCCCAGCAGCAGCAGGGTGATCACCGGCCAGACCAAGCGGTGGCGCAGCATCGCGACGGGGCTGAAGGGCGTTGGGCGCAGGTCAGGCATGGACGGGTTCCGCGATGAGGTCGTAGATGTCGTCTTCACTGCAACCGGAGGGAAGTTCGCCCACCTTGCGGCGGTCGCGCAGCACCACGATGCGGTGCGCCACGCGCACCACCTCGCTCATCTCCGACGAGATGAAGATCACGGCCATGCCCACCTGCGCCAGGCGCAATATCTGGTCCATGATTTCCTGCTTGGCGGCCACGTCGATGCCGCGCGTGGGCTCGTCGAGGATCAGAAGGCGCGGCTCGGTCGCCAGCCAGCGCGCCAGGATGGCCTTTTGCTGGTTGCCGCCCGAGAGCAGGCCGATGGGCGTTTCCACGCTGGCCGTCTTGATGCCCAGCAACTGCACGTAGCGCTCTGCCAGCGCGGTCTGCTCGGCGCGCGAGAGAAAGCGCGTCAGACCCATGCGCGCCTGCAGCGCGAGGGCGATGTTCTCGCGCACCGAGAGGTCGGCCACGATGCCGTCGGTCTTTCGTTCTTCGGGGCACAGGGCCAGGCCCTGCCGGATGGCGTCCATGGGGTTGGAGAAAGTCACCGTCTGGCCGTCCACGCGCAGCAGGCCGCGGTCGGGCTGCTCCAGCCCGAAGAGCAGGCGGGCCAGCTCCGTGCGGCCCGCGCCCAGCAGGCCGGCCAGTCCCACGACTTCGCCGGGGCGGATCTGCAGGTCCATCGGCTGCAGCTGGCCGGTCTGGCCCAAGCCTTCGGCCTGCAGCAGCGCGGGAGTGTGAGTCGCGGCGCCTTGCGGCGCCGGGGTCTGCGCGGCATGCGCGCCGAGCTCGCGGCCCAGCATGGCGGAGATCAGTGCCTGCGGGCCCAGGTCCTTCGCGGCCCAGTCACCGACCCAGGTGCCGTTGCGCAGCACCGTGATGCGGTCCGACACGGCATAGACCTGGTTCAGGAAGTGCGTAACGAAGACGATGGCCAGACCCTCGTCGCGCAGGCGGCGCAGTACGTCGAACAGCTTGCGCACCTCGTCGTCGTCCAGGCTCGACGTGGGCTCGTCCAGAATCAACACGCGCGCGTCGATACTCAGCGCCCGGGCGATGGCCACCAACTGCTGCACGGCCACGGGGTAGTCGGACAGAAGCCGCGCAACGTCGATGTCCAGGCCGATGCGGGCGACCAGCGCGCGCGCGCGCTGCTGCATCCGCGCCCAGTCGATGCGAAAGCCCTGCGCCAGCCCGTGGCGCGGATAGCGGCCCGCGAAGATGTTCTCGGCCACCGACAGGTTGGGACAGAGGTTGACCTCCTGATAGACCGTGCTGATGCCCAGGCGCTGTGCGGCCAGGGGCGAATCCGGCCACACCGGTTGGCCAGCCAGGCGCATCTCGCCGCCACTGGCCTTGAGCACGCCCGTGAGCACCTTGATGAGCGTGGACTTGCCCGCGCCGTTCTGCCCCATGAGCGCATGGATCTCTCCGGGGTAGAGCCGCAGCTGCACCTCCTGCAGCACGGGCACCCCCGCGAACTGCTTGCTGATGCCCTCCAGCTCCAGCACCGGCGCGGCCGCGGTCGATCGCATGGTCGAGGTCATGGCGGTGGAGGGCAGTGAGCGTCAGGCCTTGTTCTTGTGATAGACGTCCACCAGTACGGCGGCCAGCAGCACCACGCCCTTGATGACCTGCTGGTAGTCGATGCCGATGCCCAGGATGGACATGCCGTTGTTCATCACGCCCATGATGAAAGCGCCGATCACCGCGCCCATGACCTTGCCGACGCCGCCCGAGGCCGAGGCCCCGCCGATGAAGCAGGCGGCGATCACGTCCAGCTCGAAGCCTAGCCCGGCCTTGGGCGTGGCCGTGTTGAGGCGCGCCGCGAAAACCAGGCCCGCCAGCGCCGCCAGCACGCCCATGTTGACGAAGGCATAGAACGACAGGCGCTCAGTCTTGATGCCCGACAGCTTGGCGGCCTTTTCGTTGCCGCCCATGGCGTAGATGCGCCGGCCGATGGTGGTGCGGCTGGTCACGAAGTCGAACAGCACGATCAGGAGGGCCATCACGATCAGCACGTTGGGCAGCCCCTTGTAGGAAGCCAGCAGGTAGCTGAAGTAGATGAGCAGCGCAGCAAACATCGCATTGCGCACGACGAAGAAGGCTGCGGGCTCGACCTGCACACCGTGGCGCACACGGTTGGCGCGCGCGCGGATGCCGGCCACCACCAGAGCGGCGGCTACGGCCACGCCCAGCAGCAGCGAGGTGAGCTTCAGGCCCTCCATGCTGAAGAGGTCCGGGATGAAGCCCGAGCTCAGGCGCTGGAAGGAATCGGGGAACGGGCCCACCGACTGGCCGGCCAGCAGCGCCAGCGCCAGGCCCTTGAACACCAGCATGCCGGCCAGCGTGACGATGAAGGATGGAATGCGCGAGAACGCCACGAACCAGCCCTGCAGCCCGCCGATGAGGCCGCCGCACAGCAGGCAGACCAGCGTGGCCGGCACGAAGTGCCAGCCGTACTGCACCATGAGCACGGCTGCCAGCGCGCCGATGAAGCCGCTGACCGAGCCCACCGACAGGTCGATGTGGCCGGCCACGATCACCAGCAGCATGCCCAGCGCCATGATGACGATGTAGCTGTTTTGCAGCAGCAGGTTGGTGAGGTTGAGCGGCTCCATCAGGGTGCCGTCGGTCATGTACTGGAAGAAGCCCATGATGGCCACCAGCGTGATGAGCATGCCGTACTCGCGCAGGTGGTGGCGGGCGTGATCCAGCGGCGAGCGGGCAGCGCGCGCCGGTGCGGTTGCTGCTGCGGCCCCAGGAGCAGCCGAAGGCACAGGGGAGGGGGA
>JBHIWE010000268.1:0-5577 GCA_041987645.1 Acidovorax sp. | reverse complement strand
ACGGCGAGTGCCTGCCCCGGCTGGGCTGATGCTTCTCCATCGCCCCATAAGCCGACCCGGACCGGCCATGACACCGGCACGTCAGCACCGGCAGCGCGGCACTCAGCCCAGCGGCTTCCAGACCGGCGGCTCCGGCTCCGGCAGCAGTACCTGCGCGGAAGCGGATGGCCGCATCAGCATCGCTTCGCGCTGACGCTGGCGCTTGATATCGCGAGGCTTGGGCTTGTCAGGCTGATGGCGATACGTCTTGGACATGGCGTGCTCCCGTGGGTGGACTGCATCCATTAAAAAAAGCCTGGGAATGCGCAGTTGTCGGACACCGCCGCTGCCGCGCATCGGACACGCTGGCGCAGCGATCCAAACCGCCGCCGCCTGCGTACACGGCACATCCGACAAACGCTCCATACAACGAGGTATTCCATGGCCATCGCTGCCGCCATCCGCTGGGTCGAACAGGGCCGGATACCCGACCCCGTCGTACGCCAGGGCATCCGCCGGCTGCTGCGTCAGCGACTGGCCTCGCTGCACAGCGGCGACGCCGAATTCACGGCCGAGGCCACCCGCGCCTTCCTCGCTGACATGCGCCAAGCCGATCTGGCCCTGGTGCCCGAAAAGGCCAACGAGCAGCACTACGAGGTGCCCGAGATCTTCTTCGGCCGGGTGCTGGGCCCACACCGCAAATACAGCTGCGGCTACTGGCCCGCGGAGAACACCACGCTCGAGCAGTCCGAAGCCCACGCACTGGAGCTGAGCTGCGAGCACGCCGGACTCGAAGACGGCCAGGATGTGCTGGAGCTGGGCTGCGGCTGGGGTTCGCTCACGCTGTGGATGGCGCAGCGCTACCCGCGCAGCCGCATCACCGCTGTCTCCAACTCGCACTCGCAGCGCACCTATATCCAGGCGCAGGCCCAGGCACGGGGGCTGAACAACGTGCGCATCCTCACCTGCGACTTCAACGTGTTCGACACCGAAGAGCGCTTCGACCGCATCGTGTCCGTCGAGATGTTCGAGCACCTGCGCAACTGGCCCCGCGCCTTCGCCCACGTGGCGCGCTGGTTGCGGCCCGCCGGGCGCTTCTTCATGCACGTCTTCGCCCACCGCGAGGCGCCCTACCCCTTCGTGGTGCGGGACGCGAGCGACTGGATGAGCCAGCACTTCTTCTCGGGCGGCATGATGCCCAGCGACGACCTGGCCCTGCACTGCCAGCAGGACCTGTTGCTGCTGGACCGCTGGCGCTGGAACGGCACCCACTACCAGCGCACGGCCGAGGCCTGGCTGGCGCAGATGGATGCGCAGCGCAACGCGCTGATGCCGCTCTTCGAGGCCACTTACGGCGAGGACGCCGCCATCTGGTGGGTGCGCTGGCGGCTCTTCTTCCTCTCGGTGGCGGAACTCTTTGGCTACGCCGATGGCCAGCAGTGGTGGGTCACCCACTATCTCTTCAGCAAGCGCTGACACGCCGCGAACCGCACGGCGAGGACACTCCAGGCCATGACCGAACCGCTTTCCACTGCCCTGGCCGGCCTCGCCTGGATCGCCCTGCTGGGCCTGGCCACCTGGGTGGCGAGCCTGCTGCGCCATGACGCGAGCCTGATCGACCGCGTCTGGGGCCCGTGCATTGGCGGCGCAGGCTGCGTCTATCTGGCGCTGCAGCCCGCGCCCGGCGCGCGGGGTATGGCCATGGTGGCGCTGGGCGCGGCCTGGGCGCTGCGGCTGGCCGCCTTCATCACCTGGCGCAACTGGGGCCACGGCGAAGACCGGCGCTACCAGGAGATCCGCGCGCGCAACCAGCCGCATTTCGGCTGGCGCAGCCTGTACCTCGTCTTCGGGCTGCAGATGCTGCTGGCCTGGATCGTCTCGGCCCCGTTCTTCGCCGGCGTGCGCAGCGACGCGCCGCTGGGCCCGCTGGACATGGCCGGGCTGGCGCTGGCCGCCTTCGGCATCGTCTTCGAGGCCATCGGCGATGCGCAGATGGCGCGCTTCAAGGCCGAACCGGCGAACCACGGCCAGGTCATGGACCGGGGACTCTGGCGCTACACGCGCCACCCCAACTACTTCGGCGAAGCCTGCCTTTGGTGGGGCCTCTGGTGCGTGGCCCTGGCCGGCGCCGGCTGGGCCGCCGCGTGGACGGTGGTCTCGCCCCTGCTCATGACCGTGCTGCTGCTGCGCGTTTCCGGCGTGGCCCTGCTGGAAAAGGACATGGCCGAGCGCCGCCCCGCCTACCGCGACTACATCACCCGCACCAATGCCTTCGTGCCCGGGCCGCCCCGGCGCAGCTGATCGAATCGTTCTCCGACCTCCCCGCCACTCCAGCCCAGAAAGCCACGCCATGATCCGCACCTTCGCCACCGCCTACGGCGCCTTTGCCATGGTCTTCCTCGCCATGGACGCCGTCTGGCTGACCTTGATGGCTGACCGCCTCTACCGCCCCTCCATCGGGCACCTGATGCGCGCAGATGGCTTCAGCACGCCCCCTGCCGTGCTCTTTTACGTGCTGTACGTAGCGGGCGCCGTGGCCTTTGCCGTCCGCCCGGGCCTGGAAAGCGGCAGTCCCGCCATCGCTCTGGGCTGGGGCGCCCTGCTGGGTCTGCTGGCCTACGCAACCTACGACCTCACCAACCAGGCCACGCTGCGCGACTGGCCCTGGCAGGTGACCATCGCCGACCTGTGCTGGGGCACGTTCGTCACGGCCGTGGCCTCGGGGGCCGCGTGCTATGCGGCGCTGCGGTGGGGATCGAACTGAAAGTGCCCGGCGCTTGGCTGAAATGAGAATCCCGGCGCAAGGGCCGGGACCTTGTGCGGGAGCGCCGGTTGCTGCCCCACCGCTCCCGCTCCGAGCCGCTACATGCCGACCAGACCGCCGATCGTGCGGGCGATGACGCCGTCGAAAAGCAGCCGGCCATCCACGCTGGCCAGGCAGATGCACATGCCGTCTTCAGCCACCACGGGCTGGTGATGGATGTCGCCGGCGGCGGAGTCGAAATCCCCCGCCCCGAAGCTGGCCCGGCCATCGTCGAAGCGGCCATAGAGCACCTGGGTCATTTCCAGGTCGCTATGGGTGTGGGTGGGAAGGCGCTTGCCAGCGCCGATGCGCAGCAGGAAGAGCTTGGCCGCAGGGTCCTGAGGCACGGTGACCCGGCTCCAGTACATGCCCGGGCCCATCCAGCGCCAGCCGGTGGCGCTGCAGCCCTGCAGAGCCGCCGGCCAGGGCGTGCCGGGCGGCAGGGCGGGGCGCCGGGGCGCGGCCGGAGCCGCCTTCGGCAGCGGGGCGGATGTGCCCGGTGTGGCATCGATCGCGGCCAGCGCCCGTGCCAGCGCATCGGGCGCGAGCGCGGCGGGAGCGGCAGACTCCAACAGCGTGCCGCCCAGGGCTTCATATTCGCGGACCCGCTCGCGGCAGTGCGGGCACGACTCCAGGTGGCTGGCCACCACCAGCGCAGGGCCCGTCGGCAACTGCGCGGCAGCATGGGCCAGCAGCAGAGCGTCTTCAGGATGGTGACGGATCTTCATGGCTCGAGAGCGCCGAGCAGCCGGCGCAGGTGGTTGACGGCAAGTCGCACGCGCGACTTCACGGTGCCCAGCGGAATGCCCAGTTCTTGGGCGATGCGGGCATGGGGGTGTTCCTCGAAGAACGACAAACGCACGATCTGCGCCTGCTCATCGGAGAGCTGACGCATGGCCTCGCGCACCCGGATTTCGCGCTCCCGGGTGCTGAGCAACTCGTCGGGCTGCGGGCCTTCGTCGCGCAGCGCCTCGGCCTCGCCCTCGTCGGCATCGGTGCCGATGGCCAGACCCTTGCGGCGTAGATGGTCCACCCGCAGATTGCGCGCAATGGTGAATATCCAGGTCGAGACCCCGGCATGCCTGGGGTCGTAGAGCACCGCCTTGCGCCAGACGCTGACCATGGTTTCCTGCACCAGATCCTCTGCCTGCGCCTCGGACGTGCCCAGCCGCATGAGGTAGGCCTTCACGCGCGGAGCGAAATGCTTGAAGACGGCGGCGAAGGCCTGGCGGTCCTGACGGGCAGCCACCGCCTGCAGCCAGGAGCTCAATTCATCGCCGTTCGGCGGTGCGCCGCGAGGTTGCTGGGTGGTCACGATCGACAGGTAAGGCGGCCGTGACCTTGCCGCCTGGGCAGGCCACTCTGACGGCTGAGGAACGGTAGTCATGCTGCTGTTACGCAACGCTCGGGGCATTAGATCACAGCGACTTCCAGCCTGCAGGCTGGGCTTGCGCTCAGCCGAAATGCAGCGCCGCTACCTGGCCTAGAGCGTTCGCGCGGGCGAAGCGCAGCGCCTTGCCACGGCCGCCTCCGCCCTGCAGGCGAGCCGGCGACAGCCCCCGCACCCGCACGCCCGCGCAGAGGCCCGCGGCCCCAGGGGCATGGCCCAGTGGGACCGCATCCATGCCCTGGGCCCGCGGCCCCACGTGGCCGTGCGGTGGCCGGCCGTGCGGCGATGCCGACGTGGGATCACTCCACGAGGTCTTCACGCCCAACGGCGCCGTCGTGCCCGAGCATCCGGACGTCATTCCCGGCGTGCTCGATACCGTCGCCGCGGCCAAGCTGCTCGCCGCCGCGCGCACTACGTGCTCGACACCGTGGCGGACCTGCTGCCCGTGCTGGGCGACATCGGCGCCCGCCTGCCGCCGGACCGGCCTTGGACAGCAGACCATGCCGCGCCCCGGGCCTCCGGGGGGCGCCCCGGTCCGGGAATACCCTGCCATGCTCCGCCCGCCAACTTGATGAATATCAAGAAAGGGGCGTCCCGCAGTGCTACGGTGGGACGATCGCAACCAAGCTCGAAGCTGGAGGATCGCTATGCACTTCTTCAGGAACGTCCAACTGGGAACCATGCTGGGCACCGGTTTCACCATCGTGATCGCCATCGGCCTTCTGGTCGCCGCCTACGGTCGCTTCGAGCTCGGGCACACCGGAACCAACCTCCAGCTTCTGTCGCGCGACCGGCTCGACATCCTGCTGCAGTTGCAGCGGGTCAAGGACAACACCAACGTCGTCGCCCGCACCGTGCGCAATCTCGCCCTGCTGGAAGACCCGGGCCCCATGGCGGAGGAGAAGAAGAGGCTCGACGGCGTGATCGCGGAGACATCACAGCTGATGAGTGTCCTGCAGCAGCGCGTGCGCTCTCCCGAAGGCCTCAAGCTCATGGACCAGATCTCGCAGGCTCGACCGCAATTCCTCGCCACGGTGGACAAAGCCGCGCAGCTCGGCCTCGCCAATGACATGGTCAACGCGCGCAACGTGGTGCTCGGCGAAATGCGCGCCGCGCAGAACGTCTATTTCAAGGCGGTGGAGGACATGACCGCCTACCAACGCAAGATGACCAGCGACATGGCAGAAACCTCCAGCACCGCGGCCCTCGCTGCCGGCAACACCATGCTCCTGCTGGCGGCCCTGGCGGCCGCGCTGGGCGCGTTGGTGTCCTGGGCGATCACGCGGCGCATCAAGGGGCAGCTGGGCGGGGAGCCGGCCGAAGCCGCCCGCATCGCCCAGGAAGTCGCCCGCGGCAACCTGGCCGTGGCCGTCGAGGTCCGCCCCGGCGACACCTCCAGCGTCCT
>JBHIWE010000267.1:0-5579 GCA_041987645.1 Acidovorax sp. | reverse complement strand
CGGTAGATCCAGCGCACCACCACCGCCACGGCAGCCAGCAACCGACGGTTGCGCACGAAACCCGTGATCTCGAGGCTGTCCGGCCAGAGGTCCTGCACCCACACGACGAGCGCGGCCCGCTTGATCCACTTCAGCACGATGGCCGCGATGGCCTGAAGGATGGGGCTGGTGCCATAGACGAAGATGGCATCAAAGCGCCGCCCCCGCAGGGCCCACGGCCCCAGCACCGAAGCCGCCGCCAGGAAGGACAGGTAGTTCAGCACCAGCCGGCGCGCGCCCCCCCGCCCGCGCGGCATCAGTGGCACACGGACGATCTCATAGCCCTCGTGGCGCTCCCTCTGCACACCCGCCACTTGGTAACCCGGGAAGATGTCGCCGTCCGGGTAATTGGGCTTGCCGGTGAGCACGGTCACCTCGCAGCCCTGCTCGACCAGCGACTGCGCCACCTCATTGATGCGGAACGACTCGGGCCAGAAGTGCTGGCTCAGCAGCAGGACCTTCATGCGTCCGGCGCGAGCAGGGCTTGCAGGAAGTCCGCGGCGAGCGCGGGCGCCAGGGGCGGCTCGGGTTGATCGAGAAAGCGGCGCACGGCGCGCGCGATGGAGACGGCCGAGGCCGGATCGAACGTCTGCACCGGCGCGCAGACGTCGCGCACGAAGTCGAGCTCTCCCGCCAGGATGGGCAGGCCCGCCTGACGCGCTTCGATCAGGGGCAGGCCGAAGGATTCACCTTTGGAAGGGAAGACCAGTGCGCTGGCGCAGCGGTAAAGGGCCAGCACGTCCTCATGCGAACGCGGCCCGAGGTTGGTGATGCGCAGGCCGTGCTCGTCGGCCTGGCTCTGCACCCAGGCAGCCAGGCCGGTGTCGCGCGCCGACAAGGTGAGCGCCAGGCTCGGCCGCAGCCCCTGCGCAGCCAGCAGAACCCAGGCCTGCACCAGCATCCGGTGGTTCTTGTGCGCCTCGCCGTCGGCGACGTAGATGAAATCCCACTGTCGAGGTGCTGGCGCTGACGAGGCCGGCGGTGCTGGCGGCGCAGGCGGTGCGAAGGGCAACACACGGATGTCTGCCTCCTGCGGTCCGTACCAGGCCTGCACGGCGCGCGCCATCGACGGTGTCTGCACCCAATACCGGGCCACGCGATGCCGCAACCAGCGGCTGATGGATTGCTCGAAGCGCAAGCGCTGGCGCGTCTTGAAGCCGAAAGCGGCCAGCGGCACCTGGCCGAGATAGTTGCGGTTCTGCTGGAACAGCCAGACCGGCGCCTCAAGGCGGCGCAGCGGCGGCAAGCCATGGAAGCACAGCACGCGATCCTGCTTGCGCGCCGCGGCGGCCAGCGTGAACTCCGCCTTCAGGCGCGATCCGGCGGAGGCCTGCACCCAGACCACCTCGGCCCGCCCCGGCAGCGTCAGCCGCGCGCGAGCACGGTCATCCAGCCAGGCCACCAGGGGCTGGTCGCCCGGCCAGGCCGCCAACAGGGCCTGCAACAGCACGAAGCCGCCGCCGGTGTGGACATTGGGCGCGTACAGCAGCAGGCGCCCGGCCTGCTGCGTCACGGCTTGGGGCCTTCGTAGACGTCCTTCTTGCCCAGGCCCTGCGGCACCAAGGCGCGCACGCCCTGGCGCAGCCCGTTGTCCACACGCGCCAGCAGACGCAGCAGCGGTTGCTCGGGGCGGGCACTGAACGAGGTCACGTTGAAGTAGTCCTGCCCCGTGGGCGAGCGCGGCGAGAAGTAGTAGTTGGAGACGCAGCAGCGGGTGCCGTCCGCCACGACCGGGCTGACGGAATGCCAGGATGTGGGCGTCGTCTCCATGATGGCGAGGCGATTGAAGCGGCTGACGATGGTGACGTTCTTGCGCACCTGTTCGTCCCACAGTTCGAGGTTGCCGCCGTTCTCCAGCGACCAGCCGGGCGTCACGTAGTACAGCAGGTTGAGCGTGCGGTAGTAGCGCCGCGAGGCCTCGTGCGAGTTGTCGATATGAGGCCCGAGGTGATGCCCCTTGACCATGGCGCTCAGGCCGCCCGCATACAGGCTGGAATCGGGGATCTGCTCGCGGATGCCGGTGATCTGCTCCACCACCTCCACGACACGCGGGTCCTGCACCGCGAACGTGATGTCCGCCATCAGCGGATCGAACTGGTCAAAGCTCTTCGACGTGTACTTGCGCTCCCGAAAGCTCTCCATCAGGCGCATGGCCGAGGGCTGCGGAAAGGCGCGGTGGATGCGTTCGGCGAGCTCTTGCGGCAGCAGATCATCGACGGCGCAGTAGCGCACGCCGACTTCGTTCTTGGAGGCCTGGAAGGCCTTCGCCAGCGCATCCTGGTCCCTGCCGAGTCGCTCGACGATCAACTGGATCAACTGCTCTTTCATGGTCTCGCGCCAACACCAAAACCTCGCATTGTCCCATCGCCCAAGGCGTACAACTCAACGGCGGTGCTCTGTCTCGATCTTGTAGGGCTCTCCGATGAAATAGAAGAAGTCCACGAACTGGACATGGAACACGAGGATGCCGAACTGCGCGGCAGACACCAAAGCGACGAACGCCTTCAGCAGAGCCGGACGCGCAAGGTAGGCCGAGCACCATCCAATGAACAGTACCTGGAGGACTCCCAAGAACTCGTAAACGCGACCGGCCACCAGCGGAAAGCTCGCAAAGGCATGGAAGCAGAAGATGGGCAACACATACAGCGATGCCGCAAATCGAAAGTCGGGGTCGGTGTTCTGCCGGCGTGTCACCTGGATCAACACGAATACGAGCAACACCAAACGCAAGATGAGCACCACGTTGAAGCGGTTGAGCTCCGTGTAGAAACCTACCTCGGTGTAGATCTGGTAGTACTCCGCGAGCTTTGGACTGAAGGCGCCGGCGAGTTCGATCAGAGGCAGCAACGAGGCGAAGCTCAGCACAATGCCCAGGGAGGCCAGCAAGATCAGACCTCGCCTTCCAAGCGGCCGCCAATGAATGAGGGGCACAACGAAGGCCAATGCCGCCGACACGTGGCAAGTGACTGCCAGAAGGAACCACAGGCAGGCGCGCCACACACTTCCGCCCGTGCGCATGACTGCCACCCCCGCCATCACGATGCTGGCAGCCAGCCCGGCGCGTATGGACGTCATTTCCAGCAGCAAGTAGTACCAACTGAAGTACCAGACCAGCATCCAGAACAAGGGCAGGCGCATCTTCTTCAATGCCCAGAACTTGAGCGCGAGGCTGATGAAGGTCACCGCGAAGAAGAAGAACTCCACGCTTGACGACACCCTGGATAGCAGGAACGTCAGAACAGCAAAGCCCGTCTCGAAGCTGAAGAACAGGTTGCCCTGGAAGTAGATGTTGGACTCTTGCAGCCCCGCCCAAAAGGCATCGACAGAAAGACTGGAGACCTGGGCGTACCACTCGGCATAGGCGAGCGCATCCAGGTCGGATTGCAGCCCGCGGAAGGCCGCGTGCACGCTGAAGGCTAATGCGACGACGAACAAGACGACGCCGGCAAGGCCTGGATCGGTTAAGCCATCCAGGAGGGTGAACCGCTGCCGTAACGGTTGACCTACGCTACCGGGAGCACGGCCAGGAACTATGGATTGCAACGCACTGACTCCGACAACGACTAGAGGCCTCTATCCCAGGCCAGGACGCTGATCCGCGAGCTCGGCGCCTTGCGTAAGCAACAGTTCCCTGCGGCGCGGAAGCTAAAAGAGTATCCAGCGGTTGACGATGCATCTAGTCGCAAGCAACCCTGATCGGCCGCGAAATCCAGCATCGGTCCACGATGGCCGCCTGACCGCCTCGGCAAATGTTTGCTCATGCGATTCGAGTCATGCACTTTTGGTCTCCGCGCGGAATTGATACCAACGCCGGCGCAACCAGCCTACGACTATCTGCCGCCAAACAGCCGCGTCCAACGCCAGCCCTGGCTGACGTCGAAGCGCGTTGCTGAGACACCGCAAAGACGAAAGCGCTCGGCCAGACTGAGCATGATTCTTGGCAGCAAAGCTGTAGGCCCGCGCCAAGGATCGGCGTGCGCGAGCCTGATCGGACCGCTCGGCCCAGTAGGCCCGCATGACCTGCACGATCTCCTCGGCGCGCGACTGAGGCATCACACGAAACGAAGCGGACGCCTCATGAATGCGATATTCGGCAAGCAGCTGGGGCACCCGCACGAACTGACCCTCGGTCGCTGCGCGGAGCCAGAACTCGTAGTCCGGCACCTGGCGCAAGTCGGGGCGCCACCCCCCTTGCCGCTCGAATACGCCACGCCGAAAGAAGGCGCCCGGGCCTGGCTGGCAGATCAGATCCACTGACAGCCTGTCGGCATTGAACTCCTCGGTGCGCGAGGCCCTGAGGCGACGCCCCTGAGCATCGATCAGCCAGAAGTCGCAGTAGGCCACGACCGCACGAGCGTGCTCCTGCAATGCGTCGACCATGCGGCTGACGGCTTCGGGCAGCAGGCAATCGTCTGAACTCAGGTAGGCCAGGATGTCACCACGCGCCATGCCCCAGCCGCGATTGAGCGTGGCCGCCTGGCCGCTGTTGGGCTGGGTGAGCACCTGCAAACGCCCAGGGTGGGCCGCTTCGTAGCGTCTGGCGATGGCCAACGAGTCATCGCTGGAGCCGTCGTCAATGACGATGTACTCCAAATGCTCATAGTCCTGGGCCAGCACGCTATCCAGCGTCGCCGCCAGGAACTCGGCCTGGTTGTAGACGGGCGTGACGATGGAAACGAGAGGACGGGACATGTGGGAAGCGGATGCGGCGCCGGATTGTAGGGATGCGTCTTTTGCGTCCAGCAGCCTAAGCCGAACGCCGTTCAAGGCGACATAGCCAGAACAGTGCGGCCGCGTCAGCTGCCATGCGCAGCAGCCAGGCCATGGCGGCGCCGATCAGCCCCCAGTGAGACGTGAAGAGCCAAAGGGCCAGCAGGAACAAGGGCAGTTCAGCACAGTGCAGCAAAGCCGGCGCACGGAAGCGACCCGCGCCGTGCAGCCAGGTCAATGGCACATGGGCCAGACAGTTGATCAGGATGCCAAGCGAGAACACCTGCAGGATGGGTGCGCTGTGGGCAGCCAGCTCACGCCCTATCCAGAGTCTCAGGATGGGCTCGGCACCCCCCCCCAATACCGTGCAGATCGGCAGCAGCACTGCAAACAGGATCCACACCGCCCGGTCATACAGAGCCCATGCTTGTGCGTCCTTGCGCGCGGCCTGTGCAGCGAAAGCAGGGAACAACACGGCGGTCAATGCACCCGGGATGATCCAGAGCTTGGTCACGATCTCCTGCGGCGTTGCGTAGTAAGCAACGGCGGCAGCCGAGACCGTCGCGCCAATGACGAAGCGGTCCACATAGCCCATGAAAGGGCTCACGATGTTGCTCAGCGTCAGCCAGCCCCCCGACACCAGCAGTGGGCGCAACCACTTCGCCTCCCAGGACAGCCGGCCGGCCAACTGCGGCAGCGCCCGCCAGGCCAGCCATGCATGCGCGACAAACCCGACCACCCGACCAAGGGCGAGGGCCTCGGTGATCAGCAGTAGATCGGGGCCCTTCCATTGCAGTACCAACCAAGGACCGACAAAGGTCCAGGCGCCC
>JBHIWE010000266.1:0-5584 GCA_041987645.1 Acidovorax sp. | reverse complement strand
CGCAGGCAAGGCGCTGCACCAGGCCGCCAGCGCGCAGGGCAGCAGCGACTATGCCGCACACTGGGCCGGCCAGGGCGCACCGCTGGCTCGCGCCATGCCTGCGGCCGAGCTCGTGCGCACGCTGGCGCAGGAGCTGGAGCAGGCGGAGCAAGCCTGACCGGGCTTGAGCGGATATGTGGTGAGTCAGGAGTCATCATCTGATTTGATAGCTGTCATCGCTTGTAATGCATCAGATCTGGATTGTTTGAGCCAAGATTTGAATACTGACTTGTGATGACTGCTATGGCTTTAGCTGTTGCAGCGAATGACCGATGCATCCTTTGAAGCGAACAGACGTCGCACCGCATCGGCGCGCCGCGTCAGCACCGCGCGTTGGTTGACGTAGCCCTTGTCGGTGATCTCTCCGGCCTCTGCGTCCGGCGGATCGGCCAGCACCAGCGCGCAGCCGGGGCTTTGCGAGCTGCCCGCGCCTGCGTCGCGCTGCTCGTGCATCACGCGGCGCAGTGCCTGTGCCAGGGTTTCGGGGGCGGCAGCGCCTGCGGGCGTGGCAAATACCAGCAGGCCCAGCTCGTCACGGTCGTGGCCTGCGATGACGATGTCCTGCACCCATGGCGCCAGGCGCGACACCAGTTCCACGCGCAACGTTCCCACCGAGACCCAGGTGCCGCTGGAGAGCTTGAAGTCCTCGGCCACGCGGCCGTTGAAGATCACGCCGCGCTCGGGCCGCTGCTCGTCCACGACGAAGCCTGCGTCGCCGATGCGGTAATAACCTTCCTCGTCGAAGGCCGCTGCCGTTTCGCGCGGTGCGTCGCGGTAGCCGGGGAAAACCGACACGCCCTTCACGCGCATTTCCTGCTTGTTGCCGTTGGGTACGAACTTGAGCTCCAGCCCGGGCAGTGGCGCACCTATGCAGCCTGCGCTGTCAAGCTGCCAGTGGGCCGAGGTGATCGCGGGCGAGGTCTCGGTGCAGCCCCAGGAAGTGGTCAGCCACAGGGGGCGGCCCGGGCGCACGCGCTGGGCCACCGCCTCCAGTCGCTTCCAGGTCGAGGGGGCCAGCGCCGCAGCCGCATAGAAGGCCAGGCGAAGGCGCGAGAGCATGTCTGCCGCCAGCGCGTCGTCGGCCTCCATCAGCGGCAGCACCATGTCGAAGCCGCGCGGCACGTTGAACCACAGCGTGGGGCGGACTTCGCGCAGATTGCGCACCGTCTTCTCGATCAGACCCGGTGCGGGCCGGCCCTCGTCGATGTAGAGCGTGCCGCCGTGCGCCAGTACCAGATGCAGGTTGTGGTTGCCGCCGAAGGTGTGGCTCCAGGGCAGCCAGTCCACGAGCACGGGCTTTTCCTGCTCCAGGAAGCGCCAGGTCTGCGCCATTTGCTGCTGGTTGGCGCACAGCATGCGGTGCGTGTTGATGACCACCTTGGGCGTGCCTGTGGAGCCCGAGGTCAGCAGGTATTTGGCATGCGTGTCGGGCGCGATGGCCTCGTATGCAGTGCGCACGGCGGCCGTCTCGGGTCTGGCCATGAGCGCCTCGAAATCCAGCCCGCCAGGCCAGTGCGGTGCATGTGCGCTGAAGACGCAGGGCGCGCGGGTTTCGCAGGCCGCCAGCGCCGGTCCGTAAAGGCGCGCGTCCGATGCGTAGATCAGCGCAGGCTGCAGCACCTGGAGCATCTGGCGCAGCCGCCCGAAGTCGCGCGCCGTGCGCGAGTAGGCGCTGGACAGCGAGCAGGCTGCCCGGCCCACGTGCATGGCGGCCAGCATCAGCACCGCGTGATCGATGGCGTTGTCCGACAGGATGACCACAGGGCCGGGGGGCAGATCCAGGTCCAGCAGCCCCTGGGCCGTGCGTCCCACGGCCTCGCGCAGCTCGCCCCAGCGGAGCATGCGCCAGCCGCTGCCGTCGGGCGTGCGCTCGGCCAGAGCCGGCGCCTCGGGGGTCTCGCGCGCCCAGCGTTCCAGCCACTCGCCCACGCAACGTGCATAGGGCTTGAGCGCCACGGGCGATCGCAGCACGAAGCTGCCGTCGTCGAGATCGATGCGCAGGCTGCGCGGCGGGGCGACCTGCTGCGGGTCGGACAGGAAGTCTATGGCTTGCATGCATGCTCCTTTATGTGGGCTCAGAACAGCGAGCCCTGGGCCTTGGCACGTATCAGGTCGGTCAGCAGTTCGTCGCGCGTGCGCTCCAGCTCTTCCTCGCGGCGCATGCCGCGCGCCTCGGCCACGCCCTGCACCACACTGTCCTTGAGCGCCTCTGTCATGGCTGGATTGCCAAGATCGCGCCACCAGCTCTCGATGGGGCCGCCCAGGTGCTCCAGCAGATGCTGCATGCCGCCCTGTCCGCCAGACAGATGCAGGTTCATGAATGGCCCCATCAGCGCCCAGCGCAGGCCGGGGCCGTGGGCGATGGCCGTGTCGATGTCGCTGACGCTGGCCACCCCCTGGTCAACGAGGTGAAAAGCCTCGCGCCACAGCGCTGCCTGCAGACGGTTGGCGATGTGGCCAGCGATTTCGCGCCGCACATGAATGGGGCGCTTGCCCAGCGCTGCATAGAAGTCCATGGCGCGCTGGATGCTGTCTGGCGAGGTGGCATCGCCACCACCCACCTCCACCAGCGGAATCAGGTGCGGCGGATTGAAGGGATGGCCCAGAACCACGCGCTGCGGCGTCTTGCAGCGGGCCTGCATGCCGCTGACCGGCAGACCCGAACTGCTGCTGGCCAGCAGTACCTGGGATGGTGTGGCCGCGTCCATGCGCGCATAGAGGTCAGCCTTGAAGTCGGCGCGCTCGGGGCCGCTTTCCTGCACGAAGTCGCAGCCGTCCAGCGCACGCTCAAGTTCGGCATCGAAGCGCAGGCGTTCGGGCGAAGCTCCATCCGCCAGCCCCATGCGTTGCATGGTCGGCCAGTGGCGCTGCACCGCTTCGCGCAGGCGCTGCTCGGCGCCGGGTGCGGGATCGGTGGCCGTCACATCCAGGCCGCGCGCCAGGAAGAACGCTGCCCAGCTGGCACCGATCACGCCGGTGCCGACCACGGCCACGTGCCGTATCACGGTTGCGGCCGCGCTCATGATGTCTTCCATTGCGCGCAGCGTGTCTCTGCGCGGGTAGTCCAGGCGGCCTCGCCCCGGATGGTCTCGACCACCTTGTAGTAGTCCCAGGGCTCTCTGGATTCGGCTGGCGTCTTCACCTGCATCAGATGCATGTCATGCACCATCAGGCCGTCGGCGCGCAGCCAGCCGTCCTTGACGAACATGTCGTTGAATCGGGTCTTCCTGAGCTGTTCCATCACCTTGGTGCCATCGTCCGTGCCCGCGGCCTGCACGGCCTTGAGGTACTGCAGCGTGGCGGAGTAGTCGCCCGCATGGAAGGAGGTGGGCATGCGCTTGTGCTTGTCGAAGAAGCGCCGCGCCCATGCGCTGGCCTCGGGGCTCTGGTTCCAGTACCAGCTGTCGGTCAGATACATGCCTTGTGCCGTCTTCAGGCCCAGGGC
The DNA here is from genome assembly GCA_041987645.1 of Acidovorax sp. Taxonomy (GTDB): domain Bacteria; phylum Pseudomonadota; class Gammaproteobacteria; order Burkholderiales; family Burkholderiaceae_C; genus Paracidovorax. The sequence continues at coordinate 2,100 of JBHIWE010000266.1, read as the reverse complement.
GTGTACGTCCTGAATGGTGATGATCATGCCCGCGAGCTTCATCTTCTGCGCCAGCCCGAATTCCGCCGCCGACTTGATGGCGTTGACCGTGTCGCCACCCGCATTGGCCAGGGCCAGCACATCGGGCTTGGCCGCCAGAGCCTGCAGCATGAAGGACGAGAAGTCGCTGGCGCCCAGCGGGTGCTTGACCGCACCGGCCACGTTGCCGCTGCCGGCTTCGAGCACCTTGGCGGCATCGGCCTGAAGCGCATTGCCGAAGGCATAGTCGGCCGTCACGAAGAACCAGCGCTTGCCGCCGCTCTTGAGCACGGCGCTGGCCGTTCCGCGCGCCATGGCCACCGTGTCGTAGGCATACATGACCGTGTAGGGCGAACACTGCTCGTTGGTGAGGCTGGAGGCACCCGAGCCGACCACGAAATAGGGCTTGCGCTTATCGCGCGCCACGCCCGCCATGGCAATGGCCGCACCCGAATTCACGCCACCGATCAGCATGTCGAAGCGCTCCACGTCGAACCATTGGCGCGCCTTGGCTGCGGCGATGTCGGCCTTGTTCTGGTGGTCGGCCGCCACCAGCTCGATCTTCTTGCCGTTGATGGCTCCGCCCATGTCGGCGATGGCCATGCGTATGGCCTCTGCGCCTGCCGGCCCGTCGTAGTCGCGGTATACGCCCGACATATCGCTGATGAAGCCTATGCGTATCACATCGTCCGAAATCTGGGCTGCTGCCGTGGCCGCACCGGCCAGCGTCAAGGCGCCCGCCAGGGCCTTGCATGTGAAGTTCATGATGCTGTCTCCTCGTTGTTGTGCGAACTGTGCTGCGCCGTGCGCGGCTCAGGCCGCCTGTGCCATGGCGGCGGGCGCGAACGCGGGCAGCGGCATGCCACTGCGTTGTAGCCCCATGATTTGACGTGCCTCCTCGGGTGTGGCGGGCTCCATGTCGAGCTCGCGGATCAGGCGCACGATGCGCTCCGTCAGCTGCACATTGGTGGCCAGTTCGCCCTGGCGGTAGTAGAGGTTGTCCTCCAGGCCCACACGCGCATGGCCGCCCAGCAGCAGCGCAGCCACATTGGCCTCCAGCTGCGAGGGGCCGATGCCGCTGACGCAGAAGATGCTGTTGGCGGGCAGAACGTCCACCATCTGCTGCAGATAGCGCGGCGAGAACGGCATGGCGTTCTGGAAGTTGCGGTGGACATTCATCACCAGGTTGATGAAGTGCGGTGCGGCATCGTGGTCTTCCTCGATCAGCGTCGTCACGTCCTGCAGGATGTGGGTGTGTGCGAAGACTTCCCACTCTGGCTTGATGCCGCGCGCCTTCATGCCTACGGCCAGCTCGCGGCCCCGGGACAGCGGCGTGTCCATGAGGATCTCGCGCCCGCCGAAGCTCAGGTTCAGCGTGGTCGCATCCAGCGTGCACATCTCGGCGCCTGCGTCCATGCCCTTGATGCGTTCCTCCCAGGCGATTTCCCAGCGCCCGCCCTGCAGCTCGCGCACCATGTCGCCGTGCACGCCGCCGCCCGTGGAGTTGTTGATCACGATGTCGCAGCCCGCAGCGCGGATGCGGGTGTTGATGTCGCGGTAGATGTCGGCATTGCAGGTGGCGCCGTCGTCGGGGCGGCGCGCATGGATGGCGGCAACGCTGGCGCCTGCATTGCAGCAGCGCACCACGTCCTCGGCGATCTCGTCCGGCTGGGTAGGGAGATGGGGGTTCTGCGATTTGTGGGCCATGCCGCCCGTGGGGGCAATGGTCACGATCACCTTGCGCTTGCTCATGGCGTCTCCTGATGCGTGGGGTTGGGTCGTCAGCTATTATTTTTTTCACCCCCCGCACGAATCAGTCGTTGCGATGACATTTGACCTCGGGGTAAGTACGCAAGGAGCTTCACCATCGCCCGCCATCACCGCTCAACGGCCGCGGCCCGTCCCACCCTCGACGAACTGCTGTCCGGCTCGGCTTGGTATCCCGCGCTCGATGTGGCCGTGCGCGAACGCGTGCGTGCCGAGATGCGCGAGGTGGACCTGCCCGCGGGCACTGCGCTGTGCCGTATGGGCGATGCGCCTCGGCACTGGTATGGCGCCATCGAAGGGCTGCTCAAATGGTCG
>JBHIWE010000265.1:0-5598 GCA_041987645.1 Acidovorax sp. | reverse complement strand
CTCGAGCAGCGCCTTGCCGAGCAGGCAGCGCGCTTCGTTCGAGTTCGCATCCTTCTGCAGCGCGTTCTTGAACTCGATGACGGCTGCCCGGTACGCCTTGTTGGCCATCTTGGCCTTGCCGGTCGCGATGTAGGCCGTGGCGCTCTGGTCAGAGCACGCCCAGAGCGAGAGGCACACGGCGACCAGAGAAGCGGCCTTGCGCAAGCTGGCCTTCCGAGGCTGGACTTCTTGATTCATTTGATCTGCAACCGGTTCATCATGTCGTAGAGGGTCGGGCGGCTGATGCCGAGCATTTCGGCAGCCCGCACGATATTGCCGTCGGTGCGCGCCAGCGCCGTGATGAGCGCCTGGCGCTCCGCGTTCTCGCGCACGGTGCGCAAGTCCAGCGTCGGCTCGGGCGACTCGCTCTCGTCGGCCTGGGGCGGCTTGAGGCCAAGGTCTGCCGCCGTGATGCGGTCACCATCCGCCATGATGGCGGCGCGCTTGATGAGGTTCTGCAGTTCGCGCACATTGCCAGGCCAGCGATGGGCCTCCAAGGCCCGGATGGCATCTTCCGACAAGGCAAAGGCGGGGCGGCGCTGCTCGGCGGCAAAGCGCCTCAGGAAGGCATGCGCCACCAGCACGGCATCGCCCATGCGATCACGCAGTGGCGGAATCTCCACGACGATCTCGGCCAGGCGGTAGAACAGGTCCTCACGGAAACGCCCATCGGCGATGCGGGACTTCAGATCCTGGTGCGTGGCGCCCACCACCCGCACGTCGATCGGGATCTCCTGGCGTCCGCCCACCCGCTCGATGGTGCGCTCCTGCAGGAAGCGCAGCAGCTTGGCCTGCAACGGCATCGGCAGATCACCGATTTCGTCCAGCATCAGCGTGCCGCCGTTGGCCACCTCAATCTTACCCAGGGTGGACTTGGTCGCCCCGGTGAAGGCGCCCTTCTCGTAACCGAAGAGCTCGCTCTCCAGCAAGGTCTCGGGGATGGCCGCGCAGTTGATGGCCACGAACTTGCCCTTGCGCCGGGAGGCATCGTGCAGAGCTTGGGCCAGCACTTCCTTGCCGGTGCCGCTCTCGCCCAGCAGCAGCACGGTCGCATCGCTGGGCGCCACCTTCTCGATGGTGCGGCAGACGCGCTGCATGCCGGCATCGCGCGTGATGAGGCCCGAGAAGACATCGCTGCTCTGCTGCATCTGCAAGCGACGGTTCTCCTGCTGCAGTTCGTAGAGGCGGTAGGCGCGTTCCACCGTCAGGCTCAGCACATCGGGGTCGACCGGCTTGGCCAGGAAGTCGTAGGCCCCCATGCGGATGGCGCGCAGTGCGTTCTCCTGGTCGTTCTGACCGGTGAGCACGATGACCTTGACCGCGGGGTCGAGCTCCAGCAGCTTCTCCAGGCACTTGAACCCCTCCGAGACCGAGTCCCGGTCCGGCGGCAGGCCCAGGTCCATGGTGACCACGGCCGGGTTGTTGCGGCGGAACTGCAGCACGGCGCTGGCCACGTCGTCGGCGGTGACGGACTCAAAACGATCGAGAGACCACTTGAGCTGCTTCTGCAGCGCGAGGTCGTCCTCGACGATCAGCAGGGGGGCGTGTCGGGGCGTGCTCATTGGACGTCGAGCGCCGTCAGCGGCGCCTCGGTCTGGGCATGGAACAAGGGCAGCAGCAGGGTGACGGTCGTCCCCTGGTTCACTTCACTTTGCACGCTGATCTTTCCCCCCAGTTCATGCACGTATTGATAGCTCTCGTGGGCGCCAATGCCCATGCCGCTGGCCTTGGTGGTCTGGAACGGCTTGAAGAGACGATTCTGGATGAAATCCTCGGTCATTCCGCAGCCCGTGTCTTCCACGCGAACGCGGGCTTGGCTGCCTTGAGCGTCCAGGGTGAGGCTGACGCGACCGTTGGCGGGCGTGGCATCGAAGGCGTTCTGCACCACGTGGCCCAACACCCGCTCCACGCGCTCCACATGCCCCCGCGTGCTGACACCCGGCTGCAGCACCAGTTCCAGCGTTCGCCCCTTGCTGGCCGCGGCCGAGGCCAGACGGCGGGCGATCTGCTCCAGGTCAACGCCACTGGTCACACCATGCGGCTTGTCACCTTCCCGCAGTTGCAGCATCAGCTGGCGCATCTTCTCGAGCGAGTTCTCGACGGTGTCGAGCATGTCCTGCTGGAACTCAGGGTTGTCACGCAGGCGCTTGGCGTTCTTCATCATCAGCGACAGCTGCGTGACGATGTTCTTCAGGTCGTGCACGACAAAGGCCGACATGCGATTGAAGGCGTCGAACTTGCGCGCCTCCAGCAGGGCCTCGGTGACCAGGGCTTGGTCCAGATAGCCCGACGCCTGGCTTGCCGCAGTGCGCAGCAGGTCGCGCACCTCCCAGTTCAATTCCACGGTCGCCCGCGGCCGCCCCAGGACGACGAAGCCGATCAACGCCTCCCGCACCAGCAGGGGCACCAGCAACCAGCACCGGTCATCGGCCACCAGCCACGCCGGCAGGTCGAGCTCCGGATAGGCCTCGCGGCGAGCGCGCCATTCGTCGATGTCGATGATCCAGGCGCGCTGCTGCCAGAACCGCGCCAGAGCACCGTCCCGCGGTTCGCTTGCGACCTCCTGGGACAGGTTCCAGCGTGCCGCCTGCAGGAAATCGCCGCCCGACGAGCGCTGCATCCAGAGCATGCCGCTCGGGCTCTCCACCAGGTTGGCCAGCGCCTTGACGACGGTTTCGGAGGTGTGCTCGGGCGCCGTGCTGCCCGACAGCAACTGCGTGAAGCGCAGCCACTCTTCCCGGTAGTCGTAGCGGTAGCTGAAGAAGTTCTTGCTGATGTAGACCCGCAATCGCGATCGCATCGAGCCCGAGGCCACCAGCAGTGCCAGCGCCACCAGCGCCACGAAGACCAGGGCCACCGACAGCGCGCGCCCCCAGTCGCCGCTGGTGTAGCGCACGTAGTAACCGACGCCGGCCACGATCAGCAGATAGGCGCCCACCAGCAACAGCGTGGCCGAATGGAACACCGCCGCTCGCGACACGTGCAGCTTGCCCAGCCAGTCGCCATGGCGGCGCGACGCCACGTAGAGCAGCGGCACGGCTGCCGCATGCACCAGGGCACGCACGCTGATCGCGTCACCGTCGAACCGCTCGAACAAGGCGGCCTGGGAACCGACGAAAAGGTCGAACACGAAGATCGCCCCGAGCCCGAGGCAGACCGGCTTGGCATTCCAGCGCGCATCGCCCGTGGCGTTGCGCAACATCTGCTCGACCAGCACCAGGCCCAGCACGGCCGTGGCCAGGGCCGCGAAGCCCTGAGGCCGCGCAAGCGCACCCGCAGGCAGCCCGTCTGACCAGAAGACCAGGCCAAACGACAACAGCAGCACGCCCGCTGCAAGCGGCCTCAGCAGGCCGAAGGCACCGCCACGCCGCGGCGGGGGCAGCAGCATCAACATGAAGGCGTACCAGCAGCACACCCGAAGGAGGTCCAGCGTCGGCGCGATCCAGCCCGGCGGCCGTGCCGACCAATGGCTCACGCCCTCCAGCAGCACGGCGCCGGCCCAGGCTGTGCTGAACGCCAGCGCCAGCAGGAAGGTGACGGCCACGCGCGTGACGGGCTGCCCGCCAACCACCAGCCGCTGGGCGAAGTACAACCCCAGGCCGCCATAAGCCAGCAGGGCCACCAGCGCACTGAGGCTGCTCAGGACAAGAAAGGGGGCCAGCACCTCGGTCATGACATTCGGCGCAGCGCCCAATTCAGCAAAGTCGCAGACATCCAGGATTCAAGCACGCCACATGGCGCCTGCCCATCCCGTCTAACGCCGCCACATCCGGGGCGGCCCGGCGCGGTCAGCGCGCGCCCTTGCCGGTCAGCACCACCGCCACGGTCTCCAGCATGATCAGCAGATCGAGGAACAGCGAATGGTTCTTCACGTAGTACAGGTCGTACTGCAGCTTCTCGACCGAATCCTCGATGGTGGAGCCATATTCGTAGCGCACCTGCGCCCAGCCGGTGACGCCCGGCTTCACGCTGTGGCGCACCGCGTAGTACGGGATCTTGCTGATCAGCTCATCCACGAAGAACTGCCGCTCCGGACGCGGGCCCACCATGCTCATCTCGCCCCACAGCACGTTGAAGAGCTGCGGCAGTTCGTCGATGCGGACCTTGCGGATGAACCGGCCGACGCGCGTCACGCGGTCATCGTTCTTGGTGGCCCAGCGCGGCTTGCCGTCCTTCTCGGCGTCGGTGCGCATGCTGCGGAACTTGATCACCTTGAACGGCACGCCGTTCAAGCCGACCCGCTCCTGGCGATACAGCACCGGGCCGCGGGACTCCAGTCGGATGGCGATTGCCGTGACCAGCATGATCGGCAGCGTCAGCAGCAGGATCAGCGTGGCGAAGATCACATCGCTCACCCGCTTGATGGCAGCGCGCAGCATGCCCTGGCTGAAGCCATCACCAAACACCAGCCAACCGGCATTGACGTGCTTGATGTTGATCTGAGCCAGGGTCTTCTCGAAATGGGTGGCGATGTCGACCACGCGCACGCCCGACAGCTTGCAGTCCAGCAACTGGCGCAGCGGCATGCTGCCGCCGCGGCGCTCGGTCAGGGCCACCACGATCTCGTCGACGTTGTGCTTCAGCGCGGCCTCGGTGAGGTTGGCGCCGTCGTTGATGATCTCGCTGGCCGGCACATCCGGCTGGTCTTCATTCGGGCCGGCATAGAAGCCGACGATCTGGGCGTGCGGGTCCGAGGCCCGCAGGGTGTTGCCCACCGTCAGCGCTGCCTTGCCGGTGCCGAAGATCAGGATGCGACTGCGCATGCGCGCCTGCGCGCCGGAGTGCGCCGCATAGACCCGGTGCACCATCACGGCCGCCACCGCCACCATGGCCACCAGCGTGAGCGAGTCCCGATGCGTCGTGTTGGACGGCACCAGGCTGAAGATCATGTACGCCAGCGGCAGGCCGAAGAGCAATCCGAACAGCGCACGTGCGCAGGACTCGGTGACCGAGCGGTTGTGGACGTGCTGGTAGAAACCCGTCGCTGAATTGATGACGAACATGCAGCCCGCGAGGGACAGGCCATGCGACGCGGCAAACGGCAGCACCGTCTGCGCCGACTCGCCTTGGCTCAGCACCACTGCAATCACGGCAAAAACAATCAGGCCCAGGTCAAAACAAACCTGTAGCAGAGTTTGTTTATGCAGATAGTGGTTGAATATTCGAATCATTTGCATCCCCGATCACCTACTGCTTGGCACCCTCAATCGCATATTGATCAACGAAATTCGAAAACAATCGATATTTCATTCACCACCCCAGCGCAGACACCTGGCATCTCTAACCCACCAAGTGGCTGTTCCGAGCCTGAGGGCGCTTCGGAGACAGTCCGGCGGGTTCGCGCGGGGTCGACAACCGGCTTTGCAATGACCGTAGCCGACCAGCCTCTGATCGCGCCGGCATCATGCCTCTGGCACCCCGCCTTGAAAGCCCCCCGTTTAGAGGGTGGGCGACCCTTGAATCCATGTCCTGAGGTGGCGCTTGCGAGCCGGCTGAGGACGCGGTTTTCAGGTCGGCCGGGAGTAGAACCGAAAGCGGCTGCCGGCCTCGTGAAGGTGG
>JBHIWE010000264.1:0-5603 GCA_041987645.1 Acidovorax sp. | reverse complement strand
GGCGGGTGATGCGTTCATTGCCGGCGGCAAGGTAGTACTGGGCATAGGCCGCCTTGATCCTGCCGGCCAGCTCACGCCAACTGGCCTCCTCGCGGGCCGAGGCCTGCTGCGCGTCGGCCGTTGCCACCTGTCGCCGCAGCTCTCGCTTGCCCCAGAGCGGGATCGCCTGCATCAGCGTGTACTTGGTGTCGCCGACCTTCCAGGGCAACAGGCTGGGTGCGTTGCTGGTACCGTAGTTGTTGACGTTGTCCAACTCGACCCGCAGCACCGGGTCCGGCAGCGCGCCGGCGGGCTGGATGCGCGCCGAGGCGGCCGCAGTCTCCTGGCGCATCGCGGCCAGCTCGGGGCTTTGCGCACGGGCGTACTCCAGCAGACCGGGCAGATCGCTGCCGAGTTCGGCAGCCGATGCCGGCTTGCAACCCAGGGCGATGAGGCTGGCGACTGCCAGGACGAGAGGCAAGGCTCTTGATGTTCGATTCGACATGAAGCTCTCCCGGCTCAGCGAATCGAGGCGTACACCGACGAGCGTCCGTCCGCCGTCAGCAACAGAACCTCGTAGGGTTGCTTGCGGCCCTGGTAGGCGGGCCCGTCCATGCCGGGCGAGCCCAGGGGCATGCCCGGTACTGCCAGACCGATCGCGCGTGGCCGCTCGCTCAGCAGGCGCCGGATCGCGCTCACCGGCACATGGCCTTCAATCGCATAGCCGTCCAGGAGTGCTGTGTGGCAGGAGGCGAATTCTTCGTTGATGCCGAGGCGGCGGCGCGCTGCGATATTGCCGCCGTCGTGAACCACGACGGCAAGGCCGTTTGCCTTCAAGTGGGACACCCAGTCCCCGCAGCAGCCACAGCCGGCGCCCTTCCACACTTCGACGGTTCCCGCCGGAACAGCCCAGGCTGTCGGCAGTTGCAGGAGCAAGGGCAAAGCCAGGAGGGCGCGCCGCGAAGGGCCGACGAGGACTTGCTTGTTCATGGACGTTCTCCGGTGATGTCCGGGGCGACTGGTCGGCCGCCCCACAGCCTTACTGGTTCTTGTGGAACTTGGCGTGATCGTGCGGAGCAGGCTTCTTGGCGCCCGCATCGGCGCTCGACGCTCCCGCCTCGGCCCGGCAGGGCATGGCCTGAGGAGAAGGCGCATTGCGCTCGGCGCCATGGTCGTGTCGCTTGAACGCCTTGGCGCAGTCCGCCTGGGGCGCGCTGGCCGCCGTTACGGGGGGCGCGGGAACTGACTGGGCCGCGACGGGCAGAGACGAGAACAGCACGGCCAGTGCGGCCGCGATCAGGTGCGAGGTCTTCATGGTGATCTCCATCGGTCGTAGGAGGACGGCATCGAAAGCCGCGACTCGCGCAGGCTTCGGCGTCCGGTCCGGGCTGAGACAGGCCAGAGGCTTTCCGCACGGACACCTGGCAAGGTGGGCGGGAGTCTCTAAGGCCGAACGGCTTGCCGAGCGAACATGGCGTCGGCAAGCAGACGCTTCATAGCGTCAATCTCAGATACGAGATGGGAATCGGTGGGTAGGCAGGTGCCCAAAGATGCGAGGAAATCGCTTCTTCCACGGGGTCAGCCTGGGCAGCCATGACCAAGCCGAGCGTTGGCAGCGGCGCCAAGGCCAGTCCTCTGCCGATGTCGAAGGTCAACTTGGCAATGGGAACGGCCCCCGAGGCCTCGGCGCAGAACTCGCCGCAGGCGGACAGGCCGGTTGCGTCCCCAGGCTGAGGGCAATCAGGACAAGGCAAGGATCGGTCATCGTGTTGACCCGCCTCGCCCGCCACCGAGAGCTCCGCATCAGCCATCCGGCCACCTCGACCATGGTCGGGCGTCAACGCACACGCATTGAGCAGTCCACTGCCCAACGTCAATAGCCAGATCAGCAGCAACCGGGCTGCGCGCGTTCTGACGTTGACGTGCTGACCAAACAAGAGCGGGCTCCAAGAATGTTGGGAGGATGATGCGGTCCTCGGCGCAGTTCCGGATTGATTTTGATCAACCGTTCAGGACGTCAACAGCGGAATGGCGTCGAACTTGAAGGGCCGATGATCCAGTCACGATTGGAAAAATGGCAGTTCGCCTGGCCATCACCGAAGACCTTTTGCGCTTCTTCCACCTTCTACTCGAACAGCCAGGTGCGCCCGTCAGCTGACCAACGCGAGGCACCGCCAAGAGTGTACGTTCAGCAGGGCGAAGTCCTCAACGCCCTCGCGGACCGTCGACGGGCTTTTCTTCCTCTCACGCCGCCGTTCTCGGACTCTGGGATTTCTGGAGGCGCTCGGCTTCCAGAGCGCGCCCGGGGCGGCCAACACGATGGGCTGGGAGGACCCAGCCTGTTCTGCAGGTAGCCTCAGCCAACAGCGCTGCCTTCAACGTCAATGTGCATCATCAAGCCCCCTCCTCCCCTTACTTCAACATTGTTGTTGGTGGTGTGGTGAGAGATGTGGCAGTGGATCATCCACTTGCCCGGCTTGAGTGCAGTCCAGATCACGTCGTAGCGCTGGCCTGGGCCCACGTTGAGGGTGTCCGCCTTGAAGCGGGCTGAGGGAGCCAGTGTCTCGCCATCGCGCGCCACCACGACGAACGGGCCGCCGTGGATGTGCATAGGATGGATGAAGCCACTGTTGGACCCGATGAAGCGCACCTTGAGCGTCTCGCCGACTTTCATCCTGATGGTGTCGGTTTCCGGGTAGGCACGACCGTTGATGGTGAAGTAGTTGGGCATGCCGCCTTCCATGGGCATGGCGGGGTAGGTCAGGCCTTCGCGCTTGAGCCACTCCTGCAGCATCAGCGTGTATTCGTGGTCCGCCCGGAGTTCATCTTTGGCTTCGGCCGGCTCGATGATCAGCGCGCCGTACAGACCCAGGGCCTGTTGTCGATCGACATGGTCGTGCGAGTGATAGAAGTAGGTGCCAGACTGAACCGCGGTGAACTCATAGCGGTAGAGCTCGCCGTTCTCAATGGGCTTTTGGGTCACATGGGCGGGTCCGTCCATGACGTTCGGCAGTACCAGGCCATGCCAGTGCACCGTCGTCGATTCCGGCAGGCGGTTGGTGACGTTGATCCGTACACGGTCGCCTTGCTTAAAACGCAGACGCGGCCCCGGAACCTGGCCATTGAATGCAAAGGCCTCTACCGACACCTTGGGCAGGATCTGCCAGCGCACGACCGAAGTCTCGAGATCGAAGACCTTGACGCCGTCTTCGATGCGCGGAGCAAGCTCTTGGCCGCCGCGTCGGTCCAGACCATAGGTTGCCGTGACGAAGCGAGGCGAAACGGCGGCCATGTCCCGCATCGCCTCGCCCGGCGTGTCCCGGTCCATGATCATTCCGGGAGGCATGATGGCGCCGCCCACATCGCGCGCGCTCAAGCTCATGTTCACGAAGTTGGCGGGGGACACCATGCCAACCAACAGCAGCAGGACGGAGATGCCACCCATGGCGGCAAGCTGCGGCCGCGTGAGGCCGCCTGACGCGTCGCCATGGCCCGCATGACTGGCGCTGCTGTGTTCCCCGCCCGACGATGCGGCAGTTGCTTTTGAACCGCCAGCACTGGCGCTCTCGGCGTCTTGTACGGCGTGGGCAGGTGCTGAGCCGCGCGAATCAGCATGGGCGGTGGCATCACCTTTCGACTTTCCATGTCCACCATGCGCGGTATGGTCGCCATGGCCTGCGGCGGGGGGATGAGCGTCTGTCTTTCTGCCGAGGTCAAATCGGCTTCCGGGTCTGCGTTCGGTCATCAGGCCGTGTTTGATCTTTTGAGCGACCATCCAGACGTTGACCGGGTAGGCCAACACGAAGCCCGCGATGACGCCCAGGGACATCACGCCCCAGAACAGCAGCTCGGTCGGCTCCATCGCGCGCATGTCGCGCCCCATCATCAGCAAGCTCATCACCGGCGCCATGCCGGCCATCATGAAGTTCATGCTGATGAATTCGGGAACGAAGCTCTTGCGGACGTTCTCCCAGTAGGAGCCACCCATCATGCTTTTCGTGAAGAGCGACTGGAAGATGAAGAGTCCGAACGCAAAGCCAGCCACGTACTCGACGATGAGATCGATCCACATGGGCAGGCCCAGCGCGGCAGTGATCACGGCTGCAAGGATGATCCCGGTCGCGTCTCCAGCCACGCAGTGAATGGTGGATCCAACGCCTTGTCGCCACAGCGGCGCCACGAAGGTCTCATGCTCGCCAGGCCGTGGCTCCTTGTCCGCCATCACGTACATGAGGAGACCGAACGGGCCCATGTAGAGCGTGACAAGGATGAAACCCCACCGCATGACCGTGGGCTCCGGGTTGTTGCGGAACTGGTCGATTCCGACGTAGAGCGTCGAAGCCCCCGCCAGCAAGAACCAGACGACGAGAAAGTAGTCGATGGGCTGAATCAGCATGCTCGCTGGCCGGTGAAATGGACTGGATCCGTGGCGGCAGCCGCATCGCGAACTCAACGCGAAAGGCAGTCAACGCCAATGGGCATCTGACTGCGCGTCAGATTCCGCTTGGACATCCGCGCTAAAGGGCAATCGGCGTGCCAACTGGCGATTGGCAGCCATCGCCCGCGAAGAGCGTTGGCGCCGCCGGAACGCCGTTTGCCGGCAGATGCGAGCCGTTCCGGAATCCGCTCATATTGTTCAACCTGGTAGTGCGATGGATCGTGAGGCAACCTTCACCTTTCTGCTGAGGCGTCTGCGTGGTCGCTTGTTTCAGCGCCTACTGGTCGCGGTGATGCTGGCCACGATGCTGCCTGTCGCAACCGCATCCCTCATTTGCCAGGTGCTGTGCGCGACCGCCGCCGATGCTGGAACGCATCACGCGCACGGCGGCCCGGCAGACCATCACATAGAGGACGCGGCGAACGGCAGCGTCGACAGTCAAACCGTCGACCACGGACCGTGCCATTTGGCGGCGGTACCGGCAGTTCCCGCGCATGTCGCGGCTCAGGGACTGCTCGAACCCACATTTGCGTGGGCGGCCGGCCCTTCATTTGGCCAGATGTCCCATGTGCTTTCACCTCCGCAGCCACCGCCCAAAGCTTGACCGTCTCCCCTTCGGCTCGCTCGAGAAGCAAGCCTCTTTCATTGACCAGCCGGCGGACGCTGTCTGCCGGCCTTCTGGAGACTCACATGGCTCACCAAATCAATCAAGCCTGCGTCGAGGCGTGCAACGCCTGTGCCGACGCCTGCGACCATTGCTCAACTGCCTGCCTGCACGAGCAGGACGTCAAGATGATGGCGAAGTGCATCGCCCTGGACATGGACTGCGCGGCCATCTGCCGCCTGGCCGCGGGTTTCATGGCCCGTGGCAGTGACTTCGCCAGCCAGCTCTGCCAGCTTTGCGCCACCGTATGCGACGCCTGCGGAGAAGAGTGCGCCAAGCACAAACACCAGCACTGCCAGGACTGCGCGGTGGCCTGCAACCGTTGCGCCGATGAATGTCGGCGCATGGCGGCGGCCTGATCCTCAGTATCTGGCTTCAACCGTCTAATTTTTCCGGGTCCCTGGGACGCGCAGGACGCCCCCGGGGACCTGACATTAATCATTGGATATTCACGATGAAGATCTTTTCTACGACGGCCGCGCTGGCCGCTGCCAGCGTCCACTTGGTCGCCATGGCTCAGCA
>JBHIWE010000263.1:0-5608 GCA_041987645.1 Acidovorax sp. | reverse complement strand
TGATTGCGGTGAACGCGCTGGAGGCCCTGCCCCATGCGCGCAGCGGCAAGCTCAAGGTGCTGGCTGTGCTTAGCCCCGGCCGCAGCGCCGTGCTGCCCGATGTGCCCACCATCGCCGAATCCGGTTTCCCCGGCTTCGAGGCCTCCGTCTGGTATGGCCTGGTGGCGCCGGCCGGCACGCCCCAGCCCATCGTGGACCGGCTGCATACCGAAGTGCAGAAGGCCCTGCAGACTCAGGCCGTGCGCGAGCGCATGGCCCAGGTGGGCGGCGAGGTGCTGCCGGGCAGCCGTGACGCGTTCGCGAAGCTGATCCATTCCGAGCGGCAGCGCTACGAGAAGCTGGTGCGCGAGGCGCGCATCCAGCCCGACTGAGTGACTGCGCAACTGAGTGAGGGGGAGGCTTGCCGCTCCGTCTCTCCTCGCCCCGACCTGTTCTTCCCTTCCGTGTGAAAGCGAACCCATCATGAGCAAACCGACCTCCGGCCCCTTCGAGAAAACCTCCGGCTGGCTCGACTGGTACACCGGCCCGTCCAAGCCGCGCTTCCAGGTGCCTGCGGGCAGCGTGGACGCGCATTGCCACGTGTTCGGCCCGGGCGCCGAATTCCCCTATGCGCCCGAGCGCAAGTACACGCCCTGCGACGCGAGCAAGGAACAGCTCTTCGCGCTGCGCGACCACCTGGGCTTCGCGCGCAACGTGATCGTGCAGGCCACCTGCCACGGCGCCGACAACCGCGCCATGGTCGATGCCTGCAAGGCCGCCGGCGGCAAGGCGCGCGGCGTGGCCACGGTGCGCCGCAGCATCAGCGACGCGGAACTGCAGGAGCTGCACGATGCCGGCGTGCGCGGTGTGCGCTTCAACTTCGTCAAGCGCCTGGTGGACTTCACGCCCAAGGACGAGCTGCTGGAGATCGCCGGCCGCATCGCCCGACTCGGCTGGCACGTGGTGATCTATTTCGAGGCGGTGGATCTGCCCGAGCTGTGGGACTTCTTCACCAGCCTGCCGACCACCGTGGTGGTGGACCACATGGGCCGGCCCGACGTGACGAAGCCCATCGACGGGCCCGAGTTCGAGCTGTTCCTGAAGTTCATGCGCGAGCACCCCAACGTCTGGAGCAAGGTGAGCTGCCCCGAGCGCCTGTCCACCACCGGCCCGCAGGCGCTTCATGGTGAGCAGAACGCCTACCGCGACGTGGTGCCCTTCGCGCGCCGCGTGGTCGAGGAGTTCCCCGACCGCGTGCTCTGGGGCACCGACTGGCCCCACCCCAACCTCAAGGGCCACATGCCCGACGACGGCCTGCTGGTGGACTTCATCCCGCACATCGCGCCCACGGCCGAGCTGCAGAAGAAGCTGCTGGTGGACAACCCCATGCGCCTTTATTGGCCCGAAGAAGCGGCCCCGCAGTAAGCGGGCGCGACGCACCTCACCGCACAAGGAGACCCAGCAATGGCACTCGAAAAACCGTACATGGACGTGCCCGGCACGATCATCTTCGACGCCGAGCAGAGCCGCAAAGGCTACTGGCTCAACCAGTTCTGCATGAGCCTGATGAAGGCCGAGAACCGCGAGCGCTTCAAGGCCGACGAACGCGCCTATCTCGATGAATGGCCGATGACCGAGGAACAGCGCCAGGCCGTGCTGGCGCGCGACCTGAACTGGTGCATGCGCACCGGCGGCAACATCTACTTTTTGGCCAAGATCGGCGCCACCGATGGCCGGAGCTTCCAGCAGATGGCCGGCAGCATGACCGGCATGACCGAGCAGGAATACCGCGACATGATGATCAGCGGCGGCCGCAGCATTGAAGGCAACCGCTATCTGGGCGAAGACGGCAGCGCGCAGCCGCATCGCCAGCCGCAGGGCGCATCGCACCCGGCCGCCGCCCCGCAACAACCCCCCCACAGCACCAGCATGGGAGCCTGAGACCATGGCCCGCATCACCGCATCCGTCTTCACATCGCACGTGCCGGCCATCGGCGCGGCCATGGACCTGGGCAAGACCCAGGAGCCCTACTGGCAGCCGCTCTTCGCGGGCTACGAGTTCTCCAAGCAGTGGATGAAGGACAACAAGCCCGACGTGGTCTTCCTGGTCTTCAACGACCATGCCACGGCCTTCAGCATGGACATGATCCCGACCTTCGCCATCGGCACGGCCGCCGAGTATTCACCCGCCGACGAAGGCTGGGGCCCGCGCCCGGTGCCCAAGGTGGCTGGCCACCCCGAGCTCGCCAGCCATATCGCGCAGAGCGTGATCCAGCAGGACTTCGACCTCACCCTGGTCAACAAGATGGACGTGGACCACGGCCTCACCGTGCCGCTGTCGCTCATGTGCGGCGAGAAGGACCCGGCCAAGGACGCCTGGCCCTGCCCGGTCATCCCCTTCGCCGTGAACGTGGTGCAGTACCCCGCGCCCAGCGGGCAGCGCTGCTTCAACCTGGGCCGCGCCATCCGCCGCGCCGTCGAGTCGTACGACGAAGACCTGAATGTCCACATCTGGGGCACGGGCGGCATGAGCCACCAGCTGCAAGGCGCGCGCGCCGGCCTGATCAACGCCGACTGGGACAACAGGTTTCTGGACCGCCTGATCGCCGAGCCCGCAGAACTGGCCAAGGTGCCGCACATCGAATACGTGCGCGAAGCCGGCTCCGAAGGCATCGAGCTGGTGATGTGGCTGATCGCGCGCGGCGCGATGGCCGACGTGAACGACGCGGGCCCGGCGCCGCGCGTGGCCCACCGGTTCTTCCATGTGCCGGCCTCCAATACCGCCGTGGGTCACCTGATCCTCGAGGAAGCCGCCCGCTGAGGCCGGCCAGGCCCCGCGGCACGGCCGCCGCGGGCCTCGCTTCTTCCACCCCCACCCACCACCTCTTCTACAAGGAACCCACCGCATGACCATCAAAGTCGCACTCGCCGGCGCCGGCGCCTTCGGCATCAAGCACCTGGACGGCATCAAGAACATCGACGGCGTGGAAGTCGTCTCCCTCATCAGCCGCGATCTCGAAAAGACCCGCGAAGTGGCCGGCAAGTACGGCATCCCGCATGTCACCACCGATCTCGCCGACAGCCTGGCCATCAAGGAAGTCGATGCCGTGATCCTTTGCACCCCCACGCAGATGCACGCCGCGCAGACCAAGGCCTGCCTGGAAGCCGGCAAGCACGTGCAGGTCGAGATCCCGCTGTGCGATGTGCTCAAGGAAGGCCAGGACGTGCTGGCGCTCCAGCGGCAGACCGGCAAGGTCGCCATGGTGGGCCACACCCGCCGCTTCAACCCCAGCCACCAGTACGTGCACAACAAGATCCAGGCCGGCGAATTCAACATCCAGCAGATGGATGTGCAGACCTACTTCTTCCGCCGCACCAACATGAACGCGCTGGGCCAGCCCCGCAGCTGGACCGACCACCTGCTGTGGCACCACGCCGCCCACACGGTCGATCTGTTCGCCTACCAGGCCGGCAGCCCCATCGTGAAGGCCAACGCCATCCAGGGCCCAATCCACAAGGATCTCGGCATCGCCATGGACATGAGCATCCAGCTGCAGGCCGCCAACGGCGCCATCTGCACGCTGTCCTTGAGCTTCAACAACGACGGCCCGCTGGGCACCTTCTTCCGCTACATCGGCGACACCGCGACCTACATCGCGCGCTACGACGACCTGGTGCAGTCCCACAGCAAGGGCGCCGAAGAGGCCGTGGACGTGAGCCAGGTGGCCGTGTCGATGAACGGCATCGAACTGCAGGACCGCGAATTCTTCGCCGCCATCCGCGAAGGCCGCGAGCCCAACAGCAGCATCGCGCAGGTGATGCCTTGCTACGAGGTGCTGCACCAGCTGGAGCAGCAGCTGAACGCGGGTTGATTCGCTGCAGGTTGATCCGCCCCTCGCGTGCGAGGGGCCAGGGGCGGGCAGCTATCCATCCGGTAGCTGCCCGTTGGCTTTCAGCCTTCAGAATAGTCAGCCAGGGTTCCATTCATTCATTCCGCAGGCGCCCTGCGATTGGAACCCCCAGAGTTGTTGAGGCGTCGGATCGACGCAACTTCGCACCCACCCTTGCCGCCTTGGGATTCACACCATGCAAACCCGTTCTTTAGGCCCCTTCACCGTCTCAGCCATCGGCCTTGGCTGCATGAACCTCTCCCACGCCTACGGCGCGCCGGTCTCCCCCGAGCAGGGCGAGCGCGTGCTGCTCGCCGCGCTGGATGCGGGCGTGACGCTGTTCGACACGGCCGCGCTCTACGGCTTCGGCGCCAATGAGACGCTGGTGGGCCGCGTGATGAAGCCGCACCGCAGCCGCTTCACGCTGGCCAGCAAGTGCGGCATGCAGGGCGTGGACGTGAATGGCGACGGCAAGCTGGCGCGCGTGATCGACGGGCGGCCCGAGACGCTGCGGCAGACCTGCGAAGACAGCCTGCGCCGGCTGCAGACCGACGTGATCGACCTCTACTACCTGCACCGCTGGGACAAGCGCGTGCCCATCGAAGACAGCGTGGGCGCGCTGGCCGATCTGGTGCGCGCGGGCAAGATCCGCAGCATCGGCCTCTCCGAAGTGTCGGCCGCCACGCTGCGCCGTGCTGCGGAGGTGCACCCCATCGCCGCGGTCCAGACCGAGTATTCGCTCTGGACGCGCAACCCCGAGATCGCCGTGCTGGACGCCTGCCGCGAGCTGGGCACGGCCTTCGTGGCCTTCAGCCCGGTGGCGCGCGGATTCCTGTGCGGGCCGATGGACGTGGGCGCGCTGGACGCCAAGGACATCCGCCGCGCCATGCCGCGCTTCAGCCCCGACAACTACGCCGCCAATGCGCGCCTGCTGCCCGCCTACCAGGCGCTGGCGGCCGAGGCCGGCTGCACGCCCGCGCAGCTGGCGATCGCGTGGCTGCTGCAGCGCGGCGAGCACATCATTCCCATCCCGGGCACGACGAGCGTCGATCACCTGCTGGAAGACCTGGGCGCGGCGGATGTGCGGCTTTCGGCCGACGTGATGGCGCGGGTGGAGGCGCTGATCGCCTTTCTGGCGGCGCGGCTGAAAGACTGAGTGATATCGCGCTGGCATTGGCCCCGGCGCTGCGTCATCCTCTCGTCGACATAGAGGGGTGAACGAATGACGATCTGGAACGGGATGCGCGCGGCCGTGGCGGCGGTGGCGGGCGGCGCGGCGCTGGCGGCGACCACTCCGGCCGTTGCGGAGACGGTGGTGGTCACCGCGGCGCGGATGCTGGATGTGCAGAGCGGGCGGATCGTCGAGCGGCCCGTCGTCACCGTGATCGACGGCAAGGTGAGTTCGGTGGCCAGCGGCGCGGCGCCCGCGGGCGAGGCGAAGCGGATCGATCTCGGCGATGTCACGCTGATCCCCGGCCTGATCGACATGCACGTCCACCTCGCCAGACTGGCGGAAGTGGGCGGCTATCAGACGCTGAAATATACCGACAGTTTCTGGGGCGCGGTCGGCGTCGCCAATGCCGCCAAGACGCTACGGGCCGGGTTCACCACCGTGCGCAACGTCGGGGCGAGCGATTTCCAGGATGTCGGGTTGAAGGAGGCGATCGACGGTGGCTGGGTGATCGGCCCGCGGATCGTCCCGGCCGGCTATGCGATCGGCGCGACGGGCGGCCATTGCG
>JBHIWE010000262.1:0-5633 GCA_041987645.1 Acidovorax sp. | reverse complement strand
GCAGGACGATGCCCGCCGCCTGTGGCTGCCTACACACCGGCGCGGCCTGGGCTACGTGTTCCAGGAGTCCAGCCTGTTCGCGCACCTGAGCGTGCGCGGCAACATCGAATACGGCCTGCGCCGCCTGCCCGCCACGCGGCGGCGCGTGGCGCTGGAGCAGGCGGTGGAACTGCTGGGCCTGGCCGGCCTGATGGCGCGCGACCCCGCCACGCTCTCGGGCGGCGAGCGCCAGCGCGTGGCCATCGCCCGCGCCCTGGCGGCCAGCCCCGCCGTGCTGTTCATGGACGAGCCGCTCGCCGCGCTGGATGCCGCGCGCAAGGCCGAGGTCATGCCCTATCTGGAAGGCCTGCAGCGCGGGCTGGACATTCCCGTCATCTATGTGAGCCATGCGCAGGACGAGGTGGCCCGGCTGGCTGCGCACCTGGTGCTGCTGCGTGAAGGCCGGGTCGAGGCCGCCGGCCCCACCGCCGAGTTGCTGGCGCGGCTGGACCTGCCGCTCGCCCACGGCGACGGCGCCGCCACGGTGGTGGCCGGCACCGTGGAATCGCACGATGGGCACGACCATCTCACCACCATGGCTTTCGCGGGGGGGCGCCTGCACTTCGCCTCGGCCCGCGCCCGGGCGCCGGGCCAGCCGATCCGTCTGCGCGTGCAGGCCCGGGACGTGAGCCTGGCCCTTTCGGCGCCACAGGGCAGCAGCATCCTGAACGCGGTGGCCGTGCGCATCACCGCCCTGCAGCCCGACGGCCCGGGCCAGGTCATGGTGGCCCTGGAGGCCGCCGGCACGCCGCTGCTGGCGCGCATCACACAGCGCTCGGCCCACCACCTGGGCCTGGCGGTGGGGCAGGCGCTGCTGGCACAGGTCAAGGGCGTGGCCGTGCTGGACTGAGTCAACGCAGCACGGCGGTGCCCCCGCCCCGAATCGGGCCGGCGCGGCACCCCAGACTGGTGCAAAACGCCCCGCCCCGCCCCGATAGCGGCGGCCCCCAGCCGAATTGAGGCCGGGCACGAATCCTGCTGCGACCCAGCCTGAAGCCCGTGGCAGTGCCGCTGCGGTTTTTCACAGCCTCCGCCAACGACGGCGGAACCCGATGCATGCCAGAGCGGCCCCTTCTGTGAGGGGCGGCGGCCTGCATCGGCCGTTCCCAACCGACTTCATCCGCGTTCGCGCGGGGGCTCCTGTCGTGCGACGCGCCTTGCCTCAGCCAAGAGTGCCCGCCGCCTGCCAGAGCCCCGGCCCGCACCGGAAATGCAGGAAAGACCCCATGAAAATCATCGTTGTAGGCCACGGCATGGTCGGCCACAAGTTTCTGGAAGAGCTGGAGCAACTGCAGGTCGCCGCCGAGGTGACCGTGCTGTGCGAGGAACCGCGCCCGGCCTACGACCGGGTCCACCTCTCGGAATTCTTCGCGGGCAAGACGGCCGAGGAGCTGTCGGTGGTGGAACCCGGCTTCTTCGAGCGCAGCGGCTTCACGCTGCGGCTGGCGGCGCGGGCGGCCTCCATCGAACGCCGCAACAACACCGTGACCACGATGGACGGCGAAGTGCTGCACTACGACAAGCTGGTGCTGGCGACGGGCTCGGTGCCCTTCGTGCCGCAGGTGCCCGGCCGCGACCGGCCGCACTGCTTCGTCTATCGCACCATCGAGGATCTGGAGGGCATGAAGGCCAGCGGCGCGCATTCAAAGACCGGCGTAGTGGTGGGCGGCGGCCTGCTGGGCCTGGAATGCGCCAAGGCGCTGCGCGACCTGGGCCTGGAGACGCACGTGGTCGAGTTCGCGCCGCGCCTCATGGCGGTGCAGGTGGACGAAGGCGGTGGCCGCGTGCTGCGCAGCAAGATCGAGGCGCTGGGCGTTCAGGTCCACACCAGCCGCAACACGGTGGAGATCACCGACGGGGCCACGGCACGGCACCGCATGGTCTTCGCCGACGGCACGCATCTGGAGACCGACATGATCGTGTTCTCCGCCGGCATCCGCCCGCGCGACGAGCTGGCGCGCCAGTGCGCTCTGGCCCTGGGGCCGCGCGGCGGCGTGGCGGTGGACGAGCACTGCCGCGCGAGCGACCGCAGCGTCTATGCCATCGGCGAATGCGCCTCGTGGAACGAGCAGCTCTTCGGCCTGGTCGCCCCCGGCTACGACATGGCCCGCGTAGCGGCGCGCCACATCGCCGGCCAGGCCGGCGCGGCGTTCGCGGGTGCCGACATGAGCACCAAGCTCAAGCTGATGGGCGTGGACGTGGCCAGCATCGGCGACGCGCAGGGCAAGACGCCCCACTGCCGCAGCTACCAGTTCATCGACGAGCGCAAGCAGATCTACAAGAAGATCGTGGTGAGCGACGACGGCAAAAAGCTGCTGGGCGCCGTGCTGGTGGGCAATGCCGACGAATACGGCACGCTGCTCCAGATGGCGCTCAACGGCATCGTCCTGCCTGAAGAGCCGGAATTCCTGATCCTGCCCTCGAGCGACGGCAAGGCCAAGCCCGGCCTGGGGGTGGAGGCTCTGCCCGACAGCGCTCAGATCTGCTCGTGCAACAACGTCAGCAAGGGGCAGATCTGCGCCGCCGTGGGCGAAGGCGCCTGCACCATCGCGGAGATGAAGTCGTGCACCAAGGCGGGCGCCACCTGCGGCGGCTGCGTGCCGCTGGTCACCCAGGTGATGAAGGCCGAGATGGCCAAGCGTGGCATGGCGGTGAACAACCACCTCTGCGAGCACTTCCCGTATTCGCGCCAGGAACTCTTCCACCTGATCCGGGTGGGCGAGATCAAGACCTTCGAAGACCTGCTCGCCCGGCACGGCAAGGGCCTGGGCTGCGACGTGTGCAAGCCGGTGGCGGCGAGCATCTTCGCCTCGTGCTGGAACGAATTCGTGCTCAAGCCCCAGTTGGCGAGCCTGCAGGACAGCAACGACTACTTCCTCGGCAACATCCAGAAGGACGGCACCTATTCGGTCGTGCCGCGCATGGCCGGTGGCGAGGTCACGCCCGACGGGCTGATCGCCGTGGGACAGGTGGCCAAGAAATACGGCCTCTACACCAAGGTCACGGGCGGCCAGCGCATCGACCTGTTCGGCGCCCGCGTGGAACAGCTCCCACTGATCTGGGAAGAGCTGATCGCCGCCGGCTTCGAATCGGGCCACGCCTACGGCAAGTCGCTGCGCACGGTGAAGAGCTGCGTGGGATCGACCTGGTGCCGCTACGGCGTGGGCGACAGCGTGGGCCTGGCCGTGGAACTGGAGAACCGCTACAAGGGGCTGCGTGCGCCGCACAAGATCAAGTTCGGCGTCTCGGGCTGCACCCGCGAATGCGCCGAAGCGCAGGGCAAGGACGTGGGCATCATCGCCACCGAGAAGGGCTGGAACCTCTACGTCTGCGGCAACGGCGGCATGAAGCCGCGGCACGCGGAGCTGCTGGCTTCGGATCTGTCGAAGGAAGAGCTGGTGCGGCTGGTGGACCGCTTCCTGATGTTCTACGTGCGCACGGCCGACCGCCTGCAGCGCACCAGCACCTGGCGCGACAACCTCGAAGGCGGGCTGGACTACCTCAAGGGCGTGCTGCTGAACGACACGCTAGGCCTGAACGCCGAGCTGGAAGCGCAGATGCAGCACGTGGTGGACACCTACCAATGCGAATGGAAGACCGCCGTGACCGACCCGGCCGTGCGCCAGCGCTTCCGCACCTTCGTCAACAGCGACCAGCCCGACGAACGCATCGTCTTCGTGAACGAGCGAGGCCAGATCCGACCGGCCCGCAGCGAGGAACGCGCGCCTGCAACGGCCGCCGAAGGCGCCCCGGCCTGACGGCGCGCCGCCCGCCCTTGGACTCAGACATCAGGAACCGCCCCATGAACACCGAGACCCTGCAACTCACCGACGTCTGCGCCGCAGACGACATCGTGCCCGGCACCGGCGTCTGCGCGCTGGTGCAAGGCCGCCACGTCGCCATCTTCCGCGTCGGCCCCGACCAGTTCCACGCCATCGACAACGTCGATCCGCAATCCGGCGCCAGCGTGCTCTCGCGCGGGCTCATCGGCAGCCTGGGCGATCGCGTCGTGGTGGCCTCGCCGCTCTACAAGAACCACTTCGACCTGCGCACGGGCGAATGCCTGGAGGCGCCGCAAAACTCCGTGCAGGCCCATGCGGTGCGTGTGCAGCAGGGCCGGGTGTGCGTGGCGCTTTCCCACTAGAGCGCGGCGGACATCGTCCATGGGCCGCACAAGACGGCCCCCGCCGCCACCGAGGCGGCACACTGGGAGCCCGGCCTGGCAGGTCATGGCGGCGGTGGCATGCGCCGCTTCGTGCTCAAGGCTGGGCGTTCGGGAAGAACAGCTGCTCGTTTCCCACCTTGTAAGCGGCAATCGAAGCCTGCCCGGCAGGTGAAACCACCCAATCCACGAACTTCTGCGCATCGGCCGCCTTCACATGCGGATACCGCGCCGGGTTCACTACCATCACGCCGTACTGGTTGAAAAGCCGGCGATCGCCCTGGACCAGCACCGCGAGCCCCGCGCGGTTCTTGAAGTTCAGCCAGGTGCCGCGGTCGGCCAGCACATAGGCGCCACTGGAGGCGGCGATGTTCAGCGCTGGCCCCATGCCGCAGCCGCATTCCTTGTAGCCGCGGCCCTTGCTGCCCTCGCCCATCGCGAGCTTCCAGTAGCGCAGCTCGGCCGCATGCGTGCCGCTCTTATCGCCGCGCGAGATGAACTCGGCGTTGGCCGCAGCGATCTTGCCCAGCGCGGCGACGATATCCTGGCCGCGCGTGCCGGCGGGGTCCACGAGCGGGCCGATCAGCACGAAGTCGTTGTACATGACCGGGTAGCGCTTGACCGCCCAGCCGTCGGCGACGAACTTCTCCTCCGCCGCCGGGTCGTGGACGAAGAGCACGTCGGCGTCGCCCCGGCGCGCCATGTCCAGCGCCTGCCCCGTGCCCACGGCGACCACTTTCACGTCCAGGCCGCTGGCCTGCTTGAAGGCCGGCAGCAGATGGCTGAAAAGCCCCGACTGCTCGGTGGACGTGGTGGAGGCCATGGTGATCGACTGCGCCGACGCCACACCCACGGACGCTACCAAAAACATAGCAGCCAGCGCTCTACCCCAGCGGGCCAGTGGCCCAAAGCCCTTGAAATCGTTCCGACGCTTCATACCATCTCTCCTTTGACGAACAGACGGGCCGCTTCCGGCAGCGGCCCGTGGAAGAACGCATGTACCGGAAGGTCCGCCATGATGCGGCCGTGTTCCAGGTACACCACGCGGCTGGCCAGGCGCTTGACCTGCCCCAGGTTGTGGCTGCTGAACACCATGGTGACCGGCTGCGCCGCACCAGCACAGGCGCTGCCTGAGGCGAACTCGGCCATCAGCGCCTCCACCTCGCGCTTGGCGTGCGGGTCCAGGCTGGCCGTGGGCTCGTCCAGCAACAGCAGGTCGGGCCGGCGGGCCCAGGCGCGCGCCAGCGCGAGGCGTTGCTGCTGGCCGCCCGAGAGCGTGCGCGCGCTCTGCGCGGCGGCATCGGCGAGGCCCACGCGGCCGAGGGCCTGCAGCGCCAGGTCGCGCGCCTCGGCCCAGGGGTTGCCACCCAGCCACAGCCCCAGCGCCACGTTGTGCAGCGCGCTGGCGCGCAGCATGAAGGGGCGCTGGAAC
>JBHIWE010000261.1:0-5635 GCA_041987645.1 Acidovorax sp. | reverse complement strand
GCCGAACTGCGCGCCGCCGCGCTGATCTGCAACCGCGCGCGCGAGGCGGTGGCCAGCATGTTCGCCCAAGCGCGCCTGGGTCGCGCCGTGGATGCGTCCGGCGCGCGGGATCTGGTCCAGGAGATCACCGATTCCGTGACCCGCAATCCCTGCGCCCTCATCAGCCTGGCGCGCCTGAAGACGGCCGACGACTACACCTACCTGCATTCGGTGGCTGTGTGTGCGCTGATGGTGGCGCTGGCCCGGCAGGTCCAGTTACCCGAAGACGAAGTGCGTCAGGCAGGGATGGCGGGCCTGCTGCACGACCTGGGCAAGGCGGCGATTCCCCTCAATATCCTGAACAAGCCCGGCAAGCTCACCGAAGAGGAGTTCGCCATCGTGCGCGAACACCCCGTGGAAGGCCACGCCATGCTGCAGGAGGTGGGCGGCGCGACTGCGCTCGTGCTCGAAGCCTGCCTGCACCACCACGAGAAGATGGACGGCTCCGGGTATCCGCACCGCCAGCGGGGCGACGGCATCAGCCTGATCGCCCGCATGGCGGCCATCTGCGACGTGTATGACGCGATCACCTCCGACCGCGCCTACAAGCGCGGCTGGGACCCGGCGGACTCGGTGCGCCGCATGGCGGAGTGGGGCCCTGCGCACTTCGATCCGCGGCTCTTCCAGGCCTTCGTCAAGAGCATCGGCATCTATCCGGTGGGCTCGCTGGTGCGGCTGACCTCCGGGCGCCTGGGCGTGGTCATGCGGCAGTCCGGCCAGGCGCTGATCGCGCCCTGCGTGAACGTGTTCTTTTCCACCAAGTCCGGCCTGCGCATTACGCCCGAGCCGGTGAATCTGGCAGCGCCGGGCTGTACCGAACGCATCGTCGCCCGCGAAGATCCGGCGAGCTGGGGCTTTACCGACCTCTCGGCGCTCTGGGGCGGCCCGCAGGGCTGAAAGCGGCTGCGTGGGAGAATCCGGCGCACAAAGCAGGCGCTGGCCGCCCATTTGTCCCGTTCCTTCCCTTCCCCGATCCTCCTCCTTGGCACGGGCCTGTCAGGCCCTCAAGTGACATGCAGACGCCTCTTTCTTCTCTTTCGCCTTCGTCCTCGCCCAGCGCCGAGGCCGCCGCCGCGCCCGCGCGCACCTTCACCCTCAGCGACTTCGACTTCGCGCTGCCGCCCGAGCTCATCGCCCAGCACCCGGCCCCCGAGCGCAGCGGCTCGCGCCTGCTCGACGGACGCAGCCGCGAGCCTGTCGACCGCATCTTCCGCGAGCTGCCCGGCCTGCTGCGCGAGGGCGATCTGCTGGTGTTCAACGACACCCGGGTGGTCAAGGCCCGGCTCTTCGGCGAGAAGGCCAGCGGCGGCAAGCTCGAACTGCTGATCGAGCGGGTGCTGACAGGCAACGAAGTCGTGGCCCACATGAAGGTCAGCAAGAAGCCGCTGCCCGGCAGCACCGTGCTGATGGCCGGTGGCCGCGCCGCGGGCGGCTTCGATGCCACCCTGCTGGGCCGCTGGCCCGACGACAACGGCCCGCTCTTTCGCTTCGCGCTGCACGGCCCGGCCGGTGAAAGCCCGTGGGAGCTGATGGAGCGCCACGGCCACCTGCCGCTGCCGCCCTACATCGAGCGCCAGCAGAACGCCGACCACGACCCGGACGAAGCCGAGGACAGCCAGCGCTACCAGACCGTCTTCGCCCGCGCCCCCGGCGCCGTGGCCGCGCCCACCGCCGCGCTGCACTTCGACGAGGCCGTGCTGGCCGGTTTAGCGGCGCGCGGCATCGAGCGCGCCAGCGTCACCCTGCACGTGGGCGCCGGCACCTTCCAGCCCGTCAAGACCGAGAACCTGGCCGAGCACCGCATGCACAGCGAGTGGTACGAGGTGCCCCTGGCCACGCTGGCCGCGCTGGAGCGCTGCCGCCAGCGCGGCGGGCGCGTGGTGGCGGTGGGTACGACCACCGTGCGCACGCTGGAATCATGGGCGCGCTCGGGCCAGGCGACGGGCGACACCGACATCTTCATCACCCCGGGCTTCGGCTTTCGCGTGGTGGACCTGCTCATCACCAACTTCCACCTGCCCAACAGCACACTGATGATGCTGGTCAGCGCCTTCGCGGGCTACGCCCAGGTCATGGGCCTGTACCGCCACGCCATCGCCCAGCGCTACCGCTTCTTCAGCTATGGCGACTCCATGCTGCTCGAACGCAGCGGGCCCCGCGTGGCATGACCGGGGACGGCAGCGCGCGCGGCCGGGGCGCCTCGACCACCGTGCCGCCCGGCGCCCGGCCGGGCGGGGCGCTGGCGGGCATCGCGCTGACCGTGGCGGCCTGCGCATGCTTCGCGTTGCTGGATCTCACCACCAAGCAGGTCGGCAGTGCCGTGCCGCTGGTGATGATGCTCTGGGCGCGCTACCTGTTCCACACCCTGCTCACCACCGCCTTCGTGCTGCACCGCGAGGGCCCGGGCGTGCTGCGCACCACGCAGCCGCGCTTCCAGGTGCTGCGCGCCGTGCTGTTCGCGGCCATGAGCCTGTTCGGCCTGCTGAGCATCCTGCACATGCCGCTGGCCGAGTTCACCGCCATCGTCGCCACCACGCCCCTCTGCGTGACGGTGGTGGCCGCGCTCTGGCTGCACCAGCGCGTGAGCGCGCCGCGCTGGGTGCTGGTGGCGCTGGGGCTGGCCGGCACGCTGGCCATCATCCGCCCGGGCGGGCAGGCCTTCGGCTGGGCGCTGGTCTGGCCGCTGTGCCTGCTGGCGACCAACACCGGCTACCAGGTCGTCAGCAGCCGCATGGCCGGGCGCGAAAGCCCGGCGACCACGCAGCTCTACACCGGCTGGCTGGCCACCGCGCTGGTGTCGCTGGCCGTGCCCTTCGCCTGGGTGCCGATCCAGGACCTGTGGCTCTGGCTGGGCATGCTGCTCATGGGGCTGCTCAGCGCTAGCGGCCACATGCTGCTGATGCAGGCCTATGCGCGCACCACGCCGGTCACCCTCGCGCCCTTTCTCTACAGCCAGATCGGCTTCGCCATGCTGGCCGGCTGGCTGGTGTTCCGGCATGTGCCCGACCCCTGGGCCATGGCCGGCATCGCGGCCATCGTGCTGAGCGGCGCGGCCAGCGCCTGGCTCACGGTGCGCGAGACGCGTTGAATGAGAAACGAGCGGGGAGTGCTTGATCCACTAGCGCTCCATGCTATGTTTTCAATAGCATTCGCTCAGAACGCCACGGCCTGCCCATCCTTGCGCGGGTCCGAGCCCGCGATGTAGTGGCCACCCTCGCGCAGCACCAGCTGTGCGCCGCCGAAGGCGAAGACGCCGTTGCCGTCCTCCACCGTCACCTCATGCCCCAGGGCGCGCAGGGCCGCCACCACGGCGGGGTCGAAATGCGGCTCCACCGCCACGCCCTTGCCGCCCGTCACGCGCCAGCGCGGCGCATCGGCCGCGGCCTGCGGGTTCTGGCCGTAGCGCAGCACGCGCAGCGCCATCTGCGTGTGGCCCTGGCTCTGCATCGGGCCGCCCATCACGCCGAAAGCTAGTCGTGGAGTGCCGTCCGCATGCATGGCAAAGGCCGGGATGATGGTGTGCGAGGGCCGCTTGCGCGGCGCCACGCGGTTGGCATGGCCGGCCTGCAGCGTGAAGCCGTGGCCCCGGTTCTGCAGGCTGATGCCGGTGCCCGGCACCACCACGCCCGAGCCGAAGCCCATGTAGTTGGACTGGATGAACGAGACCATCATGCCGGACGCATCCGCCGCCGCCAGGTACACCGTGCCGCCCGGGCGCGGCGCGCCGTAGGCCGGATCGCCCGCGCGGGCCGGGTTGATCAGCGCGGCGCGTTCGGCCAGGTAGTCCGCCTGCAGCAGATCGGCCGGGGCGACCTGCATGTGGGCCGCGTCGGCGTTGTGCTGGTAGAGGTCGGCCAGCGCGAGCTTCATGGCCTCGATGCTGGCGTGGAGGGTTTCCACGCTGTCCACCGGGTGGCGGCCCACGCCGTGCGCGTCCAGCATGCCCAGCGCCATCAGCGCGGCGATGCCCTGGCCGTTGGGCGGAATCTCGTGGATCACCGAATCGCCGAAGCGCTGGCTGATGGTGCCCACCCATTCGGCCTGGTGAGCCGCGAGGTCTTCCACCGTCATCGCGCCGCCGTTCGCGCGCGCATGCTCGGCCATGCGCTCGGCCAGCTCGCCGCTGTAGAAGGCGGCGCCCTCGGTGGCGGCGATCAGCTCCAGCGTGCGGGCATGGGCCTCGCTGCGGAAGATCTCGCCCGCGCGCGGCGCCCGGCCGCCGGGCATGAAGCATTCGGCGAAGCCCGGCTGGCCGCCCAGCTTGGCTGCGCCCAGCGCCCATTGCCGGGCGATGGTGGGCGAGACCGGAAAGCCGTGGCGCGCATAGCCGATGGCCGGCTGCGCCAGCTGCGCGAAGGGCAGCTTGCCCAGCCGCCTGGAGAGCGCCACCCAGGCCGAGACGGCGCCCGGCACCGTCACCGCGTTCCAGCCCGTTTCGGGGATGGTGCCGCCCAACTGCTCGAAGTATTCCGGCGTCCACGCGGCGGGCGAGCGGCCCGAGGCGTTCAGGCCGTGCAGCTCCTGGCCGTCCCAGACGATGGCGAAGCCGTCGCTGCCCAGGCCGCAGCCGGTGGGCTCGACGACCGTGAGCGCCATGGCGGCGGCGATGGCGGCATCCACGGCGTTGCCACCGGCCTGCAGCATGGCCAGGCCCGCCTGTGCGGCCAGCGGCTGCGAGGTGGAGACGACGTTGCGGCCCATCACCGCGCTGCGGTGGGAGGCGTAGGGCAGGGCCCAGTCCAGGGGGGCGGCCGAAGCGGCGGTCGATGCGGTCATGGAAGAGTCTCCTTGCGTGTGATTCTTGGTCATTCCAGGGTGATCTTGTGTTGCCGGATCACGCTCGCCCAGCGAGCGCTGTCGGCCTGCACCAGCGCGTCGAACTGCGCGGGTGTGCTCGGGCGTGCGGGCTCCACGCCCAACCGGGCCAGGCTCTGGGCCACCTCGGGCGCCTGGATGGCGCGGGCGAAGGCGTCGTGCACGCGCTTGACCAGGGCGGGCGAGGCCCCTGCCGGCAGATAGACGCCGAACCAGGTCACCGACGAGAAGCCGGGCAGGCCCGCTTCGGCCAGCGTGGGCAGCTCCGGCGCCAGCGAACTGCGCTGGGCGCTGGTCACGGCCAGGGCGCGCAGGCGGCCGCTCTTGACGTGCGGCATGCCGGTGGGCAGCGAATCGAACAGCACCTGCACCTGGCCGGCGGCCAGGTCGGGAATGGCCAGCGCCGTGCCCTTGTAGGGCACGTGCGTCATCTCGATGCCGGCCTGCGCGGCGAAGGCGGCGGTGTTCAGGTGGACGATCGTGCCGTTGCCGCTGGTGGCGTAGTTGAGCTGGCCCGGGTGCGCACGGGCGTAGGCGATGAGTTCGGCCACCGTCTTCACCGGCAGCGAGGGCGTGACCAGCAGCACGCTGGGCGCGTCGGCCACATGCGCCACGGGCACGAAGTCGCGCTGCGGGTCATAGGCCAGGCGTGGCATCAGGTGCGGCGAGATGGCGTGCGTGCTGCTGGTGGTCAGCAGCAGCGTGTAGCCGTCGGGTCTGGCCTTGGCCGCCTCGGCCGTGCCGATGGTGCCGCCCGCGCCGGGCTTGTTGTCCACCACGA
>JBHIWE010000260.1:0-5645 GCA_041987645.1 Acidovorax sp. | reverse complement strand
CATCAACAGCTGCGGCCACCACCACAGCGGCCACATCGGCATCCTGGGCGTCGATAAGGACGGCAAGGAGTGGTACCAGATCACGCTGGGCGGCGCCGACGGCTCCGACCTCTCGGGCCCCGCCCAGCCGGGCAAGGTCATCGGCCCGTCGTTCAGCGCCTCCGAGGTGCCCGGCGTGATCGAGGCCCTGCTGGCGACCTACCGCGAGCACCGCCAGACCGTGGCCGAAGACGCCGCCAGCGGCCCGCGCCAGGAACACTTCATCGACACCGTGCGCCGCATCGGCCTGGAGCCCTTCAAGGCTGCCGGCAACGCCGCCCGCCATCCGGCCGAAGCCGCCCCTGCCGCCGCCTGAACCGCCCGAACCCTTTCCGAGAATCACTATGAAAATAATAGCTAGCAGCGCGCATTCCACCGGCGCAGAAGGCCAGAAAGTGCTGGAACTGGCCAACGATGCCGACCCGCTCGCGCAAGACCTGGCCGGCGTCACCCGCATCGACCTGCACTTCCCCAAGTTCACCGACGGCCGCGCCTTCAGCCAGGCCCGCCTGCTGCGCGGCCGCCTGAAGTTCACCGGCGAGATCCGCGCCACCGGCGACGTGCTGGTGGACCAGGTGCTGCAGATGGCGCGCTGCGGCTTCGACGTGGCCGTGCTGCGCGAAGACCAGGACATCGCCGCCGCCGAGCGCCAGCTGCACCGCTTCCCGGCCTTCTACCAGGGCGATGCGCAGCACGCGCTGCCGCACTTCCGCCAGGCCGAGGCGGCCTGAGCCCCCTCTGCACTGCACCACACCCGACACGACCCAGCGAAAGAAGCCCCGCGCATGAACGCCCGCATCGACGAACCCCTGGCCGCCACGGCGGCCCTGAGCCAGCTCAGCAACCGCCACCTGGACGCGCTGGAAGAAGAGACCATCTTCATCCTGCGCGAGGTGGCCGCCGCCTTCGAACGCCCCGCCCTGCTGTTCTCGGGCGGCAAGGCCTCGCGGGTCACGCTCAAGTGCGCCGAACAGGCCTTCGGCGCCGGCCGCATCCCCTACCCGCTGCTGATGATCGACACCGGCCACAACTTCCCCGAAGTGACCGACTTCCGCGACTTCCGCGCCCAGGAACTGGGCGCCGAGCTCATCGTGCGCAGCGTGGAGGATTCGATGGCGCGCGGCACGGTGCGCCTGGCCCATCCGGGCGAATCGCGCAACGTCCACCAGTCGGTGACGCTGCTCGAAGCCATCGAGGAATTCCGCTTCGACGCCCTCATCGGCGGCGCCCGCCGCGACGAGGAAAAGGCCCGCGCCAAGGAACGCATCTTCAGCCACCGCGACAGCTTCGGCCAGTGGCAGCCCAAGGCCCAGCGGCCCGAACTCTGGACCCTGTTCAACACCCGCCTCGCGCCCGGCGAGCACTTCCGCGTGTTCCCCATCAGCAACTGGACCGAGCTGGACGTGTGGCAGTACATCGACCGCGAGCAGATCGCCCTGCCCTCGCTCTACTACACCCACAAGCGCCAGGTGGTCGAACGCAAGGGCTTGCTGGTGCCCGTGACCGAACTCACCCCGCCGCGCGACGGCGAAACGGTGCAAACGCGCGACGTGCGCTTCCGCACCGTGGGCGACATCACCTGCACCTGCCCCGTGGAGAGCCCCGCCGCCACCGCCGCCGACATCGTCATCGAGACGCTGGCCGCCGACGTGAGCGAACGCGGCGCCACCCGCATGGACGACAAGACCTCCGACGCCTCCATGGAAAAGCGCAAGAAGGACGGGTATTTCTGATGACGACTATGAATTCGATAGCTGACAACGCAGGCACAGCAATCGCTGCAGGCCAGAACGACCACCAATCCGCGCTCAAGTTCATCACCTGCGGCTCGGTCGATGACGGCAAGAGCACGCTCATCGGACGCCTGCTGGTGGACAGCCGCGCCGTGCTGCAGGACCACCTGGCCGGCGTAACGCGCGGTGGCGAAACCGATCTGGCGCTGCTGACCGACGGCCTCTCCGCCGAGCGCGAGCAGGGCATCACCATCGACGTGGCCTACCGCTACTTCGCCACCGAGACGCGCAAGTTCATCATCGGCGACGCGCCGGGCCACGAGCAGTACACCCGCAACATGGTCACCGCCGCCAGCAGCGCCGATGCCGCCGTGGTGCTGGTCGATGCCACCAAGCTCGACTGGAAGAACCCGCAGCTGGCCCTGCTGCCGCAGACCCGCCGCCACTCGCTGCTGGTCAACCTGCTGCGCGTGCCCTCGCTGGTGTTCGCCGTGAACAAGCTGGACGCGGTCGAAGACCCCGCCCTCGCCTTCGCGCACATCCGCGCCGCGCTGGACCGGTTCGCCCAGGCGGCCGGCATCTCCGTGCGCGCCACCGTGCCCGTGTCGGCCCTCAAGGGCTGGAACGTGGTCGATCCGCAGGCCGGCTGGTGCGGCTACGAAGGGCCCAGCCTGCTGCAGATCCTCGAATCGCTGCCCGGCACGCCGGCCGACACGGCGCTGCCGCTGGCCTTCCCGGTGCAGTGGGTCGAGAAGTTCTCCTCGTCCGCCGACACCACCCAGGGCCGGCGCGTCTTCTGGGGCCGCGTGGCCGCAGGCAGCGTGGCGCCCGGCACCGCCGTGCAGATCTTCCCGAGCGGCCAGCTGGCCACCGTGGCCCAGGTGCTGGACCATGCCCGCCGCCCCGGCGACGTGGCGGCCGGCACCAGCGCCGGCATCATCCTGGACCGCGAAGTCGATGTCTCGCGCGGCGACTGGCTGCTGGCCGCGCCCGCGGCGCCGGCCGCCGCAGCGGCCGACGACGACTTCGGTGACACGCCTGCCGCCGCATCGCCCTGGCCCGGCCAGCGCGAGCTGCGCACCACTGTCGCCTGGATGGACGACGAGCCCCTGGTCGCCGGCCGCGTCTATTGGGCGCTGCACGGTCACCGCTGGGTCAAGGCCAAGGTGCGCCGCGTGGTCCATCGGCTCGACATCAACACCCTGGCCGAGGAGGATGCGACGCAGCTCGACCCCAACGCCATCGGCCACGTCGAGCTGCTGCTGCAGGAAGCCCTGCCCGCCGCGCCCTTCAGCCAGGCCCGCGTGCTGGGCTCACTGATCCTGGTCGATACCGCCAGCCACAAGACGGCCGGCGCCGTGCTGGTGAATTGAGCCGCGTCAAGGCGCGTAGACCCTGCCGTGAAAAGACGGGCTGCGGCCCGTCTTTCGATCCCGCCTAAAATCGCGGGTTACCCCCGAATACCCAGATACCGAACATGACTCACGTCGTCTCCGAAAACTGCATCAAGTGCAAGTACACCGATTGCGTGGACGTGTGCCCCGTGGACTGCTTCCGCGAAGGCCCGAACTTCCTCGTGATCGACCCCGACGAATGCATCGACTGCGCCGTCTGCATTCCCGAATGCCCAGCCAATGCCATCTTCGCTGAAGAAGACCTGCCGGCCGACCAGATCGCCTTCATCAAGCTCAACGCCGAACTCTCGCCCCAGTTCAAGAGCATCACCAAGCGCAAGCCCGCATTGCCCGACGCCGACGAGTGGAACGGCAAGCCCGGCAAGCTTGCCGAACTGATCCGCTGAAGTGATGGATGTCTCCGCCCGAGCGGCTTCGCCGCTCCCCCCTTCTCTGGCGGCGCTTCGCTGGCCGGAAGGGGGCGATGCCAGCGCGGCGGGGCGAGCCCGTGCGCGGCGTCTGCCGGCCTGGGCCGTGGCGGAGGTCCGTGCCGCTACCCTCGCTCCTCGCAAGGGTGTCGTGAGCCGCTGCGCACGTGATTGAAGACATTCACCCGATCGAAGCCGATGCCGTCGTCATCGGCGCAGGGCCGGCCGGCCTGTTCCAGGTTTTTCAGCTCGGGCTGCAGGGCATTGCCGCCCACTTGATCGACGCCCTGCCCCACACGGGCGGCCAATGCGCCGAGCTCTATCCCGACAAGCCCATCTACGACGTTCCCGGCGTGCCGGTCTGCACCGGACGCGAGTTGGTCGCGCTGCTGGAGCAGCAGATCGCCCCCTTCCCGCTGCAGCGCCACCTGGGCCAGACCGTTGCCGAACTGTCGCTGCAGCCCGATGGCCGCGTGCGGCTGCAGACCAGCGCCGGCACCCGGCTGCTGGCACGCACCGTGTTCATCGCAGCCGGCGTGGGCGCCTTCGTGCCACGCGCCGTCAAAGCCGAGGGCATCGACGCCTTCGCCGGCACGCAGCTGCTCTATCACCCCGACACCGCCACGCTCCCAGCCCGCGCAGCCGGCCGCCATGTCGTGGTGCACGGCGGCGAAGATGGCGCCGTGCTGGCCGCCATCGCCTGCGCCCGAGCAAAGAGCGCCGAGGCTCCCGCGAGCGTCACCCTGCTGCACCGGCGCGACGTTTTCCAGGCGCCGCCCGAGGCGCTGGCCGAACTCGCCGCGCTGCGCGAGAGCGGCCGCATCCGCGTCGTGGCCGGGCAGATCACGGGTATCGAGGCGGCCGGTGGCCGCCTGCAGGCCCTGCAGCTGGCCCTGCCTGACGGCGGCATGTCGCGCCTGCCGCTCGACCTGCTGCTGGCCTACCTGGGTATTTCACCGCGCCTGGGTCCCGTGGCCGACTGGGGCCTGGCCATGGAACGCAAACAGCTCGTGGTGGACCCGGCCAGCTTCCGCACCAGCATCCCCGCCATCCACGCGGTGGGCGACATCAACACCTACCCCGGCAAGCGCAAGCTGCTGCTCTGCGCCTTCCACGAAGCCACCCTGGCCGCCTTCGCCGCCGCCGAAACCCTGAACGGCGGCCCAGTGGCGCTGCAATACACCACCACCAGCACCCGCTTGCACGAGCGGCTGGGCGTGGCAGCGCCCGCCGTCTGAGCGCGTCCAGGACCGCCCGGGCCCTGGCGGCCGGCGACCGGCCCGCGCAATCCCGCGCGTCCCCTTCGCCCCGTTCGCGCTCAGCCGTAGAGGCCGTGCAGGAACCACCGCCCCTCCAGGTCGCGGAACACCCACACATAGCCCACCGCATCGCCATGGGCGACGAAATAGTCGCGGCGCGCCGGGCCTGCGCCCGACGCCTCGTCCGGGGTGCCGGACGCCTCCCACCAGGCGGCCTCGAAACGTTCCGGCCCGGCCAGCAGCCGTAGCGGCCCGTGCAGGCAGGGGCGGTGGCGCTGCACCGCCAGTGGCTCGGGCGGCTGCACCAGCCAGGCCGGCCAGAGCGCGGCACGCGGGTCGGTGGCAGCGGTGGTGGTGCCGATGCGGCCCGCCGACACAGCACCGCCGCCCTCCATGGCGTGCCAGGACTGCATGCGTTCGGGCCGGTGGTCGGCATGCAGCTGCACGGCCTGCACGCGGTGCGCTCCCAGCCGGGCGGACCAGCGTTCCTGCAGCTGATTCCACGGCTCGCCCACGGCCTCGTGCGGGCCTGGCGGCAGCAGGCTGCCGCTGGCCGCAGCCGCCGGCCCGGTCTGCAGGGCGCGCAGGGCGATGCGATCCACCGGGGCCGAGAACCGGCAGTGCGCCAGCCGCTCGGCCAGCAGCCGCCGCAGGTGTGCCATCTCCTGCGCGGGCTCGGCCGTGCGCAGATCCACGCCATCCCAGGGCGGCAGGTCCAGTCCGTCCAGGCGGCGCAGGTGGTGGTGCCATTGCAGGCGCAGGGCCAGCACGCCCTGGTGGCGTCCCTGCAGC
>JBHIWE010000259.1:0-5684 GCA_041987645.1 Acidovorax sp. | reverse complement strand
GCTCTGCTCGAAGGGCGGCCGACTGCTTCTGCAACGCACACGGCGGCGCCCGCTGTTGCCGCCTCCAAGTCGGATGAGGAAGGCCGTTTCATCGTGCAGGTGGGTGCCTTCGCCGATGGCGACAAGGCCCGAGAGGTGCGGAGCAAGCTTGAACATGCCGGGGTCAAGGCTTATACCCAGGCGGTGGATACCAAGGACGGCAAGCGCACGCGTGTGCGTGCGGGGCCTTTCGCCAACCGGGCGGAAGCCGACAAGGCCGCCGGGCGCATCAAGGCGCTGGGATTGTCTGCCACCGTATTGACGCTGTAGTAGTTTCATGGACGCTTCGGCGCTGGATGCAGGGTGGCATCTTGCCGCGCTGGACTGGGTGTTCCTGGCGCTCGTGCTGGGCTCCCTGCTGGTGGGAGCGTGGCGCGGCCTGGTGTTTGAATTGATCTCGCTGGCGGGGTGGGCCGCGGCCTTTGTCGTGGCCCAGTGGCTCGCCAGCGACGTTGGGGCCTGGCTGCCCATGGGCGATACGCAGGGCCCGTTCCGCCATGCGGCTGGGTTCGTGCTGGTTTTTGTGGGGGCGCTGTTTTTTTTCGGCTTCGTGGCGTGGTTGAGCAAGAAGCTCGTCGATGCCGTGGGGCTTCGGCCGACCGACCGGGTGCTAGGCGCATTGTTCGGCGCGCTGCGTGGTGTGCTGCTGCTGCTGGCTCTGGCGCTCTTTGCCAGTTGGACGCCTCTGCGCGAAGCGCCCTGGTGGAAAACGTCGGTGGCGGCCCCCATGTTGCACAAGGCACTGGTCCGGCTCAAGCCGGTGGTGCCCGAGGAGTTTGCAAGGCATATGCCTTCGTGATGCGCCGGCTGCAGTCTTCTGCGGTGGGCGGGTCTTCTTTCGGCGGGATGGTCCCGCCTATCAATGGAACGCGAATATGTGTGGAATCGTCGGCGTAGTGAGTGCTGCTCCCGTCAACCAACTGATTTATGACGCCTTGCTGCTGCTGCAGCACCGGGGGCAAGATGCCGCGGGCATCGTCACCCAGGAGGGGCGCAAGTTCTTCATGCACAAGGCCAAGGGCATGGTGCGTGACGTCTTCCGCACGCGCAACATGCGCGCGCTGCCCGGCTCGGTCGGCCTGGGCCAGGTGCGCTATCCCACGGCGGGCAATGCCTACAGCGAGGAAGAGGCGCAGCCCTTCTACGTGAACGCGCCCTTCGGCATCGTGATGGTGCACAACGGCAACCTGACCAACGCCCAGGCGCTGCGTGCGGAACTGTTCTCCACCGACCACCGCCACACCAACACCGAGAGCGACTCCGAAGTGCTGCTCAACGTGTTCGCGCACGAGCTCGAGCGCGCATCGCGCGGCGTGCCGCTGCAGGTCGAAGATGTGTTCTCTGCCGTGAGCGCCGTCCACAAGCGCGTCAAAGGCTCCTACGCCGTGATCGCCCTGATCGCCGGCCACGGCCTGGTGGCCTTCCGCGATCCGCATGGCATCCGCCCGCTGTGCATGGGCCGCAGCGCCGACGGCACGGTGATGGTGGGCAGCGAATCGGTGGCGCTGGAAGGCACCAGCCATGTGTTCGAGCGCGACGTGCAGCCCGGCGAAGCCGTGTTCATCACGCAGGACGGCACGGTGCGTGCGCGCCAGTGCGCCGCAGCGCCCCAGCTCAACCCCTGTATCTTCGAATTCGTCTATCTGGCCCGGCCTGATTCGGTGCTGGACGGCATCTCCGTCTATCAGGCCCGCCTGAACCTGGGCGAATCGCTGGCCAAGCGCGTGATCTCCACCGTGCCGCCGAGCGAGATCGACGTGGTCATCCCCATCCCCGAATCCAGCCGCCCCAGCGCGACGCAGCTGGCGCATCTGCTGGGCATTCCGTACCGCGAAGGCTTCGTCAAGAACCGCTACGTGGGCCGCACCTTCATCATGCCGGGGCAGGGCGTGCGCAAGAAGTCGGTACGCCAGAAGCTCAACGTCATCGGCAGCGAGTTCAAGGGGCGCAACGTGCTGCTGGTGGACGATTCCATCGTGCGCGGCACGACCTCGCGCGAGATCGTGCAGATGGCGCGTGACGCCGGTGCCCGCAAGGTGTACCTGGCCAGCGCAGCGCCGCCGGTGCGCTATCCCAACGTCTATGGCATCGACATGCCCACCAGCAGCGAACTCGTGGCCCATGGCCGCACGGTCGAAGAGGTGCGCGAATCCATCGGCTGCGACGCGCTGATCTACCAGGACGTCGATGCCATGAAGCGCGCCGTGGGCTCGCTCAACAGCCGTATCCAAGGCTTCGATGCCTCGTGCTTTGACGGGGTCTATGTGACGGGCGACATCACCGCGAAGGAGATCGCCGAGCTGAACGAAGGCCGCATCGGCGTGGAAGACCCGCAGGAAGAAGACACCTCCCGCCTCGCACTGCCGAACGCGCAGAACGCCTGAGGCGCGCAAAGTCTTGTGACGGGCGGCGGGCTGCAATGGTCCGTCGCAGTGCCTTTTTTTCATCACCTTCTTATTGAGCCTGAGCCATGATCGATCGATCCGTCCTGCCCCCGGGGCTGCATCCCGATACGCTGGCGGTGCGCGAAGCCATTCCGCGAAGCGCCTATGGCGAGCATTCCGAAGCGCTGTACCTGAGCAGCAGCTTCGTGCAGCCCGACGCCGCCACTGCTGCGCGCCGTTTCGCCAACGAAGAGCCCGGCTATACCTATACTCGCACTGGGAACCCCACGGTGACCAGCTTCGAGCGCCGCTTGGCCGCCATGGAGGGCACCGAGTCCGCGGTGGCCACGGCCTCTGGCATGTCGGCGATCCTGCTCATGTGCCTCGCGTTGCTGAAGGCCGGCGACCATGTGGTGTGCTCGCAGTCGATGTTCGGCTCGACCATCAAGCTGATCGGCGGTGAACTGTCGCGCTTCGGCGTGCAGGCCAGCTTCGTGCCGCAGACCGATGCTGCGGCCTGGAAGGCCGCCCTGCGGCCCGAGACCCGACTGATGTTCGCCGAAACGCCGACCAACCCGCTGACGGATCTGTGCGACATCCAGGCGCTCGCCGGCATCGCCAAGGAAGCCGGCGTGCTGCTGGCGGTCGATAACTGCTTCGCATCGCCGGCGCTGCAGCAGCCGGCCCGGCTGGGCGCCGATCTCGTCGTCCATTCCGGCACCAAGTTCCTCGATGGACAGGGCCGTGTGATGGCAGGCGCTGTGTGCGGCTCCAAGGAGCTGATTGAGGGCAAGCTGGCGCCGCTGATCCGCAGTGCCGGCATGAACCTCTCGCCCTTCAATGCCTGGGTCGTCCTGAAGGGGCTGGAGACGCTCTCGCTGCGCGTGAAGGCGCAAAGTGCCAACGCCCTGCAGCTAGCGACCTGGCTCGAAGCGCATCCCCGAGTGGCACGTGTCTACTACCCCGGCCTCGCATCGCATCGCCAGCACGAGCTGGCCATGCGCCAGCAGTCTGGCCTGGGCGGCGCGGTCCTGTCCTTCGACGTGAAGGCGGCTGCCACCCCTGAGGCAGCACGCGCCGGCGCCTTCCACGTGATCGACAGCACACGAGTGTGCAGCATCACCGCCAACCTCGGTGACACCAAGACCACCATCACTCACCCCGCCAGCACCTCGCACGGGCGCCTGTCCGAAGAGCAGCGCGCCACGGCCGGCATCGGCCAAGGACTGATCCGCGTGGCCGTCGGCCTCGAACACATTGATGACCTCAAGGCAGACCTCGCCCGCGGCCTCGATACCCTGCAATGAACGAACTCCCAGACATGTCCGATCGCATCCGTACCCGCTTTGCTCCCTCGCCTACCGGCTTCATTCACCTCGGCAACATCCGCTCCGCGCTCTATCCCTGGGCTTTCGCCCGCGCGACGGGGGGCGACTTCGTTCTGCGGATCGAAGACACCGACGTGGAGCGCTCCAGTCAGGCGGCCGTGGACGTGATCCTGGAGGGCATGGAATGGCTGGGCATGCAGCCCGACGAGGGCCCGTTCTATCAAATGCAGCGCATGGACCGCTACAAGGAAGTGCTGGCGCAGATGCAGGCCGACGGCCTGGTCTATCCCTGTTACATGAGCATGGAAGAGCTGGACGCCTTGCGTGAGCGCCAGATGCAGGCCAAGCAGAAGCCGCGCTACGACGGCACCTGGCGACCCGAGCCCGGCAAGGTGCTGCCGCCCGTGCCGGAAGGCGTGAAGCCGGTGCTGCGCTTCCGCAATCCGACGGAAGGCTCCGTCGTCTGGGAAGACAAGGTTAAGGGCCGCATCGAGATCAGCAACGACGAGCTCGACGATCTGGTCATCGCGCGGCCCGACGGCACGCCCACGTACAACTTTTGCGTGGTGGTCGATGACGTGGACATGGCCATCACGCACGTCATCCGTGGCGACGACCACGTGAACAACACGCCGCGCCAGATCAATATCTTCCGTGCCCTGGGCAAGGAGCCGCCGGTCTATGCCCACCTGCCCACTGTGCTCAACGAGCAGGGCGAGAAGATGAGCAAGCGCAACGGCGCCAAGGCCGTCACGCAGTACCGCGACGAGGGCTATCTGCCCGAGGCCATGATCAACTACCTCGCGCGGCTGGGCTGGAGCCATGGCGACGACGAGATCTTCAGCCGCGAGCAGTTCCTGCAGTGGTTCAACCTCGACCACCTGGGTCGCAGCGCCGCGCAGTTCGACGAAGCCAAGCTGCGCTGGGTCAACGCCCAGCACCTGAAGGCCATGTCCGACGACGCCCTGGCCGCGCTGATCGCTCCCTTGCTGCAGCAACGCGGAGTGGTTGCCGATGCGCTGGCCGATGGCCGACTGCCGCGCATCTGCGCACTCTTCAAGGATCGTTGCGACACGACGCTGGCGCTCGCGCAATGGGCATCGGTGTTCTATTCCGACGTCACGCCCGATGCCGAGGAGAAGGCCAAGCACGTGACCGAGGCCATCTGGCCGGCCATCGAATCCCTGCGCGCGGCTCTGGCAACCTGCGATTGGGACAAGGCTGCGATCGCGGCTGCCTTCAAGGCGGTGCTGGCCGAACACGGTCTGAAGATGCCCCAACTGGCGATGCCGGTGCGGGTGCTGACGGTGGGCACGGCGCATACGCCGTCGGTGGATGCCGTGCTGGAATTGCTGGGTCGCGAAAAAATTGAAGCAAGATTGCGAAAGGCTTAAAAACCTGTCTATAATTCAAGGCTTAGCAGATGACGACAAGCAATTAACTGAATTGCAAGTCTGAGTCAGTTAGTGGGGGTATAGCTCAGCTGGGAGAGCGCTTGCATGGCATGCAAGAGGTCATCGGTTCGATCCCGTTTACCTCCACCACTGAAATTTGTTAGAGAACGGTTAGTTCCCAGGTTTTGACCCTATCGTCTAGAGGCCTAGGACATCACCCTTTCACGGTGAGTACCGGGGTTCGAATCCCCGTAGGGTCGCCAAGTTTGTAGCACTTGGCTTGGAGCATCAGCACCAAGCGAAAAGCTGCCTGCCAGGAGTGGTAGTTCAGTTGGTTAGAATACCGGCCTGTCACGCCGGGGGTCGCGGGTTCGAGTCCCGTCCACTCCGCCAGTTCAAGCTTCTTGGTCCAAGCCAGGAAGCAGTGGGGGTATAGCTCAGCTGGGAGAGCGCTTGCATGGCATGCAAGAGGTCATCGGTTCGATCCCGTTTACCTCCACCACTGAAATTTGTTAGAGAACGGTTAGTTCCCAGGTTTT
>JBHIWE010000258.1:0-5707 GCA_041987645.1 Acidovorax sp. | reverse complement strand
GCGCCTGGCGCCGGTCACGGCCAGCGCGCGCAGCTTGCCGGCCTTGACCAGGGCCATGGCTGCCGGGATCACGCCGAAGCTGAAGTCCACATTACCGCCGACCAGGTCGGTCAGCGACGGTGCAGTGCCCTTGTACGGCACGTGGATGGCCTTGGCGCCCAGGGCATGGGCGAACATCTCGCCCGTGAGGTGCCCCCCCGTGCCCGAGCCGCTGGAAGCGTAGTTCAGCTCGCCGCTGCGGCGGCGCAGCAGCTCGGCCAGCTGGGCTGTGGTCCTGGCGGGCGACGCCGCAGGCACCACCAGCAGAAGGGCCGAGGAGGCGAACATGGCCACCGGCTGCAGATCGGTGGAGGCATTGAACTTGAGGCCCGGGTAGAGCGAGGGGTTGATGGACACCGTCCCCGTGTGGCCCAGCAGGAAGATGCTGCCGTCGGCGGGAGCGCGAACCACCATCTCCGTGCCCAGATTGCCGCCCGCGCCGGCCTTGTTCTCCACGATCATGCCGTAGCCCAGGGAGTCGTTGAGGCCGTGCGCCATCTGCCGCGCCAGCACATCGTTGCCGCCGCCGGGCGCAAAAGGCACGACGATGCGCGTGCTGCGACGCTGGGCGAAGGCGGGCAGGGCGGCAGCGCCCAGGCCGGCCGCTGCGGTGGACAGCCACTGGCGGCGGCTGAGGAAATCGGACTCGCGCATTTTTTGTCTCCTTGTCAGTTCGTTGTCCGCAGTGTGGTCCAGGCACGCTCTCGAAAACAGGGCTTGCGGCTGGCATTTGTTGGAAGAAAATGTGTGAAATGGATGTCAAGTACATACACAATTTCTTGCGCGTCGTGCAGACCGGCTCCATGTCCGAAGCCGCGCGCCAGCTCGACCTCAGTCCTTCAGCCATCGCCCAGCAGATGCGCGTGCTTGAAGCCGCGCTGGGCGCCCCCTTGCTGGTGCGCCATGGCCGCAGCGTGCGCGCTACTGCGGCCGGCGAGCGCCTGTTCGAGCGCGGGCAGCGGCTGATGCAGGACTTCGACGGTCTGCGCGAATGGGTGCTGGGCGACGCCGACGGCGGCGAACTGCGCCTGGGCACGGTGAACACGGCGCTGCACGGCTTCCTGCCCGCGGTCCTGCAGGCCTT
This sequence comes from Acidovorax sp., assembly GCA_041987645.1. Taxonomy (GTDB): domain Bacteria; phylum Pseudomonadota; class Gammaproteobacteria; order Burkholderiales; family Burkholderiaceae_C; genus Paracidovorax. The sequence continues at coordinate 4,584 of JBHIWE010000258.1, read as the reverse complement.
CGTGGCCCGCCATGAGCAGGTGCGCATCAGCGTGCGTGCCGGGCTCACGCCCGAGCTGTACACCGCTCTGGTGCAATCGGAGCTGGACGTGCTGATCTGTCTCAGGCCTTCCTTCGACCTGCCCAAGACCGTCTGCTGGGCCGAGCTGCGCGAGGAACCCCTGGTCCTGCTGTGCCGCCGCGAGGACGCGCATCAGGACCCCCTGGCACTGCTGCGCAGCCGCCCCCTGGTGCGCTATGACCGCACGCTGGCCGGCGGGCGCCTGGCCGACCGCTACCTCAAGGCCCAGGGCATCGTCCCCGTGGAGCGCATGGAACTCAACTCGGTGCTGGCCGTGGCCATGATGGTCGACCAGGGCCTGGGCGTGGGCCTGGTGCCCGACATCGGCAACGTACTGGCCCAGGGGCGCGAGGTGCGCGCGCTGGCGCTGCCGGGCGCGGGCAACGGGTCAGGCGGCACAGGCGTCGGCGCAAGTGCCCCGGACGCGCGCAAGGTCGGCCTGCTGTGGCTCAATACTTCGGCGCGCGCGCGCTGGGCGCGCAGCCTGCTCGACTGCGCGCGGCAATGCCTGGGGTGAAGCCCGCTCAACCGAACTCTCCCGCGAGGAAATCCACCACGGCGCGCACGCGCGGCGCCAGGGATCTGCCGCGCGGATACAGCAGGTAGAAGCGGTCGTCCTCGCTGCGTTCCTGGAACTGCGGCAGCAGCGGCACCAGGGTTCCGCGCTCCAGGTCGGCGGCGATATGGAAGTGCGCCAGCCGCACCACGCCGTGGCCCAGCAACGCCAGGCTGCGCAACAGCTCGCCCTGGTTGGCGCCGATGTGGCTGGGAATGTCTATGGTCTTGAGCCCGCCGTCCTCGTGGAAGGTCCAGCGGTTCCACTGCGTGCGTATGGTGAAGTTCAGGCAGCGGTGCTGCAGCAGATCCTCGGGCTGCTCGGGATGGCCGAAACGCTGGAGGTACTGCGGCGACGCGGCTATCACCCAGGGCCTGAGCATCAGCGGGCGGCCGATCAGCGTCTGCTCCGTAGGCCTGCCGCTGTGGATGGCGACGTCTATGCCCTGACGCACGAAGTCGCCGCGCTCCGTGCCGAGGACGAAATCCAGGTGCAGTCGCGGGTGCCGGTCCAGCAGAAGGTGCAGGCGCGGCGCCACCAGATATTTGGCCGTGGTCAGCGCCGTATGGATGCGCACCGTGCCCGAGATTTCGGCATCGGCCACGCGCACACAGGCCTCTGCCTGCTCCATGGCCTGCACCACGCGCTGGCTGGCGATGCGAAAGCGCTCGCCCTCCTGGGTCAGGCGTATGGCTGCGGCAACCCGCTCGAACAGCCGCACGCCAAGGCGTGCCTCCATGCGCGCGATGAGCTTGCTCACCGCCGAAGGCGATAGCTCGAGCCTTCTGCCGGCACCGGAAAAACTACCTTCCTCGATCACGCGCAGGAATACCGTCATCTCGCCGAACTGGTCCATCTAAGGTCTTCGCCCCCTGTGAAATTGATTCACATGCGCTGTGCGCGCGCATGCGTTGTCTCTTGAAAAACGACTGTACAGAATGGTCTCGGACCCCGGGTCTGGGGGAACAACGGAGACAAGCGCAATGAATGACAGCAAGATCCTGCGCATAGGCGCGGGAGCCGCCTGGTGGGGCGACCGGATCGAGCCGGCCGCGCTCAATGCCGAGCGTGGCCGGCTCGACTACCTGTGCTTCGAGACCATGGCCGAGGCCACGGTCTGCGCCGCGCAGGTCAGGGCCCGACGGGACCCGTCCTTCCCGGGCTACGACACCTATCTCGACGACCGCATGCGCGCCGTGCTGCCGGCCTGCATGCGCCAGGGCACGCGCATCATCTCCAACCAGGGCTGGATCAACCCGCAGGGCGCGGCACGGCGCATCGTCGAGCTGCTGCGCGAGCTGGGCATTACCGGCGTCAAGGTGGCGGCCGTGGGCGGCAGCCTGATCACCGAGCGCGTGCTGTCGCTGGCCCCCACCATCCTGGAGACCGGTGCCCCCACGCAGAGCATTGCCCACTCGCTGATCTCGGCCGAAGCCTATCTCGGGGCCGCTCCTATCGTCGATGCTCTGGCGGACGGCGCGCAGATCGTGGTCACGGGCCGCGTGGCCGACCCCTCGCTGTTCCTGGCCCCCATGGTGCATGAGTTCGGCTGGGACCTGCTGGACCACCAGCGTGTGGGTGCCGGCAGCGCGATAGGCCATCTGATGGAGTGCGGGGCCCAGGTTACCGGAGGGTATTTTGCGGACCCGGGCCTCAAGGATGTACCCGAGCCCTGGAACCTGGCCTTTCCCATCGCCGAGGTCGATGCCGAAGGCGGCGTGACCCTGTCCAAGGTGGACGGCACGGGCGGCATGATCAACCTGCAGACAGTCAAGGAGCAGATGCTCTACGAGGTGCACGACCCGGCGAACTACATCACGCCCGATGTGGTGGTCGACTTCACGCAGGCACGCATCGAGCAGCTGGCGCCGGACCGCGTGCGCGTGACGGGGCTCACGGGCAAGCCGCGCACGCCCACGCTCAAGGTTTCGATGGGGTGCACCGAGGGCTTCATCGGCGAGGACATGTTCTTCTACGCCGGCCCCGGCGCGCTGCGCCGCGCCCAGCTGGCCAAGCGCATCCTGGAGGAGCGTCTGCGCATCGTGAAGCTCGATGCCGAGGAAGTACGCATCGACTTCCTGGGCCTGAATGCCGTGCATGGCGCTGCCACGCCGGTGGATGCACCCGAGCCCTATGAGGTGGCCGTGCGCGTGGCGGCACGCACCCGGTCGCGCGAGGAGGCGGTCAAGGTGGGGCGCGAAGTGGACGGCATGGCGGTCTCCGGGATTGCCCACACCGGCAAGCGCGTGCCGCACCAGGAGCGCACGCGCGAGGTGATCGGCGTGTGGTCCGCTCTGGTGCCGCGCGAGCAGGTGACGGCGCAGATCGACTACTTCACGAGCTGAGCAGGGAGCAAAGCATGCAGGACATGAACCAGGACATCCGGGTGCCGTTGGAGCAGGTGGCGCATACGCGCTCGGGCGACAAGGGCAATACTTCCAACATCGCCGTGTTTGCCTACGAGCCCGAGCTCTATGCGCTGCTCAAGCAGCAGCTGAGCGCCGAACGCTTCAAGGCCTTTCATGGCCCGGCCATCACCGGCGAAGTGCTGCGCTACGAGGCCGACAACCTGCACGCCCAGAACTTCGTGGCGCACGGTGCACTGGGCGGAGGCGTCTCGCGCAGCCTGTCGGTGGACAACTACGGCAAGGCGCTGTCGGCGGCCATCCTGGGCTTCGAGCTGCTCGTGCCCGCTGCGCTGGTGCCGCTGCTGCGCCGCCGTGCGCCGGGCTGAACTGGCACCGACATCCTGCACGGGCATGCACCGCATATTCCAAGACACATCCCCTGGAGACACCGCAATGACCTCGCATCTGTTTCGCGCCCTGGCTGCCGCGCTGGCCATGGCAGCCTGCACGGCCGTGGCCTTCGCGCAGGCCCCCGCCTATCCCGCCAAGCCCGTGCGCATCGTCGTGCCCTATCCGGCAGGAGGCACCACGGACATCATCGCGCGGCTGGCGGCGGCCCAGCTGTCCGAGCGGCTGCGCCAGCCCTTCGTCGTCGAGAACCGGGCCGGCGCCAGCGGTGCCATAGGCTCGGTGGCCGTGGCCCAGGCCGCCGCTGACGGCTACACCCTGGTCATGGGAACGGCCAGCTCGCACGGCATCAACTCGGCGCTGCAGAAGAACCTGCCCTATGACGCCGTCAAGGACTTCGCGCCCGTCACTGTGGTGGCGAGCACGCCCAACATCATCGTGGTCCACCCCAGCGTCCCCGCGCGCACCCTGGGCGAGTTGCTGGCGCTGGCCAAGGCCAGGCCCGGACAGATCAACTTCGGCTCGACCAGTCCAGGCGGCTCTCCGCACATGAGCGCCGAGCTGCTCAAGATGATGGCCGGCGTGGACATGACCCATGTGCCTTACAAGGGCGCCTCGCCCATGCTCACCGATCTCATGGGCGGGCAGATACAGGCCGGCTTCGACAATCTGCCGTCCACCATCGCCTTCGTGCGCAGCGGCAAGCTGCGGGCGCTGGCCGTGACCACGGCACAGCGCTGGCCCGGGGCGGCAGACATCCCCACCGTCGCCGAAAGCGTGCCAGGCTACGAGGTCTCGGGCTGGTTCGGCTTGCTGGCGCCAGCGGGAACGCCCAAGGCGGTGCTGGACACGCTGCAGACCGCAGTCGCCCAGGCCGTGCGCGACCCCGAGGTGACCCGGCAACTGCGCAACCTGGGCGCCGAGCCCGTGGCCAGCAGGCCCGAGGTCTTTGCGCGGCAGATCCGCGCCGACGTGGACAAATGGCGCGGCGTGGTTAAGGCCACGGGCGTGACACTGGAATAGCCCGAGTCGCCGACAATGGCAGCTTTGCGCGATGCCTGACTCGGGTTCAGGCTCCGCCCCACTCGAAATCCATTGTCATGAACATCACCAAAGACACTGCCGTCACCATCAACTACAAGATTCACGAGCTGCTCGCGGGCGGCGTGGCCGTCAAACTGCTGGACAAGGGCGATGTGGCCTATCTGCACG
>JBHIWE010000257.1:0-5748 GCA_041987645.1 Acidovorax sp. | reverse complement strand
CGATGCGCTTGCCCAGCTTGACGTACAGCTGCACGGCTCGAAGCCGGTCCTCGTATGAATACATGAACTACCTCCAGGTAGTCCAAGAAATCGTCCGCATCCCCCCCGCGCCGATTGAATCTTGACCAGGGGGCGGAGGCCGTCGCGATGACGGTCATCTGTGGATAAGTCTAGTCCTGAGGCGTTGGCGGGTCCTCCTTGCTGCGGTCGGTTGGGGCCGTTTTGCGGGTCTGCTCTCTAGCCCGGATGCGTGTCTTGGCCGTCTCGCTGCTGTGGCGGAAGCGGTAGGACTCGTTGCCCGTTTCGATGATGTGGCAGTGATGCGTGAGCCGGTCCAAGAGCGCCGTGGTCATCTTGGCGTCGCCGAAGACGCTGGCCCATTCGCCGAAGGTCAGGTTGGTCGTGACCATCACGCTGGTGCGCTCGTAGAGCTTGGAGAGCAGGTGGAACAGCAGCGCCCCACCGGCTTGGCTGAACGGCAGGTAGCCCAGTTCGTCCAGGATCACGAGGTCCATGTGCATCAGCGTTAGCGCAATGCGGCCAGCACGCCCTTCAGCCTTCTCTCGCTCCAGTGCGTTGACCAGATCGACCGTCGAGTAGAACCGCACCCGTTTGCCGTGCTTGGTGATGCCGGCCACGCCGATGGCGGTCGCCAGGTGCGTTTTGCCGGTGCCGGGGCCGCCGATGAACACGGCGTTGTGAGCCAGTTCCGTGAACGCCGTGCCGGCCAGTTGCTCGATCAGGGCGCGCTCCACGCGCGAGGACTCGAAGTCGAAGCCCGCCAGGTCGCGGTGCACCGGGAACTTCGCGGCACCCATCTGGTAGTTCACCGAGCGCATGGCGCGGTCGCTGGTCTCGGCTTGCAGCAGGTGCTCGATCAGCCAGCCGGCGCTCTCCAGTGACGTCTGCGAGCCTTGCTCGACCAGGTCGCGCCAGGCTGCGGCCATGCCGTACAGCCGCAATGACTTGAGGTCTGCCGTCACGTCACGCATGGTGGCCCTCCTCAACATCCAGCGGCCCGCGCAGGCTGTCGTAGCGACCGGTGTCGCTGGTCGGCGGCTCGCTGACTTGCAGGGCCGTCTGCACCTGCTCAGGCGCCGGCGCGGCGTTCAGCCGGGCCAGCACATTGAGCACATGCTCGGCGCTGACCGCGCCCGTCTCCAGCACCAGGCTGACGGCCACCAGCACGGCCTCCAACCCGGCCGTCGGCACGGCCGCCAGCACCTGCGCCATCACGCGGTCGCCGCCAGCGCGGCGCATCAGCGCGCGCTGCAGTTGCAGCAAGGGCTCCGGCATGTCGGCGAACGGCGCGCCGTTGCGCAGCACACCGGGCTTGCGTTGCACCAGCGGGATGTAGTGCTGCCAGTCATAGCGGGCTTGTCCCCGGTCACTCAGCCGCTCATGTTCGGCGACGATTCTGTCGTCGGCCACGACAACGACCCGGTTCGGGTACAGCCGCGCGCTGACGATGTGGCCCGCCAGCTCACACGGCACCGAGTAGCGGTTGCGCGCCACCGACACCAGGCAGGTGCTGCTCACGCGCGCAGGGTTCTCGACATAGCCGTCGAAGGGCTCGGGCATGGGCATCAGGTGCGCCAGCTCGTGCTCCAGCATCTCGGCCACGCTGAACTGGCTGTGCTCCGGGTGGCGCAGCTCGACCCACAGCGCGCGACAGCGCTGGGCCAGCCAGGCGTTGAGCTCGGCGAAGGAGCCCCAGCGCAGTGACTGCGCCTCGATCCAGATGCGCCGCCGGCTGTCCTGCACGTTCTTCTCGACGACGCCTTTCTCCCAGCCCGAGGCGACGTTGCAGAAGTCCGGGTCGAACAGGTAGTGGTTGCACATGACCGCGAAGCGCGCATTGACGACGCGGCCCTTGCCCTTCTTGACCTTGTCCACGGCCGTGCGCATGTTGTCGTAGATGCCCCGGCGGGGAATGCCGCCCAGCGCCGCGAACGAGCGCGTGTGCGCATCGAACAGCATCTCGTGGCCCTGGCTCGGGTAGGCCACCAGCCAGAAGGCCCGGCTGGCGCACAGCTTCAGGTGGGCGGCCTGCACCTTGTAGTAGATGCCGCCGACCACCAGCCCCTCCTCGCTCCAGTCGAACTGGAAGGCGTCTCCCAGCTCGAACTTCAGCGGCACGAAGGCGTTGATCAGCACCGCCTTGCCCTCGTCCTGGCGCCAGGCGCGGATGAAGTCGGTCAGCCGGCTGTAGCCACCGCCATAGCCGCGCGCCTGCAATTCAGCGAACAGAGCCCGGGCACTGCGACGCTCGTGACGGGGTCGGTGCGCATCGGCCTTCAACGCCCGCGTCAGCATCGGAACAAACGGCGCCAGCTTGGTCGATGTCGCCGCTCGTCGGTACTTCGGAGCCGCCTCGGCCGGCTCCTTCAACCACTTCTTGATCGTGTTGCGCGACAGGCTCGTGCGCCTGGCGATCTCACTGATCGACTTCCCTTCGCGCAGATGCATCGCGCGAATCTTGCCCTTCATGGCCATGGTGATCACCCTTCATACCCCTGCCGCAAAAAGCAGCAGGTTAGGTCTGTCACCCTGGTCAATATTCAGTCGGCACTACACGGTTTTCCTGGTCAGTTTTCGGTCGGCGGCAACAGCTACAACGCCGATGGCCTGCATGAGGAGTTCGGGGCTCCGTTCACGCTGCTGCAACAGGAGCGCGAAGAGCATCACACGCCCTTCGGAACCGTTCAGAAGTTCATTTACTGCCTGTGCCGCAAGGAGCCGAACTGATCGTCGGAACTGTCCAGCGATGAGGCAGCAGCTCGTCGACCCGGCTGGCGGGATGCGTGGGCAGCCGCTCCAGCACGTCGCGGAGGTAGGCATACGGGTCGAGCCGGTTGAGCTTGGCCGAGTAGATCAGGCTCATTACCGCAGCCGCCCGCCTGCCCGCGCGCAAGCTGCCGGCGAACAGCCAGTTCTGCCGCCCCAGCGCGATGGGCCGGATGCGCTTCTCCACCCAGTTGTTATCAATTGGCAGGTCTGCGCCGAGCCTTGTCGCGGCATGCCGCAGGCACAACACTGCCCGTCTGGCGCAACGAGCGGGGCTTGCCTAGCCCATCAACTTCGCAGAAACCGCCCTGCAACGAACCATCACACCGTGGCCGGAGTGGCTACCGCGTAAGCGGTTTAGTCCACCAGCCTTGAGCGGTAATCGGCTGCCAGAGCCACTGCGTGGTGCCCAGGTTGATGAGTTTGCTAACCAAGTCGGATCGAACCCGGCGCTCAACGGTGGCTGAACCCTGCATTCTCCGCACCCTGCGCTCATAGGGATCGTCAAGTCTCGAAAGGGCTCCGTGAGCGTTGGCCGCTCTCGGGAACCGAACCTCGACCAAGTCATCAGAAAGTCAGTCTGTTCGCCAAGAATACGCCGAACGCCCCGACCTACATACCCATGACCGAGCGCTCGCCTGACCAACACGCTGACGTCGGCAGCACCCGACCAGCGAGACACCGAACGCTCTATCTCATCGAAAAGCGCCGTTGCGCAGCCTTCGCCCGGCCTCCTATCTTTGGCTCGCCCGAGGCATCCCGCCAAGGGTTTCCTGATCTCAACCACTGAAGGAGAACGTCATGAACGAAGCACCGCAACTGGAACTGGTCGACCTGGGCGACGCCAAGAAGGAAACGAAGGGCGACCCGGAGACCTACCGCCTGGAAGCCAAGCCCCTGAGTGGCTGCTTTAGGCGGGTGCACGCGGTAGCGTTTTGTCACCCGTTGCGCCGGCGCGCGGCCATCTCGGCTCCCATGATCGCCAGGACCTCAGGCCTGCTAAGCTGCCGAGTGGCCGGATAGGCTTCAACCTCCTCCAACGCGATGTGCGCACGGTAGAGCGCTGCGAAGACCGGCCAGGCCTTTGTGTCAGGCATCAGGCCCTTGTCGCGCAAGGCTTCGAGCCCCGGTCGGAGCGCCAGATAGGCGGCGTGCATCTGAACATGGTCGGCGGCAATACGATCCGCCAGTTCGCCTCGCCCGATCTGGCGCAACAGCGGCAGCACGTGACGCTCCTCGTCCTCATGGTGGTGCGGCGCGGCAATGTCAAAGTAGCGTAGGACATCCGACGCGGCATCGCGGGCCTGTTGGTCCACCTCACCGCGGGCCCGCAAATGCGCGCCGAGTCGCAGCAGAAGATTCAGACTGCGCTCCACGCGCTCATGGCAGGCCTCCAGCATCTCGTAGGGCTGATCGAAGCCGACGGCCGGGGCGCTGTTCAACAGATTCATGCCAGAAGTCCCAGCGGGTGATGCGCACGCGCCGTGGCCACCAACTGGGCGGCGCAAAGCAGGGCGAGCAGGAAACAGAGCCAGCGCGCTCGCTGGCCGTGCGCCCGGCGAAGGGCCAGGGTGCCCAATAGGATGTAGGCGAGCAGCCAGCCGAACTTGGCGAACAGCCAGGTCATGGGCGCCCAGCCCAGCTGTGCCCAGAGGCCCAGGCCGGCGGCCAGCAGCAGGCTGTCGACGAGCACCGTGGCGCGGCGCAACGCGGTCCGCATCGGCCAGGCCGCGCCGGCCAGCACGCCTAGGCCGCGGGCGGCAAAACAGATCAGGCTCAGGGACACCAGGCCGATATGCGCCTGCTTCAGCAAGAGGTAACTCGTCATCGCAGCCGAAGCATGCCGCAGCCCGGGCGTCGCTGCGCTTGCGCTGCATCAAGCCCCAGCGGTGCCGGCTTGAACCAGATCAAGGCCGCCGCCGTTCCGCGGATCCAGCATCGGCTCCATGCCCAGCGCCACGCCTCCCAGCTGCTGCGCCGGCCTTCGCCCCACCCTGCTGCAGGGCTGGCGCCAGGGCCTGCCCCTGCATTCCTCGCCCTTCCGCGAGATGGCGGCGCGCAGCGGCGCCACGCCGCATGAGCTGCTGCGCACCTGCGCCCAGCTGCAGCGTGACGGTGCGCTGCAGCCCATCCACGCGCGCTGGGGTGAGGCCCTGCCGCGCGAACGCTGGCGGCTGTTCTTCGACAACGCCGACGAGACCCTGGCCGGTGCACTGGCCGGCCTGCCCGGCTGCCTGCGTATCGAGCGCTGCGCGGCCGAGGGCGATCCGCCCTGGCTGTGGGCCGAGCTGGAGGCCCTGGACGGCGCGGCCCTGCAGGCCCAGCTGAACCGCCTGCCCGCGCTGCCGACGGTCCGGTTGCGTCTCGCCGCCGCCGCGGGCCCCGCCGCCGGCCCCTGCGGCGACCCGCAGCTCGCCGCCTGCCTGGAGCAAGGCCTGCCGCTTTGCGCCAACCCCTATGCCGCCTGCGCGCGCCGGCTCAGGCGCAGCGAGCGCAGCCTGCTCGCGGCTTTGCTGAACTGGCAGCGCGCCGGCGAGCTGCAGGGCCTGGTGTTGACGCCCGCACCGCCGCGCGGATCGCGGCCCGGCTGGATCGCGCTCTGGCAGCAGGCACCGGCGCTGCAGGCTCTGCACGAGCTGCCCGGCCTGGAGCGCCTGCAGCCCGCACCAGCGCGTGGCGACTGGCCCTGGGCCCTGAGCGCGGTGCTGAGCGGCGCCGCCCGGCCCGCGCAACTGCCCGCCGGTGCGCGCTGCCTGCGCCTGCACATCCAGCAGCCGCGCGAGGCGGCGCTGCTGTTTCAGGGCCCGGGGTAGGCGGCCAGGCGCTCCACCGCCTGGATGTGGATGCGCCGCCCCTCGACGAGGATCAGCCCTGCCTCCTCCAACTCGCGCAGCACGCGCGAGAAGTACTCCGGCGTCAGCGAGAGCCGCGAGGCCAGGGTGCCCTTGCTGACCGGCAGCT
>JBHIWE010000256.1:0-5782 GCA_041987645.1 Acidovorax sp. | reverse complement strand
GCCCCGGCCGAGAAGGTCAAGCCGCTGCGCATGAAGATCAGCAAGGCGAAGGAACGCGCCCTGATGAAGGAATTCGGCCTGGACGAAACCGTCCTGTCCGAAGAAGACCTGGCCAAGCGCCGCTCGCGCCTGAAAACCCTGATCACGCTGGGCAAGACGCGCGGCTATCTCACGCAGGTCGAAATCTCCGATCACTTGCCCGACAAGCTGGTCGATGCCGAGACCATGGAAGTCGTGGTCACCATGCTCAACGACATGGGCGTGGCCGTGTACGAGCAGACGCCCGATGCCGAAACGCTGTTCCAGAACAACGTGACGCCTACGGCCGCTACCGTCGAGGAAGCGGAGGAAGAGGCCGAAGCCGCGCTCTCCACCGTGGACAGCGAATTCGGCCGCACCACCGACCCGGTCCGCATGTACATGCGCGAAATGGGCACGGTGGAGCTGCTGACCCGCGAAGGCGAAATCGAGATCGCCAAGCGCATCGAAGGCGGCCTGCAGGCCATGATGGAAGCCATCAGCGCCTCGCCCGCCACCATCGCCGAGATCTTGGCCATGGGCGAGGAGATCCGTGAGGGCAAGGTCGTGATCTCCACCATCGTGGACGGCTTCTCCAACCCCAACGAAGCCGACGACTACGTGGCCGAAGAAGACTTCGACGAATTCGACGAAGAGGACGACGACGACGGCAAGGGCGGCTCCAAGGCGCTGACCAAGAAGCTGGAAGAACTCAAGCGCGAGGCGCTCTCGCGCTTCGACACCATGCGCGAGCTGTTCGAGAAGGTCCACAAGATCTACGACAAGGAAGGCTACGGTACGCCCGCCTACATGAAGGCCCAGCAGGCCCTGTCGGCCGAGCTGATGACCATCCGCTTCACCGCCAAGACCATCGAGAAGCTGTGCGACATGGTGCGCGGCCAGGTGGACGACGTGCGCAAGAAGGAACGCGAGCTGCGCCGCATCATCGTGGACAAGTGCGGCATGCCCCAGGACGTGTTCATCAAGGAATTCCCGCCCAACCTGCTGAATCTGAAGTGGGTCGAGAAGCAGGCCGCCGCCGGCAAGCCCTGGAGCACCGTGTTGCAGCGCAACATCCCGCCCGTGCAGGAATTGCAGCAACGCCTGATGGACCTGCAGTCGCGCGTGGTGGTGCCGCTGACCGAGCTCAAGAGCATCAACAAGCGCATGAACGAGGGCGAATCGTCCTCGCGCGATGCCAAGAAGGAAATGATCGAGGCCAACCTGCGCCTCGTGATCTCCATCGCGAAGAAGTACACCAACCGCGGCCTGCAGTTCCTGGATCTGATCCAGGAAGGCAACATCGGCCTCATGAAGGCGGTGGACAAGTTCGAATACCGCCGCGGCTACAAGTTCTCGACCTACGCGACGTGGTGGATCCGCCAGGCCATCACCCGTTCGATCGCTGACCAGGCGCGGACCATCCGCATCCCGGTCCACATGATCGAGACCATCAACAAGATGAACCGCATCTCGCGCCAGCATCTGCAGGAATTCGGCTTCGAGCCGGACGCCTCCATCCTGGCCGCGAAGATGGAAATTCCCGAGGACAAGATCCGCAAGATCATGAAGATCGCCAAAGAGCCGATCTCCATGGAAACGCCGATCGGCGACGACGACGACAGCCACCTGGGCGATTTCATCGAGGACGGTGCCAACACCGCCCCGATCGATGCCGCCATGCAGGCCGGCCTGCGCGACGTGGTGAAAGACATCCTGGACGGCCTCACGCCGCGCGAAGCCAAGGTGCTGCGCATGCGCTTCGGCATCGAGATGTCTACCGACCACACGCTGGAAGAAGTGGGCAAGCAGTTCGACGTGACCCGCGAACGCATCCGCCAGATCGAAGCCAAGGCGCTGCGCAAGCTCAAGCACCCCAGCCGCAGCGACAAGCTGCGCAGCTTCATCGACTCGCTCTGATCGGTCGATCCAGCCTCAAGGCAGGCCCCGCCTGCCTGAGCGCGCCCCAAGCCCCGAGCCCACCGGCCGGGGCTTTTTTCATGCCCGGCCCGATTGGCCTCCCCAGTGACATCCAGTCATATCTGCAACCCCACCCCATCAGCAAAACGCATCGCTGGGACGCCCATCGGCATTGGTGCGGCAGGGGCATCCCCGCAATACTGCGCTTGGCGGTGCTGAGCGGGCCCTGGTGCCCGCGCCCCCCGCACAGCCGAGCCACAAAAAAAGACGACAAGAGCCCCACAACGACCCGGCACGGCCGACAGACGCACCGCACGGAAGCGACCTGCAGATGCGGCACCGGGCACAGAGACAACCTGATCCGACAAGGACTTGTATGACAGACATCCGAAAGAATCTGGATGAAGGCGCGATGACGTCCTTCCAGTGGCTGGCCATCGCCATCTGCATCATGCTCATCATGCTGGACGGCTTCGACGTGCTGGTCATGGCCTTCACGGCCTCCTCCGTCGCGGCGGAATGGAAGCTCGGTGGAGCGCAGCTGGGCGTGCTGTTCAGCGCGGGGCTCATCGGCATGGCCATCGGCTCGCTGCTGATCGCGCCGCTGGCCGACCGGTATGGCCGCCAGCCCGTCATCCTGCTGTGCCTTGCCATCGTGTCGCTGGGCATGCTGCTGTCAGCCGCCGCGCGCAACCACGCTGAACTGGCGGCGCTGCGGGGCATCACAGGACTGGGCATCGGCGGCATGCTGGCCAGCGTGGGGGTGATCACGGCGGAGTATTCGTCCAGCAAGTGGCGCAACACGGCCATCGCGCTGCAGGCCACGGGCTACCCGATCGGCGCCACCCTGGGCGGGCTCATGGCCGCCTGGCTGCTTGGCCACCACGGCTGGCGCTCGGTCTTCGTGTTCGGTGGGGTGACCACGGCGCTGATGGTGCCCATCGTGCTGTGGCGTCTGCCCGAGTCCGTGGACTTCCTCGTCACTCGCCGCCCGGCTGGCGCGCTGGACAAACTCAACAGGCTGCTGGCACTTATGGGCCGCCCCGCCCTGCAGCAGTTGCCGGCGCCCGTACGCGGCAGCCACGCCGCGCAAGGCGGCACCACGGTGGCGGCGCTGTTTCGCAACGGCCTGGCCCGCCCCACGCTGATGCTGTGGATCGGCTTCTTCCTGCTGATGTTCAACGTCTATTTCTCGTTGAGCTGGACGCCCAAACTGCTGGTGCAGGCGGGCCTCTCCGCACAGCAGGGCGTGACCGGCGGCGTGCTGCTGAACCTGGGGGGCATCGCGGGCGGCAGCCTTTTCGGCCTGCTGGCACTCAAGGCCCAGCTACGGCATCTGGCCATCGGCAGCCTGCTGCTCAACGCGCTCTTCACCGCACTGTTTGGCATGGCCTCGGCCAGCCTGGGCTGGGCCTTCGCCGCGGCCGTCGGCATGGGCGTCTTCCTGTTCGCCTGCATGGCGGGGCTCTATGGACTGGTGCCTTCCACCTATCCGGCTGAAGTCCGCGCCACTGGCATGGGCTGGGCCATCGGCATCGGCCGCCTGGGTGCCATCCTCGCGCCGACCATGGCCGGCCTGCTGCTGGATGGTGGCTGGCAACCTGCATCGCTCTACTACGTGTTCGCCCTGCCGCTGATCGCCGCCGCGCTGGCGGTGATGGCTGCCGGCGCCAGCCGTAGCCAGCCGCAGCGTGGGCAGGTCGCAGGCGCGCACTGATGACCAACGCCACACTCCCTGCCTGACCGAATCTGGAGAACCCCGCATGAGTTCCCCCTGCCTGGTACTGCTGCCCGGCCTGCTATGCGACGAAGCCGTCTGGCACGAGCAGGCCAAGGCCCTCGATTTCGCCGACTGCATCGTGCCCTCGTATGGCGACTGTTCGAGCATCGAAGCCATGGCCCGCCGGGTGCTGGACGGCATTCCTGCGCCCCGCTTCGCGCTTGCAGGCCACTCCATGGGCGGCCGCGTGGCGCTGGCGATCGCCAGCATGGCGCCGGAACGCATCGAGCGCCTGGCCCTGCTCGATACCGGCATGGAGCCTATCGCGCCGGGTGAGGCCGGCATCGCCGAACGCGACAAGCGCATGGCGCTGCTGCAGATCGCGCGCGAGCACGGCATGCGTGCCATGGGCACACAGTGGGCGCGGGGCATGGTCCACCCGTCACGACTGGACACGCCACTCTTCGCCGAAGTGCAGGACATGGTGGCACGCTTCACGCCCGACCTGTTCGCCGCGCAGATCGATGCCCTGCTGAACCGCCCCGACGCCAGCCCTGTGCTGCAGAGCCTGCAGTGCCCCACCCTGCTGGCCTGCGGCCGGCAGGACAGCTGGAGCCCCCTGTCCCGCCATGAACGCATGCAGGCGCTATGCCCCGGCTCGGAGCTGGTGGTGATCGAAGACAGCGGCCACATGAGCACCATGGAGCAGCCCGATCAGGTCAGCCGCGCCCTGGCCACGTGGATGCAGCGCTGACGGCCTGCGCTGCGCATAGCCAGCGCAGGGCCTACGCAGGCCGGGTGCCCACGGCCTGGCTGCAGGCCTGCAGGAACAACTGCAGATCGGGCGAGGCGACGCTCAAGGCCCGCGTCGCCAGCCCGATGCGCCGGCGTGTGGAAGGCAGCTTCACTGGAACGATCTCCAGCTGCCCGCCGTGGTCGTGCCGCAGCGATTCGCCGCGCGATGCCAGCGCCAACCGGCCGGTCTGCAGGACGAAAGCCTGCGTCATCACGGGGCTGCTCGCACGCAAGTCGCCACGCGGGGGCTCCAGCCCCTGGCTGGCGAAGAGCCGCACCAGGGCCTGGTCCGCCGGCGTGCCGGGCAGCGGCGTCACCCAGCGCCACAGCAGCAGATCGGCCAGCTGCAGGCGTTTGCGGCGCAATACCGCATGGCCTGCGGGAGCCACCACCACCAGCTCGTCGTCCAACAGGTGCAGTTGCCGCACCTCGTCGGCCGGCGCATCCGAGCGCAGGGCTCCGGCGATGGCGTCGATGTCCGCGCCCAGCAACTGCTGCATGAGGCTCTCGTAGGTGCCGTCCACGATGGCGACCTCGATGTCCGGGTGGCTGGCCGCAAGATCCTCCACCGCACGCGGCAGGAAGATGCCCACCGAGAGCGGCAGCACGCCCACCACCACGCGGCCCCGGACAGCGCCGCGCCAGGCGGACAGATCACTCTCCATGCCCCGCAGCTCGGCCAGCGCCAGCTTCACGCGGCGCAGCAGCGCCTCGCCTGCAGGCGTCAGACGGGTGCCGAAGGAGAGTTTGTAGAAAAGCGGCAGGGCCAGGGCGCCCTCCAGCCCCGCCAGCGCCGCATGCACAGCAGGCTGGCCGATGCCCAAGCGCCTTGCGGCCAGGGATTCGCTGCCGCAGCCAGCGATCGCCACCAGCGCGCGCAACTGCCCGGCGGGTACGGTGTCGGCGAACCGCGGCGGCACCGGCACGCGGCGGCGGCCACCCGACACGGACACGGCGGCGGCATGCGCTTCGGCCGCGCCGGTGGTCAGGTGCGCCAGCAGGGCCTCGGTGCGCGCAGCCAACTGGCTGCCGGGCGCCGTCGGCATCATGCCGCGCGCGCCGCGCTGAAAGAGCGGCACGCTGCAGGCGGCCTCCAGCTGCTGCACCGCCCGCGCCACGGCCGGCTGCGACAGGTGCATGGCGCGGGCGGCCTGCGTGGTGCTGCCGTGGCGGACCACGCCCAGCAGGGCCCGCAGCGGGCGCAGCTGCGCCGCCAGCGCCGGAAAGCCCTGGGCATCGCTGTTCGCCGAAGCGGGCGTCGGGGTGAGAGGCGGCGTCATGGCGTCGGGAAAGAGCGGGAGGAATCGAGGGGCAGAGGGGCGAGGGGCA
>JBHIWE010000255.1:0-5790 GCA_041987645.1 Acidovorax sp. | reverse complement strand
CGATGGTGCGCGGTGGCCGGCACCTGGGTGACCGGGCCTACTTTCCCGTGCATGTGGAGGACGCCGCTGCGATCTTTCAGACTGAAGACTCCGCCGAGGCCTCGTCTGCTGCGGAAGCTCCCGAAGCCGTGGCAGGGGATGGTGAGCCAGCCGCCCGCCCGCCGGCGCCTGCGCGTCCCATCGAGGCCCAGGTGCTGGAAGCCTTCATCGCCCAGCACTACATCGCCGTGCCTGTGCCGCCCGTTCTGGTCACCAGCGAGGCCGTGGACCGCCGTCTGCTTGCGGCGCTTTCTGAGCAAGTTGGCGCGCGCATTTCCGCCGTCCACCAACCGCGCGAGCAGCGCCGGGTCTGGCTGGAGATGGCGCAGAAGAATGCCGAAATTCAACTCGCGCGGCTGCTGGCGGAAGAGGGCTCGCAGCAGGCCCGTACCCGCGCGCTGGCCGAGGCGCTGGACCTGGAAGTGGAGGACCTGGCGACGCTCACCATCGAGTGCTTCGACATCTCGCATACGGCGGGCGAATCGACCCAGGCCTCGTGCGTGGTATTCCATCACCACAAGATGCAGAGCAGCGAATACCGCCGCTACAAGATCGAAGGCATCACCGGCGGCGACGATTACGCCGCCATGCGCCAGGTGCTCACGCGGCGCTACAGCAAGGTGGCCGAAGCGCAGCGCGAGGCCGGCGGTGCCGAGCCCGCGGCAGGCCAGGCTCGCCTACCCGATCTGGTGCTGATCGACGGCGGCAAGGGCCAGGTCAGCATGGCGCGCGAGGTGTTCACCGAGCTCGGACTCGACCTGACCCGCATCGTCGGCGTGGAAAAGGGCGAGGGCCGCAAGGTGGGGCTGGAAGAACTGGTCTTTGCCGACGGCCGCGAGAAGGTCTATTTGGGGCGCGATTCCGCCGCCCTGATGCTGGTGGCACAGATCCGCGATGAGGCCCACCGCTTCGCCATCACCGGCATGCGCGCTGCACGGGCCAAGGTGCGCGTCGGAGGTGGCCAGCTGGAGGAAATCAGCGGCGTCGGCCCCAAGAAGCGTGCGCGACTACTACAGCGCTTCGGCGGCGTGCGTGGGGTAGCCGCGGCCAGCGTGGAGGACCTGGCGACGGTGGACGGCATCTCGCGCGACTTGGCCGAAGAGATCTACCGGGCCCTGCGCTGACGGTGAGCGGGAACATCAGCCGCCGGAGCGGTCTGGCGCGTGACACAATCGCGCCCATGTTCCTGACCATCCCTACCATCATGACCTGGACGCGCATCGTCGCGATACCTTTGATCGTGGGGGTGTTCTACGCGCCGCTTGAGCCCGCCACGCGCAACCTCATTGCTACGGTCATGTTCGTGGTGTTCGCCGCCACCGACTGGCTCGACGGCTACCTGGCCCGCAAGCTCAACCAGACCTCGTCCTTCGGCGCTTTCCTCGACCCGGTCGCCGACAAGTTCCTGGTCTGCGCCTCGTTGCTGGTGCTGGTGCATCTGCAGCGTGCCGACGTGTTCGTCGCCCTCATCATCATCGGCCGCGAGATTGCCATCTCCGCTCTGCGCGAATGGATGGCCCAGATCGGCGCCAGCAAGAGCGTGGCGGTGCATATGCTGGGCAAGGTCAAGACCACGGTGCAGATGGTCGCCATTCCCTTCCTGCTGTACGACGGCCGGCTCTTTGGCGTGATTGACACCGGCCTATGGGGAACAGGGCTCATTTGGGTGGCGGCCGTCCTCACCGTATGGTCGATGGTCTACTACCTGCAGAAGGCTCTGCCAGAAATCCGGGCCCGAGTGAAGCGCTGAGCGTGCGGTGCTGATCGCCGGCAAGATCGTTGCAGGCGCGCTGCAGCGGTGCCTGTAACGGGGTGCAAATGCGACTAGAATCGCCTCCCGCATACAGCTCTGCGGCTGTCTTCGTATTGACACCCGCAAACCCGATGGCTCTAATCTCTGCAGCCTGACTGCTGCTGCCTTTACCTTCACCCGTCGTCATTTCCACACCCGCTCAAGGGGCGCGGGCGAAGGTCAGATTTTGCAAAAGACATCTACTCCACTCTTTTCCCGAGAGGCTTCTTGTGAATAAAACCGAACTGATTGAGCACATTGCAAACAACGCCGACATTTCCAAGGCTGCCGCAGCGCGTGCTCTGGAGTCCACGATCGAGGCGGTCAAGAAGACCCTGAAGAAGGGTGGCACGGTGTCGCTCGTCGGTTTTGGCACATTCGCCGTCGGCAAGCGTGCCGCCCGCACCGGCCGCAATCCCCGCACCGGCGAAACCATCAAGATCAAGGCCGCCAAGGTGCCCAAGTTCCGTCCGGGCAAGGCATTGAAGGATGCCCTGAACTGACACCAGTCAAGGTGGGGTGCTTAGCTCAGTTGGTAGAGCGGCGCCCTTACAAGGCGTAGGTCGGCGGTTCGACCCCGTCAGCACCCACCACCACCCTCCCTTAAAGGCGAACGAAAGTTCGCCTTTTCTTTTGCCGCATTGAAAGATCGATCATGTTCGAATCCATCCGCAAGCACTCCAAGATCGTGATGATCCTGCTGTTCTTGCTGATCATTCCGTCTTTTGTGCTCGTCGGCATCGACCACAACTACTTTTCCGAGAAAAGTCCGGTGGTCGCCAGCGTCGATGGCCACGACATCACGCAGGCCGAATGGGACAGCGCCCACCGCGCCGAGACCGACCGCATCCGCGCCCAGTCGCCGCAGATCGACGGCAAGTTGCTGGATACGCCCGCCGCGCGCTACGCGACGCTGGAGCGCATGGTGCGCGACCGCGTGCTGCAGGCGACGGTAAAGAAGATGCATCTGGGCGTGAGCGATGCGCGTCTGGCGCAGGAACTGCAGAACATTCCCGCCATCGCCAGCCTGAAGCGCCCCGACGGCTCGATGGACGCCGAAGCGTATCGCGCGCTGGTCGGTGCCCAGGGCATGACGCCAGAGGGCTTCGAGAGCCGTGTGCGCAACGACATCGCCGTTAATCAGGTCATGGGCTCGGTAATCTCGTCTTCGTTCAGTAGCAGTGCCGAGTCCAAGCTCGCACTCGACGCGCTCTACCAGCGTCGTGATGTGCAGATCGCACGCTTCACGCCCGCCACGTTCACGGCCAAGATCACTCCGACCGACAGCGAGCTTCAGGCCTACTACGAAGCCCACACCGCACGCTTCCAGCAGCCCGAAGAGGCCAGCGTCGAATACGTGGTGCTCGACCTCGATGCCGTGCGCGCCGGCATCACGTTGAGCGAAAGCGATCTGCGCAGCTACTACCAGGAAAACCAGGCACGCCTGGCCGGCAAGGAAGAGCGCCGAGCCAGCCACATCCTGATCAATTCACCCAAGGACGCGCCTGCCGCCGATCGTGAAAAGGCCAAGGCCCGTGCCGAGGCGCTGCTGGCAGAGGTGCGGAAGAATCCGGCCTCGTTCGCCGCCATCGCCAAGAAGGAATCGCAGGACCCAGGCTCCGCTCCATCCGGCGGCGACCTGGGCTTCTTCGGCCGCGGCGCCATGGTCAAGCCTTTCGAGGATGCGGTCTTCGCGATGAAGAAGGGCGACATCAGCGACGTGGTGACCAGCGATTTCGGCTACCACATCATCCAACTGAACGACATCAAGGCCCCGCGTCAGCCGAGTTTCGAAGAAATGCGCGCGTCGCTGGAGACCGAGGTCAAGCAGCAGCAGGCACAGCGCAAGTTCGCCGAAGTCGCCGAGACCTTCGCCAACAGCGTGTACGAGCAACCCGACAGCCTCAAGCCCGTGGCAGACAAGCTCAAGCTGAAGATTCAGACCGCCACCGACGTGTCGCGCCTGCCCAAGCCCGGCTCCACCGGCCCGCTGGCGAACAGCCGCTTTCTCGAAGCGCTGTTTCAACCGGACTCGCTGCAGAACAAGCGCAATACCGAAGCCGTCGAGATCGCGCCCAACACCATGGCTGCAGGTCGCATCACTGCCTACACCCCCGCGCAGACCTTGCCCTTCGACAAGGTGCGCGATCAGGTGCGAGACATGTTCATCGCCGACAAAGCTGCCGAAATGGCGCGCAGGGAAGGCGAGACCCAGCTGGCCGCCTGGAAGGCCGCGCCTGCGACCGCCGCGGGCCTGGGCGCGCCGATGACGATCGCCCGCGATCAGATGCAGGGCCAACCCCGCGCCCTGGTCGCCGCCGCGCTGCAGGCTCCGGCAGATCAGCTCCCGGCCTGGACGGGTGTGGACCTGGGCGCGCAAGGCTATGCGGTCGTGAAGATCAATCGCGTGATCGAGCGCACCTCTCCCGATGCCGCCACCACCCGGCAGCTGCATCAGCAGTACCAGCAAGCCTGGGGCTCGGCGGAAGCACTGGCCTACTACGACCTACTGAAGCAACGCTTCAACGTTCGCATCAAGGCGCCGAGGCCGGCTGCAGAATGATTTTGGAGAGAATCGGTTCGGCCCGAATTTTCGGGTTATAATTTAACTCTTCGGTGGCTGTAGCTCAGTTGGTAGAGTCCAGGATTGTGATTCCTGTCGTCGTGGGTTCGAGTCCCATCAGCCACCCCATAAATTAAGCGACCACGCTCCAAGTGCCTGATTTCCTAAGGAATCAGGCACTTTTCATTTCAGGGTGCTCTTGAGGTTGTCACACAGGCTGTCACACAGCCCGGTGTTACAAGCCCCATGAAAGCAGTCTGCGAATCCATCTACGAGCGCGGCAGTCACGCCATCAAATACCTGCGTCGGCGCATCCCTGCCGACGTGCGGTTGGCCTATCCCACGGGCCGAACTCACATCACCCGCAGCCTGGGCACTGAATCGCCCCGGATTCCCTAGACACTTTTGAGCCGTTGGGAATGGCGTCTCTCGAACTCCGCCGGCGAAGTATCACCGGCAGTGCCGTGACGGCGCTTGGGATTGTAAAACATTTCGATGTAATTAAAGACATCGGCTCTCGCGTCATCGCGGGTCGGGTAGGTCTGGCGGCGGATGCGCTCGCGCTTGAGCAGTTGGAAGAAGCTCTCGGCCACGGCGTTGTCATGGCAGTTACCGCGACGGCTCATGCTGCTGACCAGGTTGTGGTCGCGCAGGAAGTCTTGCCATTCGTGACCGGTGAATTGGCTGCCCTGGTCCGAATGCACCGTGACCGGCTTCTTAGGCTGACGGCGCCACAAGGCCATCATCAGCGCGTCAAGCACCAGGCTGGTATCGATGCGGCTGCCCATTGACCATCCGACCACCTGACGCGAGAACAGATCGACCACCACAGCCAAGTACAGCCAGCCCTCATGGGTGCGGATGTACGTGATGTCGGTCACCCAGGATTGGTTGGGCTCGGCCACGATGAACTGGCGTTGCAGGTGGTTGGGCGCCACGACAGCAGGCTGACGTTGCCGAGCGCCGTACGTATCGGCGCCTTGCACGCATGGGCTTCAGGTTCGATGATCTTGTGAAGTACAACGATCATCACGCGCAGGAGGGGCATGCCAAGGAGCGGTTACATGGCGTCACCTGGCGGCGTCCCGATGAGTTCTTTGGCTTGGTCGAAAAGGCCTATCGAAAGTTCTACCTGCGGCCCGAGTTCGTCGCAGACTTCAAGGAGCTGATTGCTGCCGGCTACTAAATGTCTTCTCACAAATCCTTCTTCGAAGGGGCGCTATCAAGGTGGGCTGCTGCCGGTGTCGTTGACACCGACCTAAGCTTTTTGAGCTTGCTCGAACTGTACGGGACTGAGATAGCCGAGCGTCGAATGCCGGCGCGTCGGGTTGTAGAAGCACTCGATGTAGTCGAACACATCTGAACGGGCCTGCCCTCGTGTGCGGTACACCTTCCT
>JBHIWE010000254.1:0-5854 GCA_041987645.1 Acidovorax sp. | reverse complement strand
CCAGCAGCACCATCAGGTGCACGTCGGGGTTGTTGGCCGTGATGGCGTGGGCGATGTGCTGCATCATCACCGTCTTGCCGCTCTTGGGCGGTGCGACGACCAGCGCGCGCTGGCCGCGGCCGATGGGGGCCACGATGTCGATGATGCGGCCGGTGATGTTCTCGTCGCCCTTGATGTCGCGCTCGAGCTTCATCTGCTCCTTGGGGAACAGCGGGGTCAGGTTCTCGAACATGACCTTGTGCTTGTTCTGCTCGGGCGGGCCGCCGTTGACGGCGTCGAGCTTGGTCAGCGCGAAGTAGCGCTCGCCATCCTTGGGCGTGCGCACTTCGCCTTCGATCATGTCGCCCGTGTGCAGGTTGAAGCGGCGCACCTGGCTGGGCGAGATGTAGATGTCGTCCGTGCTGGCGGTGTAGCTGGTGTCGGGGCTGCGCAGGAAGCCGAAGCCGTCGGGCAGGATCTCCAGCACGCCGTCGGCGAACACCTGTTCGCCGGCCTTGGCGCGCTTCTTGATGATGGCGAACATCAGCTCCTGCTTGCGCATGCGGCCGGTGTTTTCGATCTCAAGCTCTTCGGCCTGCTTGAGGACTTCAGACACGTGCAGTGCCTTGAGTTCGTTTAAGTGCATGGGGAGACTCCCTGGCGGAGTGGGATGTGGGTCAGAGCAGAGGGGAGGAGGCTGGGAGCGCCGTAGAGGCCGTCGTGCGGGCCGGGCTAGCCTGGGATCTGAGACCAGACGCCTATGCGGTGCGCGCTGGTGATCGCTGTGGATTATGACAGGAAAAATTTCGGGAGCGCCACCGTGAGGGCGGTGGGCGGCGCCAGCTGCGTGAATGAGCTGCAGCGCCGGGGTTCGTCGCCCGTGCATGCCGGGCGGCGAGAGCGGGGGAGGATCAGGCCAGGCTCTGGTCGATGAAGGCCGACAGCTGGGCCTTGTTCATGGCACCGACCTTGGTGGCGGCCAGTTCGCCGTTCTTGAACAGCATGAGCGTGGGGATGCCGCGGATGCCGAACTTGGCCGGAATCTCGCGGTTCTCGTCCACGTTCATCTTGGCGATGGTCAGCTTGCCTTGATAGGTGGTGGCCAGTTCGTCCAGCACCGGGGCAATCATCTTGCACGGGCCGCACCATTCGGCCCAGTAATCCACCAGCACCGGACCGGAGGACTTCAGCACGTCGGCTTCAAAACTGGTGTCGGAGATGTGTTTGATGAGTTCGCTTGCCATGGCGCAATCCTTGTGTGTGCAGATATTGGTGGGCGGGTACGGATAAAGTCTCTTCATTGTGACAGAAACCGATTCCCCGCACCCCGTTATGCCAAGCGGCTCGCCCGCTATGACAGTCATAGCGAGAAACGATGGCCTGGAGCGCTCCTGGGCCGCTGTGCTGGAGCGCGTTCGGGCCCACGCCGAGGCCCGCGGCGCCCACCTGGCCGCCACTGTGGTGCTGGTGCCCTACGCCCAGCTCATGGCCGAGGGGCGGCGCCTCTGGGCGCGGCATTTTCCCGACGGCTTCTCGCCCCGCTTCGAGACCACCCGCAACTGGGCCCGACAGCTGGGTCAGCCGCAGATCGAGGGCAGCGAATTCACGGGCGATGTGGCGCGCGATGCCGTCAATGCGCGGGACCTGCTCGAACGCGCGGGCCTCGCTGCACAGCGCGAGGTGCTGGCCGGCCCGCTGCTGGAGATGGCCGCGCAGCTCTTCGCTGCCTTGGCTGCCGTGCCGCCCGCGCAGCGCGACGCCTGGGCGCAGTCCGCCCGCGCGCTGCTGCCCGCCAGCGGCGACGGCGGCGCCCTGCGGCTCGAAGCCGCTGCGGCGCGCATCGCGCTGGAATGGGTGCTGGCCTCGCAGCCGCCCTGCGACGTGCTGTTCGAGCCCGCCGTGCGCGAAGGCACCGAGGCGCTCGTCGTGCTGCAGGGCTACCAGCCCGACGCGCTGGCCCAGGCGCTCCTGGCGCAGTGGGGCGAAGCGGCCCTGTGCATCGACCTGCCCGGTGCGCTGGGCCAGAGCGCACAGCACCCGGCCGCGCTGCATGCCGCCATCGACGCCGAAGACGAAGCCCAGCGCGCCGCCGCCTGCGTGCTGCGTCACCTCGACAGCGGCCGCGTGCCCGTGGCCCTGGCGGCCAACGACCGGGCGCTCACGCGGCGCATCAGCGCGCTGCTGGACGGCGCGGGCGTGGCCGTGCACGACGAGAACGGCTGGACGCTCTCCACCACCCGCGCCGCCGCTCAGGCCATGGCCGCGCTGCGCGCCTGCGCCTGGGACGCCACGGCCGACGCCGTGCTTGACTGGCTCAAGCAGTCGCCCGCCGCGCCCGCGCCGGCCCTGCGTGCGCTGGAGAAGTGGCTGCGCCGCGCCGGCCCGCGCCAGTGGAGCGCCGCAGGCGCCATCGACGCCAGCCGCGATCCGGCTCTGGCCGGGGCCGTGGCCCTGGTCGCCCAGGCGCAGGCCTGGCGGGAGCCGCTGCGCGCCGCCCGCCCGCTGGCCGCCTGGATCGCCGCGCTGCGCGGGCTTCTGCAGGTCTGCGGCCTGTGGCCGGGCTTGATGGCCGACCCGGCAGGCGCCGGCGTGATCGCGGCGCTGCGGCTGGACGAGGGCCTGGATGCCGACCTGCAGGCCCTGGCCGGCGCCGGGCGGCGCATGTCGCTCACCGACTTCACCCGCTGGGTCAACGAAGTGCTGGAAGCCGGCCGCTACCGCCCCGATTACCTGGCCCAGGCGCCCGTGGTGGTGATGCCGCTGCCGCAGCTGCTGGGCCGGCCGTTCTGTGCGCTGGTGCTGCCCGGCTGCGACGAAAAGCGCCTGCAGGCCGCGCCCGAGCCGCCCGGCGCCTGGACCCAGGCGCAGCGCGAGGGCCTGGGCCTGCCCGGGCGCGCCGCGCTGGAGGCCGCGCAGCGCGCCGCCTGGCAGGGCGCGCTGGGCACGCCCTTCGTCGATGTGCTCTGGCGCACCGGCGACGAGGGCGGTGAGCCGCTGCTGGCCAGCCCCCTGGTGCTGGCGCTGGAGCTGGACCACCGCGCCCAGCCCGGCGGCGACTGCCGTGCCGAGCGCACCGTGCCCGCCGCGCCCACCGCCAGGCCCCTGCCCAGCGGCGAGCGCCTGCCGGTGCGCAAGCTCTCGTCCACCGCGTATTCCGACCTGCGCCACTGCCCGTACCGCTTCTTCGCGCTGCGCCAGCTGCAGCTGCAGGAGGCCGACGAGCTGGGCGCCGAGGTGGACAAGCGCGATTTCGGCACCTGGCTGCACGCCGTGCTGCAGCAGTTCCACGAAGCGCTGCACGACGCGCCCACGAGCGAGCCGGCCGCCCGCCGGGCGCTGATGGACGCCGCCGCCGAGCAGGTCACCCGCGCGCAGCGGCTGGCCGAGGCGGGCGAATTCCTGCCCTTCGCCTCCGGCTGGCCCGCGCTGCGCGACGGCTACCTGCAATGGCTGGCGGGGCATGAGGCCCAGGGCGCGAGCTTCCGCCAGGCCGAGGTCGCCGCCACCCAGCCGCTGGGCGCCCTGGAGCTGGTGGGCCTGCTGGACCGCATCGACGCGGTGCACCCGCCCGGCGGCGGCGAGCCGACGACGCTGGTGATCGACTACAAGACCGAGAACGACGCCGTCACCCGCCGCCGCGTGAACGCCGGCACCGAGGACACGCAGTTGGCGTTCTACGCCGCGCTGCTGGGCGACGACACCCTGCGCGCCGCCTACGTCAACGTGGGCGAGCGCGGCGAGACGCGCACCCACGAGCAGGAAGACGTGGTCGCCCTGCGCGACCAGCTGGTCGAAGGCATCCTGCACGATTTCACGCGCATCGCCGAAGGCGCGCCCATGCCCGCGCTGGGCGAGGGCGCGGTGTGCGACTGGTGCGCCGCACGCGGGCTGTGCCGCAAGGACTTCTGGACATGACGGAGCAACGCGTGCAAGCCGCCTATGAACACAACGGCCGGCCCGTGTCGCGGCAGGCCTTCTATGCCATCGCCTGCGATCCGCAGCGCAGCGTGGCCGTGGAAGCCTGCGCGGGCGCGGGCAAGACCTGGATGCTGGTCTCGCGCATGCTGCGCGCGCTGCTGGGCGGTTGCGCCCCGCACGAGATCCTGGCCATCACTTTCACCAAGAAGGCGGCCGGCGAGATGCGCCAGCGGCTGCAGGAATGGCTGGAGGCGTTCTCCGCCGCGCCGCTGCCCGAGCTGGAGCGCGAGCTGATCGCACGCGGAATCGGCCCGGAGCGCGCACGGGAACAGGGCCTGCTGCTACAAAAACTGTATCGTCAGATGCTCGAATCGGGCCGGCCGGTGCAGATCCGCACCTTCCACAGCTGGTTCGCCGCGCTGCTGGGCACGGCGCCGCTGGCGGTGCTGGAAGCCCAGGGCCTGCCGGCGCATTTCGAGCTGCTGGAAGACGACGCCCAGGCCGTGCGTGAGGTGTGGCGCCCCTTTCTGCAGGCGGTGGCGCAAGATGCCGCCCTGCGTGCCGACTACGACGCCTGCATCGCCGCCCACGGCCGCTCGCAGACCCACAAGGCGCTGGCCAGCGCGCTGGACAAGCGCGTCGAATTCACCCTGGCCGACGAGTCCGGCGTGATCGACGCCTCGGTGCCGTCCTTCGCCGCCCACTGCCTCGAATTCGCCGGCCTGCCCACGCCCGCCCATGCGCTGGCGGGCGAGGCTGCCCAGTCGCGCTGGCAGGGCTGGGCGCGGGCGCTGGGCACCGAGTCCAACAAGACGCCGCAGAAGGCCGCCGACGCGGTGATCGACGCCTGGAACTGCACCGACCTGGACGAGCGGCTGGACCGCCTGCGCCGCGCCTTCTTCGTCGCCAAGGAAGACCGCCTCGGTAAGAACCTCGAGAAGTTCCCCGCCGCCCAGGCCGCCGAGCCCGAGCTGCAGCGCCTCTTGCTGGCGCGCCGCCAGCACCAGGCCTGGCTGCACCAGCAGCGCATGGCGCGGCTGGCGCGCTGCCTCATCGCCAGCTTCGCCGCGCTCAAGCGCGAACGCGGCTGGGTGGACATGAACGACGTGGAGCGCACCGCGCTGGTGATGCTGTCCGACGACGTGCTGAGCGGCTGGGTGCAAGAGCGCCTGGACACCCGCGTGCGCCACCTGCTGGTCGATGAATTCCAGGACACCAACCCGCTGCAATGGCAGGCGCTGCATGCCTGGCTGTCGGGCTATGCGGGCTCGGGCGGCGGGCAGGCCGCGCCCAGCGTGTTCATCGTGGGCGACCCCAAGCAGAGCATCTACCGCTTCCGCCGCGCCGAGCCGCAGGTGTTCCTCGCCGCGCAGGCCTTCGTGCGCGAGGCGCTGGGCGGCGACCAGCTCAGCTGCGACCACACGCGCCGCAACGCCCAGGGCGTGATCGCTGCCGTCAACGTCGCCATGCAGGCCGCGCAGGCGGCCGGCGAATACGCGGGCTTTCGCGACCACACCACCGAATCGGCGGACCCGGGCAGCCTGCTCAGCCTGCCGCCCATCACCGGCGACAGCGATGCCGATGCCGATGGGGAGGAAGAGGGCGCCCCCGCCGCCGACCCGATGGCCTGGCGCGACAGCCTGACCCAGCCGCGCCACGAGGCCGAGGAAACCCTGCGCATGCGCGAAAGCGCCCAGGCCGCGCGCTGGGTGGCCGCGCGCATCGCCGCCGGCGTGCCGCCGCGCGAGATCATGGTGCTGGCCCGCAAGCGCGACCGGCTCGCGGCCCTGCAGGACGCGCTGCGCGATCTGCATATCCCCTGCGTGCAGCCCGAAAAGGCCGACCTGGGCGAGGCGCCCGAGGTGCAGGACGTGGTGGCGCTGCTCGATGCGCTGGTCTCGCCCGGGCACGACCTCTCGCTGGCGCGGGCCCTGCGCAGCCCGCTGTTCGGCGTCAC
>JBHIWE010000253.1:0-5864 GCA_041987645.1 Acidovorax sp. | reverse complement strand
CAAGAGGAAGATCAGGTCCATGCCGTGCGCGCGCAGGCTGGCGGCGAAGGCTTCGCATTCTTCGGGCGGGTAGTCCACGATGAGCACGCCATCGACGCCGGCCGCCGCTGCATCGCGTACGAAGGCACCCGCGCCGTGGCGCTGGTCGTAGCGCTCCACCGGGTTGGCGTAGCCCATCAGCACCACCGGCGTGGCCTGGTTGCGCTGGCGGAAGACGCGCACGTGCTCGAGCACCTGCGCCATGCCGATGCCCAGCGCCAGCGCCTTTTCGCCGGCCTTCTGGATGACAGGGCCGTCGGCCATGGGGTCGGAGAAGGGCACGCCCAGCTCGATCACGTCGGCACCGGCCTCGACCATGCCGTGCATCAATGCGGGCGTGATGTCGGCGAACGGAAATCCGGCCGTGACGTAGGGGATCAGCGCCTTGCGGCCCTGCTGGCGCAGGGCGGCGAAGGTGGTGGCGATGCGGGTGCGCGGCGCGGCCGGGGCTGCGCTGGCGGTGCTGTTGGCGGGGGCGTTCATGCTGCGGGCCCTCCCTTGACGGTATGGCCCCGCATGGAGGGGCGATCGTAGAAATCCACGCCGGATAGATCGGCCACCGTGCCGATGTCCTTGTCGCCACGGCCGGAGAGGTTCACCAGGATGGACTGGTCGGGCCGCATGGTGGGCGCCAGCTGCATGGCGTAGGCCATGGCGTGGCTGGATTCGAGCGCCGGGATGATGCCTTCGGTGCGGCAGAGGGCGTGGAAGGCCTCCAGCGCCTGGCGGTCGGTCACGCCCACGTATTCGGCGCGACCGAGCTCCTGCAGCCAGGCGTGCTCGGGGCCCACGCCGGGGTAGTCGAGGCCGGCGCTGATGCTGTGCGTCTCGGTGATCTGGCCGTTGTCGTCCTGCAGGATGAAGGTGCGGTTGCCGTGCAGCACGCCGGGGCTGCCGCGCTGCAGCGAGGCGGAATGCTTGCCGCTGTCCAGCCCTTCGCCGGCCGCCTCCACGCCGATCAGGCGCGTCTTGGGGTACGGGATGTAGGGGTGGAAGATGCCCATGGCATTGCTGCCGCCGCCTACGCAGGCGACCACCACGTCGGGCTGTTCGGAGGCGATGCGCTGGGCGGCCAGCAGCTCGGGCATCTGCGTGATGCACTCCTTGCCGATCACGCTCTGGAAGTCGCGCACCATCATCGGGTAGGGGTGCGGTCCGGCCACCGTGCCGATGATGTAGAAGGTGTTGTCCACGTTGGCCACCCAGTCGCGCATGGCCTCGTTGAGCGCGTCCTTGAGCGTGCGGCTGCCCGATTCGACCGGCACCACCGTGGCGCCCAGCAGCTTCATGCGGTAGACGTTGGGGCTCTGGCGCTTGACGTCTTCAGCACCCATATAGACAACGCATTCCAGTCCGTAGCGGGCGCAGATGGTGGCCGTGGCCACGCCATGCTGGCCGGCGCCGGTTTCGGCGATCACGCGCGGCTTGCCCATGCGCTTGGCGAGCATGGCCTGGCCGATCACGTTGTTGATCTTGTGCGCGCCCGTGTGGTTGAGGTCTTCGCGCTTGAGGAAGATCTGCGCGCCGCCCAGCTCCCGGCTGGTGCGGGCCGCGTGATAGACCGGCGAGGGCCGGCCGACGAAGTGCGCCAGCTCGTAGTGGAATTCGGCGAGGAATTCCGGGTCGTGCTGATAACGCGCGTAGGCGTCCTTCAGCTCGTTGATGGCATGCGTCAGCGTCTCGCTGACGAAGCTGCCGCCGTAGGTGCCGAAATGGCCCGCGGCATCGGGAAAGGAATAGTCGGACATCAGAGAATGGAAGGTGCAGGGGCTGCATCGGCCGCGCGCACGGCGGCGATGAAGCGGTGGATCTTGTCGGCGTCCTTGACGCCCCGGATGGGCTTGCCGTCGGGGCCGTCGGCTTCGACGCCGGAGGAGACGTCAACGGCCAGCGTCTTGCAGCGCGGCCGTACCTGCCAGATGCCATCGGTCACGTTTGCAGGCGTGAGTCCACCAGACAAAACGAGGTGAGAGTCGACGCTTGGAGGCAGGAGTGACCAATTGAATGCCTTGCCGCCGCCGCCATAGCCTTCGACGTGGGCGTCGAGCAATATGGCCTGGGCGTGAGAGTGATCGAGCGCATATTTTACGAGGTCGAAGCGCGTCGCGCCGTCGCCCAGCGGAATACGTGCCGCGCGCAGGTAGGGGCGGGCACCGCCGCCGGTGGCCGCAAGGCAGTCTTCGGGCGTTTCATCGCCATGGAATTGCAGCGTAGCGCCCGGAATCATTGCGCTGGTAGCTATGATTTTGGGAGCGGATTCGTTCACGAACAGCAGCACCGGCGTGACGAAGGGCGGTAGCCGCCGGGCCAGCTGTGCGGCGCGTTCAGGCGTGACGGCCCGGGGGCTGGGTGCGTAGAGCACGAAGCCGACGGCATCGGCCCCGGCCGCTACGGCGGCATCGACGTCCTCCTCGCGCGTCAGCCCGCAGATCTTGACGCGGGTGCGCGCTGCGGGCGGGGCAGGGATCGGTGATGGGGGTTCGGGATGGGCGGGGGCGTGGGAAAACGGGCTGCCGGCAGAGGTCATGGCAGCCAATCATACGCAGCCGCATGCGAGGGCAGGCCCCATGCGGCGTCGTACGACGGCCCGACGAAATACAGCCCGTCTGGCGAGAACGTCGGCGCCGCCGCATCGCGTGAGAGCGCGTCGCGCACGCTGCGCATCCACTCCGGCGGGCGGTCGCCGCGGCCGATGGCGATCAGGCAGCCCATGATGTTGCGGATCATGTGGTGCAGGAAGGCATTGCCCTCGAACTCGAAGCGCCAGTAGCCGGGCGCCCAGCCGTGCGGACCGCTGACGGAGCCCGCAGTGCCCTGCGCGGGCGCCGTGCTGCGGCAGGTGATGTCGATGCGGCGCAGTGTCTTGATGGGCGACTTGGCCTGGCATGCCGAGGCGCGGAACGAGGTGAAGTCGTGCTCGCCCAGCAGGTGCTGCGCGGCCTCCCGCATGGCGTCGCCGTCGAGCGGGTGGAACACCCAGCCCACGCGGCCGGTCTCCACGCCGGGTTTGACGGGCGACTGCAGCAGCACGTAGGCATAGCGCCGCGCGATGGCG
This sequence comes from Acidovorax sp., assembly GCA_041987645.1. Classification (GTDB taxonomy): domain Bacteria; phylum Pseudomonadota; class Gammaproteobacteria; order Burkholderiales; family Burkholderiaceae_C; genus Paracidovorax. The sequence goes on along the minus strand of JBHIWE010000253.1, from coordinate 2,770 downwards.
CTGGCACGGGCATGGAAGGTGTCGGGCACGGGCTGCGCCCATTGCACGGAGATGTCGGGGGGCAGGAAAGTGTTGGTGCCGCGCACCCAGGAAAAGGGTGTGCGGTCCAGCGGCGTGTCGAAGTGCACAACCTGCATCAAGCCGTGCACGCCGGCGTCGGTGCGGCCGGCACACATCGTCGCCACCGGCTGGGTGGCGAAGCGGGTGAGCGCGTCCTCCAGCCTGTCCTGCACCGTGTTGCCTGAAGGCTGGCTCTGCCAGCCGTTGTAGGCCTGCCCGTTGTAGCCCACTCCCAGGGCGATCCTCATGGCGCGGCTCCCGCACGCGGGGAGCGGGCGCCGCTCGCGAGCGGGCCCATCAGCCGATATCTGCCAGCAGGCGTTGTGCCCGGGCCTTGAGTTCGCCCGACGATTCGGCGATCACTTCCTCGATCAGGGTGCGCGCGCCTTCGCTGTCGCCGATGGCGTTGAACTCTTCCGCCAGCGCCAGCTTGGTCGCCAGCGGGTCGTCCGCCGCCGCTTCACCGTCAGCGGCCGGCGCGGCGGACTCGCTGGCGGGTGCGGCGTCGGCCAAGGTGTCCGCGTTCGGCAGGTCGAGGTCCAGCGACAGATCGCCCAGATCGAATTCGCGCGGCTCCTGCGGCGGTGTGTCGGCATCAGGCGCCGTGCCGGGCGCCTCGTCGAGCATGTTCAGATCGCTGGCCGAGAAGTCGAGCGGTTCGAGGTGCTCGTCTTCCGCTGCGGTGCTGGCCGCTGCACTGTCCTGTGGTTTGGGCGGCATCTCGAAGCCACTCAGATCCAGATCGGGCAGAGGCGGCGGGGCGGGCGGGGTTTCCGGCTCGGCCGAGGCGCCGGCTGCCGCTGCAGCGGCCTGCGCAAAGGAGGAGGCTGGCGGCGGGGCAGTGGGCGCTTCCACTGCGGGAGGTGCTTCGCTCAGCGCGTCGCCGCTCAGGTCAAGGTCGATGTCCAGATCGTCGCCGGAGGTGTCTGCCGAGGTGGGAGTTGGGTCTGGGGCGGCGGGTGCTGGGGCGGGCGATCCCGCCTGAGCCAGCCCGGCAGCCGCCGCCGCGCCTGCAAGAGCGCTGGCGAAGGCGCCCGGTGCGACGGCCTCCGGTGCCGGGGGGGTGCTGGCCTCGGCCGCCGTGGAGCTGCCTGCCTCGTAGAGGCTATTGCCGGGGTCCAGGCTGCGGCCCTGATCTGCCACTCGGCTCCAGTCGGGGCCCTGCCCGTTCGTCAGGCGCAGCACGTCGCGCGCCACGCTCTCGAACGCCTTGCGGTCCTGGCGCTTGGAATAGATGTCGGCCAGCTTCGCGGGAATGGCGACGCGCTCGGGATGGTGGCGGGCTGCTTCCTTGAGGATTTCTTCGGCCTGCAGGTCGCGCCCGTAGGCCAGGTACACGTCGGCTTCGGCCACCGGGTCGACGTCGCCGCCGGCATCGAGCTGGCTGTGCGAATAGGCCAGCGAGGAATTGGTGCCCCCGCCGTTGGAGGTGTCCACACGCTCGCCACCGCTGGCGCCGAAAAACGAATCCGGAGGCACCCGGCTTTCCATGAAGGCGCTGTCGGCCGCCTGGGCACGGCGCCGCTTCGCGGCGCGCCAGCCCCCGTAGCCCAGCAGCGCCAGGATGATGGCCAGCGCCGCACCGGGCACGAGGGGTTCTTCCAGCAGGGTTGAGAGAAAGCTGGGCTGCTGCACCGCATCGGCGGGGGGCGCTGCTGCCGCGGGGCTGCTGGCTGGCGCCGATGCAGGCGTCTGGGTTGCGGCGGCCGCGCTGGCCGGAGCCGACGCGGAATCCGCGGCCGCAGAGGCGGCAGCGGCTGCTGCGCTGGCGGCAGGCTGCGGCCCGGCGGTGGCCAGACCTGTCTGGGCCGTGGCATCGTCTTGCGGAGCCGAGGCCGATGCTGCGGGGGCAGCGGCAGCCGCACTGGCAGCGCTGGCTGCGGGAGAGGCTGCGCTCAGCTTGTTCAGGTCGGAGATGTTCTTGGAGAGCTCTGCCATGCGGGCCGATGCCTCATGGGCCTGCTTGTCCTTGGCGAGCTGCTCCTCGGCCCGGCTGGCCTGCACGCCACCCTTGGAGAGGGTGAGCTTGTCGGGCGCGGCCGTGGTGGTCTTGCGGTCTTCGACCTGCGTCTGCACCGAACCGCTGGCCGAACGATCGGCGGCGGCCACTTCGGCGCGGGGTGCGGCCGCGGCCAGACGGCGTCGGAATTCGTTGAAGTCACGGCTTTGCGCCGCGATGATCTGACGCGCTTCGGCGGGCGGGGTGGCCTGCGCCTGGGCCTCGTCGGGCAGCTGAAGCACGGCGCCGGCGCGTACGCGGTTCACGTTGCCGCGGATGAACGCATCGGGGTTGGCGCGCATCATGGCCACCAGCATCTGGTCGAGCGACACGCCTGCGGGACGGTTGGCACTGGCGATGCGGCCGGCCGTGTCGCCGGGGCGCACGACCACTTCGTCGGAGGTGGGGCTCGCAGCCTGGCGCGGTGCAGCGGAGGGCTGAGGGCGCGCCGCCGGGGCTGAAGCCGGGGTCGATGCGGTTGCTGTTTCGTTCCGCTGCGGTGCCGGGAGTGTCGCGGTGGGGCGTGCCGCCGGCGCTGCGCTGGCGGTGGGCGGGGGCGTGACTTGGGCCGCAGCCGTCACGGCCGGCGCCGGACGCCGCAGCGATGGCCGTGGCGACGTCTTTCAGGGTCGCCTCATGGCGTTCGCCTTCGTCGTCGCTTGAAGCCTTTTTGGCGCGAAGCCGGTCGAGCACGCTCATGGACGACCTCAT
>JBHIWE010000252.1:0-5865 GCA_041987645.1 Acidovorax sp. | reverse complement strand
GGATCCTGGCCGGGCTCATCCTGGCGGCGGTCGCCGTGATGGCCTCGGGCTGGCGCTATCACGGCCGTCCGGGCATCCCGCTCTCGCTCGGCGTCGGCGTGCTGATCAGCGCGCTGGCTGGCCGCCGGGTCGTACTTGATGGGGTCGTACCCGCCGCGCAGCGACAGCACCTGGCCGTCAGCCGTGGTGACGGAAAGCGGCGTGGGCTCCACCCAGGCGGGCTCCTTGCCATACACGCGCCGTTCCTTCGCCGCGATCTGCGGCCGGTAGCTCTCGAAGTGGTCCCACACCGCCTGCACAACCAGCCATTCCTGCGCCGTGAGCGACTGCAGCACCGGGCCGATCTGCGCCCGGGTCCATCCCTCGCCGCCCAGCAGGCGTTGCATATTGCCTTCGTTGCCCACGTTCAACGCGATGGCGATGCGCGACTCCCGGTTCAGGCTGCGTTTGATGGAGGGGAAAAACTGCCCCTTGCCCCCCATCTTCCCCAGCGCGAACACGGGAGCCATGATTTCCGCCAGGCGGGCCGTGGCCTCGGCGCGCATGGTGGTTTCCATGTCGCCCCGCTCATTGGCGCTGCGCAGAAAGTATTCCCAGACCGGGCCGCCGTCCTTGCCGCCATCCATGACGCGCGCCCAGGTGGCCACCTTGATGTGCGCCGCCCAGAAGCGTTTGAGCCCTTGCAGCGCCCGCCCCGCGTTGGTGGTCGGCGTGCGCGTGTCGGCTTGCCGACCTTGCGCATGCTCGGCGATGCCGCTGGCGATCTCGTCGCGCGCCGCCTGGTAGCTGCGCTGGTCGGCCGCCGTCAGCAGCTTGTTCTTCAAGCGGCCCAGGTGCTCAATCTGCCGCACCGTGTCCACCAGCCCCCGGAACTCTTCCACCGTCAGGTTCTTGTAGGACGTGCGGTAGGCCTCGTTCTCCAGCTGCGCGGGAATGTCGGGCTCCAGCCCCGCCTCGCGCTGGGAGGCCAGCCACTGGGCCAGAGCCGTGCGCTTGTCCACGGCCTTGAGGCTCTGCGCCTTGCGCAGGTCGAAGCGCTCCAGCAGATTGGCGATCTGCTCCGCATAGTCCGCATCGAGCGACTTGATGTCGCTGTCGAACTTGCGCAGGTAGCGCAGGCCCCGGTCGATCTCGTCCAGGGCGTTGTGCGCTGCGCGGGTGGCGTGGTGCTGGATCAGCTGGTTGCGCTTCTCCGCCGCTGCCGTGGACAGGTCGCCCGCCTTGGCCGCCCGTTCCGCCGCCTTGGCGGCGCGCACCTCGGCGCCAGCGTATTGCCCAGTGCGCACAGCACGGACCTGCAAGCGCGCGATCATGTCGGCGGCGAAGGTCTTGGCGGCATCCGACAGCACGCGGCTTTCTCCCGTGGCCTTGGCCAGGGCGTTCGCCTCGGTCGCAAGCAGCCGCGCACGCACGTCGTTGTGGATCGCCTGGTCCGCTGCCCGTTCGATGGCCTCTGGAGTGGCTAGGTCGCCATGGCGCTCCAGCATGATGAGGTCGGTCATGTTCTCGATGGCCTCACGCGGCGGGATGGCCTCGGCCAGCGCGCGCACCATCTCGTCGCCCGAAGTGAAAGCGGGCTGGCCTTCAGCGTTCTGGATCAACTCGGCCGCGACATCCGGGTGCAGGCCATCCGGCGCGGTCATCTTTCGCTCCTTCAACAGGGCCACCACCTCGGCGGGCACGCCCAGACCGCTCAGGGCCGCCAGGTCCAGCCGCGCAGCCGATAGTGCTGCTGGGTTTGCGAAGCCGGGCGCCTCGGGCTCGAACTGCGCGCTGTAGTCGAAAGCGGCGGAATACTGGGGCGAGCCGCCCACCTCCTGCGCGATCTTGTCCTCCAGGTCGTGCAGATCGTGCTTGCCGTGCTCGTCCCGTGGCAGATAGCCATACTCCGTCAGCGCCTCGGCCATGCTGTCGGCGGTAAGTCCGCCGGTCTTGCGGAACACCGGCTTTCCGAACACGCCCGATTGCGCCTTGAAGTCGTCAGGGTGGACGCCCAGGTGGTTGGCTGCCGACTCCCGGGCCAACCCACCCAGCTTGGCAATGGCCACCAGCAGCGAGTCCATGGTGGGGTCGATTCGGTTGGGGTCCGACTTTGGGCGGTAGTCAGGATCAAGTGGAGCGGGGTTCTGTTGCTCCCATTTTTGTAGCTCCGCTCGGGTTGCCGCATCGATAGCGGCAGTCTCGCGCTTGAGTACTTTGGCCTGAGCTTTCGCGGCGCTGTCGGCCTTCCGGTACTTGACCCGGCCCTCGTCCGACTGCTCCCAGATCGCCGCCTGGGCCTGCTCAACAGCCCCCGCCTCGGCCGCCTTCCGTTGAGCATTCCACTCGGCCAGGGCCTCGCGGTAGGTGGCGCGCGCGGCGTCGGCAGGCAGCATGTCTTCGCGTGAGATCCGCCCGGACAGCAGTTGCCACGCCTGATACACCGGCTGGCGCATGACCTCGCGGCGCGCCTCGATCTGCGCCTCAGCCCGCAGGCCCTTCACCTCCCGCTGCAGACTGCTGATCACGCGCCCGCGCATGTTCTGGATCCAGCGCATGTCGCGCAGCCCACGGGCCTGCAGCTCCTCGGTGGCGGTGTTGGTGGCGTCCACCCCCAACGCCTGGTAGGCGGCGAACGCCTCGGGGGTCATGCCGGCCTGGTCGGGGGTAGCAAACAGCGGCATCATGCTCCGGCCCTGCTCGGCCAGCGCGATCTCTTCGCTGGTGGCCAGCATGCGGTCGAACACACCGCGCACCTCGGGCGTCAGCTCCACGTTGAGCGCCTTGAAATTTTTGTACACGGCCACCAGCCACGCGCGAAAGCGCTGGAACAGCCCCTGCAGCTCGATGCCGGGCGCCTTGCCCTCGAACAGGTACGCCTCAAAGCCGCGCGCGAACTTCTCATGGTGCGCGCGGCGCTCCTCGAAATCGAGGTTGTGCCACTCAGCCAGGCTCTGGATGCCGAACCAGTCCAGCACGGCGCGCGTGTCGGCAAGGATCTGGGATTCGTCTGGCCCGTTGGTCTCGCCCCCAAAGGCGTCGGCCTCATGCTGCAGGCGCGATGCCATATCGACCTGCACCTCCAGAAAGAAGTGCCCGGTCTCGTGGATGAAGGTCGAAAGGTCCGCGTCCTTGAGCAGCGCAATGGTGTTGGTGGAAGGGCTGAACGTGCCCCTCGCCGCCTGGTTGAGGTTGCCGCCTCCATCGGTCGGCCCTACAATCCCACCCATGCCCCCATACGTTTCGGACGTTAGCTTGGCGACAGCCCGCTTCACGGCGGTCTGGGCATCAACCGATGGGGGATACTTCCACAGCGTGGCTCCACGCACATTCTGGCGCTTGCTGGAAACCAACCCGGTGTAAACCACCGTCCCATCCTCATACTGCTTGGCGAACACAACGCCCCGCACCTTCTCCGGCCCTACTTCCGCTGGAACTGAAACGTTGGTGTCGATGGCGTCATAGCCCGTGACGATCTCGGGGATGCGCGCAACGTCTGCGCCCGTCACGGCAACCTGCCCGCGTGACGCTTCGGCGGCTTCGTTGCCGTGGTTTTTGCGAATGTGATCGACCCGGCTTCGGTCCACTGAGTGCGAGTAGCCCACCAGATCAGGTGCATCCTGAGCCAGCTTGCCCTCCAGGTCCGTCCAGAAAACGGCGTTGGTCTCACCCTTCGGCGCGCCCCACAGGTTTGCAGCATCCTGCCCAGTAGTGGAATGCTTCCACCCCTTGGGCGGCTGGGTGGCCAGGGCCTGGTCGAATTGCTGGCCGTCCACCACGGATTCGGCCACCACGCGCAGCGGGTAGCGCTGGAACAGCGCCTCGGGCGTCATGCCCAACTTGGCCGACTGCACCGCGTAGAAGCTGCCCACCATGGCGGCGTAGGCGTCGTTCGCCTGGGGCGTGAAGCGGCCCGCCGTGTCCAGCTGGGTTTTCACGTTGGCGCGCACGGCGTCGGCTGACTGCTTGAAAGCGCTGTCGCCCTCCTGCTGCTGCAGCGCCTGTTCCACCTGGGCTTTCAGCTCGTCGGCCCGGGTGTCCATGAACTGCTGAGCCTCGGCCCGGCTGAACCCCTCGGGGTCGGTCTTGATGTGATCGACCAAGCTCTGGGCATATTCACTGCCCGCAATGCGGCTGGCGTATTCCTGCACCGGGATGGCAATCTGACCACCAACCTGCAGCGCCTGGGGCAACTGCGCGGCCACTGCCGGGGATACAGCCGCCAGCTGCTCTGCCATGCCGGATTGCATGAGCGTCTGCGCGTCGATGAAAACCTGTGTGGCCGGGCCGCCCTCTGCCGCGCTGGCAACGAATTGCTCGAAGGTTTCAGGATCGCGCGCCAGCACCTTGTCTGCCTTGGCAAGGTCGGTCAGCTGTTGCAGCAGTTGGGCCTGCTGCTCGGAGGCCTGCGCGCGCCGCGCTTTCTCTTCGTCGCCGGTGATGACGCTGTCGATACCGCGCATCACCGCCACGTTGCCCCCCACCCCGACCAGCGTGGCAATCAGGGTCTGGGCTGCGGCGCTGGGGCGCTCGTCCCAATAGGCGGAAAACGGCTTCTCTGGGTGCAGAACAGCCCACTCGTTCAGATCCTGCAGCACGGTGGCGATCTGCTCGCCGGGCACTTCCAGTGCAGCCTGGTGCCCCAGTGTCTTCAAAAGTGACGACCCCGCGCGCACGTCGCCCAGCAGACGCGAAACGGGCAGCTTCTCGGTCGCGTACTCAATGGCCGCCTGGGAAGCGCCGAAGGTCAGCGCGGGCAGCACCCCCACATCCTTGTCGCGTGCCTCGCCATAGGCCTGACCGCCCACCGGGGCGACCATGGCGGTCATCGCGGCAGACTGGCCGCCGGGCAGGAACGCCAGTGGCAGCGCCGCCATGTTGCTGGCCAGGGAAGAAAAGCCGGAGAAGACGCCCGACTCCACCAGCCCGTCCGCCCGGGGCATGGACGCCTTGGCCTGCGCTTCGATGCTCTGGCGGTAGCGTGCCAGCCCTTCCGCCGTGGCGCGCAGCGGGTTACCCGGAAGGATGCGACCCACCAGGGGATCGGCCAACGGCGCGGCCACATCAAACGGCGCCTGGGCCAGGCCGACCACCCCGGCGCTCGCGCGCTGGAGCCCGGACAGGCCAGCACTGCCCGCGCGGCCCACATCGCTGACGAACCCGCCCCGGGCAGCGCCGGGCGCGCTGACTGCGTACTTTGCGGCACCGCCCAGCGCAGACAGCACGCCTTCGATCCCGCTCATGCTCTCCACGTTGTCGTGCACCAGCTTGGCCTGGTCAACGTCCGCCAGGATCGCCGCCGTTGCGGGCGAGGTTGCGGCAAGTGCGTCGAAGTCCAGGGAGCCCATGCGATCCTGGCGCTTCATCTCCTGGGGGAGGTTGAGCGCCGTGTCCACGGGGACGCCAGTGCGGCGGGCCACGCGCCGGGCCTCGGCGTAGGCCTCGGGGTTGGTATCGGCTGCCGCAGAGAACCCGATGCGCGCAGCCTGGGCAGGGTCAGGCTGCAGGGACTGGGTGATGAGGTCGTCGTATTCGTTCATTTGCGGGCGATCTGGCGTTTCCAGTAGATGTCCATGACCTGGGCGTCGGTGGGCTTCTCGACTCCCTGGCGCTTGAATGCGGCCTCGATGGCGGCTTTTTCAGTGCTCGGGATGTCGCCAGCCTTCATCGACAGCATCGGGCCCGACGAGTTGGAGAACCAGCCACGGAAGGTGGCGTTCTTGGCGAACAGGGAATCGACGTGCTGGGCCACCTCGGTGTCGGTGAACTTCTTTCCGGCCTCGCGCTGGGCGGTCATGAAGTAGTCGTTGACGAATTTGCGGATGCCGCCGATGCGCGCAGCATCCTTGCCGCCGTCGTCCTTGGGCGTGGGGTCGATACCCAGCA
>JBHIWE010000251.1:0-5870 GCA_041987645.1 Acidovorax sp. | reverse complement strand
GGCGCGACATCACGGTGCCCAGCGGCACACCGAGCGTGCGCGCGATCTCGTCGTAGCTCATGTCCTCCAGCGCCACCAGCAGCAGCACCTCGCGCTGCTCGGGCGGGAGCTGCCGCAGTGCAATTTCGAGATCTCTCATTTCGAGGCCGTCGGTCTGTGAAGCCCTGACCGGCGACGCCAGCGCTTCTTCGTCCAGCGGCACGGCTACCACGGCGGGCCGGCGGCGCTGGTCCACATGCAGGTTGTGCAGAATGCTGAACAGCCAAGCGCGCATGTCGCCGTCCGGCCGCCAGTTGTCGATGCGGGCCCAGGCCCGCTCCAGAGCGTCCTGCACCAGATCGTCGGCAGCGGCGTGGTCGCCGACCAGCGCGCGAGCGTAGCGCCGCAGGCGCGGCAGGGCCGCCACCATCAGCGCGCCCGCCTCGGTCAACGCCACGTCCTGGGCCTTCATCGCGCACCGACGCCGTTCGCTGCCGTCGCCCGTGGCTGCTCAGTAACTGGCCACTGACAGTTTCGGATCGATCTGCCAGGTTTCGTTGACGATCTTGGCGTCGCGATAGGTCAGAACGTAGCGCACCTTGATCGGCTGCTTGCCCTCGAACTGCACGTTGGCCGTCACGGTGGCGCCCTTGGGGTTGGCCGATTCCTCCACCTTGTCGATCGACACCTTCAGAGTCCCTTGCGACTTGGTGAACTTCTCCCAGACCCCGCGGATCGCGTCAGCGCCCGCGTAGCTGCCATCCAGCGGCCCCCCAACCCAGGTGAGTTGGGCGTTGTCGGCGTAGCCCCGCATCAGCACGGCCAGATCGCCCGAGCCGATGGCCTGGAAGTGCGTGCGGGCGTCGTCGGCGGGTCCGGCGAACGCCGTGCCGCTGAACAGGGTCGCGAGAGCGAAAGCGGTGGCGGTGGCGGTGGCGGTGAGTCGTTTCATGATCGGTAGTCCTTAGTACGTGGGTGGAAGAAATGAGGTTGACATTGAGGTATACGGGAGCGTCGGCCGGTTTATTCCCGCCTGGGCGCAAAACTCATCGCCTCATCGCGGCATGCTTCACCCCAGCCAGTGGCTGACGGCCCGGTTCACACCATAGCCGCCGACCATCAGAAAACCGAACAGCGTGGCCGCCAGCAGCAAGGGCTTAAGGCCCGCTTGGCGGATGGCTCCCACGTGGGTACGCAGCCCGAGCGCGGCCATCGCCATGGCCAGCAGCACGGTGTCGAGCTGCACCAGGGCCGCGACCCATTGCGGCGGCAGCCACCCCAGCGAATTCACGCCGGCGGCGGCGATGAACACCAGCGCGAACCAGGGAATGGTGATGCGGGCCGCGCCACCCTGTCCGTCGGCCCGGTCGGCCCTTGACAGCGCCAGCAGGAACGGAGCAAGCATCATCACGCGCAGCATCTTGACGATGACGGCCGTGGCGGCGGCCGGCTCGCTGACGCTGCGCCCGGCGGCCACCACCTGCGCCACCTCGTGGATCGTCGAGCCCGCGTACACGCCATAGGCCTGCTCGGACAGGTGCAGGTACGGGTACAGCAGCGGGTAGGCGAACATCGCCAGCGTGCCGAACACGACCACCGTGGCCACGGCCACCGACACCTTGTGCGCCTGCGCGCGCACCACCGGCTCGGCGGCCATCACGGCGGCGGCGCCGCAGATCGCGCTGCCCGCGCCGATCAGCATCGAGGTCTGCCGGTCCAGCTTGAACACGCGCGTGCCCAGCTGCAGCGCGAGAACAAAGGTCAGCGCCACCATCAGCGCATCGATCACCACGCCGGCCCAGCCGATGGCGCCGATCTGCTGGAAGGTGATGCGAAAACCGTACAGCACGATGCCCGCGCGCAGCAGCCGGTTCTTGGAGAAATCGACCCCGGCAGCCGTGTGCGCGGCGATGGCCGGAAAGAACGTGTTGCCGGCCACGATGCCCAGCACGATGGCCAGCGTCAGCGCCGACAGGCCCCAGCGCCCCGCCCAAGGCGTCTGCGCCGCCACCATGGCGGCGGCGGCAAGTAGCCCCGCCAGCGCCAGGCCTTGCAACCAGGCACGCGTCCTCCAGGTCGGAGGCGCAGAGGTCGTGGCGGACAACGAGGTGGACATGGTCGGACTCCTTCACGGAAAACGTTGGCTGGCGCTTAGAGACCGCTATGAGCGCCGCGATGCACGTCAGCTTCCTGCATCTGGTACCATGAGTCCAATACATTCTTTTCAAGAAAACGTAACTTTAAGTTATGCGACTGAATCTTCACCTGCTGCGCGTGTTCTTCACTGTGGCTGAGCTGCGAAGCTTCTCGCGCGCGGCCGAGGCCCTGTTCATCAGCCAGCCCGCTGTCTCCAAAGCCGTGCGCGAGCTGGAATGCCAGATCGGCCTACCCTTGCTCGAACGTGGCGCGGGCGGCCCCAAGAGCGCCCGGGGCGTGCAACTGACGCCGGACGGTGCGGCGGTGTTCGAGCATGCACGGGGCATCTTTGCGCTGGAGCGGGCCGCGATCGAAGACGTGCAGGCGCGCGTGGGGCTGCAGCGCGGTCGCCTGCGGGTGGGGGCCAGCACCACCGTGGGTGCCTACTGGCTGCCCCAACTGCTGGCGGACTTTGTGCATCGCCATCCAGCCGTCGATGTGCAAGTGGTTCAGGGCAACACGCAGATGGTCTGCGAGGCCCTGCTCGACTGCCGCATCGACATCGGTCTGGTCGAGGGCGATGTGCACGACCCGCGTCTTGCAGCGCACACGTGGCGCGAGGAGCCGCTGTGCGTCGTCGCTGGCGTGCACTCGCCGCTGGCGCGCAGCCGACGCCTCACCGCCGCCACACTGAGCAGCGAGATCTGGCTGCTGCGCGAGCCGGGCTCCGGCACCCGCGACGTGGCCGACCGGCTGCTGCACGAACTCGCGATCCGGCCACAGCGATGCATAGAGATCGGCAGCAACGAAGGCATCGCCCGCGCCGTCGCGGCCGGCCTGGGGGTGGCACTGCTGCCGATGCGCGTGGTGCGCGAGCTGCTGGCGCTGCGTGAAGTGGCTGCCCTCAAGCTATCAGGCGCACCCAAGCTGGTCCGGCTCCTGTGGCGCGTGGAACTGAAGGGCCGTCCGCCGTCGCCGCTGGTGCTGGCCTGGCGTGAGGCGCTGGCGCGCCCGCTCGCGCACTGACCGGGCGCGAGCGGGCCGCTCTGCTGTCGTTGCCTTCAGGAGTAGTCGTCTGAGCTGCGCGAGTTACTGGCACCAGATCGCATTCACAAGCTGACCGAGCAGGAGTTCGTAGATGCCGTTTCCCGGGTGCACGCGATCCGAGACCAGGCCGTCAGGCAGGGATACGAGCACTTGGTCTTGCCTGACCGACCGCAGGCCGGCGACGACAAGGTGGAAAAGTTCGGCGAGTGGCTCTGACGGCAGCGATTCGCGGAACGCGATCCGCAGCGACGACTGCCGAAGTGGCTTATTGCTTCAATCGCCGATTCGATCTTAAAACCACCCTCCCGCGCCTGATCATCGCAGCGGCGCGTACGTGCGCTTGCCCGTTGCAGATGATCAGGTGGGCTGAGGGACATTGCTAATCAAGAGTACTTGTGGCGTCCCCTTGAAATCTACACACCAGGGCACCACATCGCAATTGTTTCCAAGCACCTGCAACGATTGAGCAGCGAACTAACGGTAGTGTGCGGTGGGCTGTGAAAACCGCCCAGCGAGACGTCTTCGCGCTCGACGAGTTGGCGGCCTATTTAAGGAAGGTCTGAACAACTCCGCCCCATTGCGCGACAATGCCTCACCGTGATCGGGGTGAGTGCGATGCAGCTGTCGTTCGGTGATGCCGAGGGTCTGGGGAGCCGCAAGCGCACGCGGCGCGAGGTGTTTTTGGCGGAGATGGAGCAGGTGGTGCCGTGGCAGGCGCTGCTGGGTCTGATCGAGCCGCACTACCCGAAGATGGGCCGTCCCGGTCGCCAGCCCTATCCGTTGGCGACGATGCTGCGCATCCACTTCCTGCAGCAGTGGTATGCGCTCAGCGACCCGGCGATGGAAGAAGCCTTGTACGACACGCCGGTGATGCGCCGCTTCGCGCAGTTGGGCGGGCTTGCCGACATCCCGGACGAGACGACGATCCTCAACTTCCGCCGGCTGTTGGAGACGCACGGGCTGGCCGAGAAGCTCTTCGAGCAGGTCAACGCCCATCTTCAGCGCAAGGGCCTGAGCCTGCGCAGTGGCACGATCGTGGATGCCACGATCATCAGTGCGCCGAGCTCGACCAAGAACAAGGCGGGCGAGCGCGATCCGGCGATGCACCAGACCAAGAAGGGCAACCAGTGGTTCTTCGGGATGAAGGCGCACATCGGCGTGGATGACGCGTCCGGTCTGGTGCACCACGTGGAATGCACGGCGGCGAACGTGGCCGACGTGACGCAGGTGTACAAGCTGCTGCACGGCCGGGAAGACACGGTGTGCGGCGACAGCGGCTACACGGGTGCCGAGAAGCGCGAGGAGCTGCAGGACGTGGACGCCGGATTCCTGATCGCGGAGAAGCCGTCGAAGCTGCGTGCGATGAAGAACGAGCGCGAGCGGCGCTACGCCGAGCGGTGGGAGCGCTACAAGGCCAGTCTGCGGGCGAAGGTGGAGCACCCGTTCCGGGTGATCAAGCGGCAGTTCGGCTACACGAAGGTGCGCTACCGCGGCCTGGCGAAGAACGCGGCGCAGGTGCTGACGCTGTTCGCGCTGTCGAACCTGTGGATGGCGCGCCGGCGTTTGTTGCCGACGACGGGAGCAGTGCGTCCGTAAGGCGGGGAAACCCGCCAAAAACCGCCCTGCACGGGCGAAATCCGGCTCGAAAGCGACGCCAGGCCGGCGCCACGATGCCGCAATCCGGGCGGCAGAGCGGGTTGTTCAGACCTTCCTTAGCTCTGAGCCGGAGGACGAGGACCGCGCGATCCTGGCCATCAGGGGAGAGCTAGAGAAGCTGTTGCCGAACCAGCAACTTGACTTCTACTGGTCGCCGCTCCGTGAGGCCTGGTACGACGACAGCGAGGGCGCATCTGAGGGAGCGCCGCTGGAGGTCATCCAGCACAAGAAGCAGATCGTTCTTTTCGGGCCTCCGGGCACCGGCAAGACATTCCGCGCCAAGAAGCTGGCGGAGCGCGTCATTCGATCTGCCGCCTTGAGCCAGATGGGGCCGGCTCTGTACTTCCAGTCTCAGTCCGTCATTGATGCGGCCATCCGGGAGAACGTCCACCGATTGCAGCTGCACCCGGCGTACAGCTACGAGGACTTCATCCGGGCGCTTCACATTTCCAGCAGCGGGGGCACCGAGTACCGGGCGGGCTACTTGCCCCGGCTCATCGAGGACATCGAGAAGAAGCCTCGCGCGGAGCGGCTGCCGCACGTCCTGATCCTCGACGAGATGAACCGTACCGACCTGAGCCGGATGCTTGGCGAATGCTTCTCGTTGCTTGAGGACCGCAACGAGACCATTGAACTTCCAGCCCGCGACGGTGATGGGGCTGCGATGAAGCTGCGCATCCCGGACGATCTCTACGTTATCGGCACGATGAATCTGATTGACCAGTCCATCGAGCAGATCGACTTCGCGCTCCGCCGCCGCTTCCTGTGGCTGCCGTGTCCGTTTGACGCTGAGGCTTTGGTCGGCGCCGCTGAGGCGCGGTGGAGGGATCTGAAATCGGGCCTGGACTGGGATCGCATCGAACCGGACTTCCGCAAGCTGGCTGCAGCAGCAGCGGCGTTGAACAGGGAGATCCACGACAGCCCGCTGCTCGGCGCCCAGTACGAATATTCGCTGAGGATGCGGGCGAGGAATCTCGGGCTATTGAACCGGTTAAAAAAGAAAAAAGGCTGAATCCCGCAATGTGAACGGGACTCAGCCTTTTTTGTTAAAG
>JBHIWE010000250.1:0-5942 GCA_041987645.1 Acidovorax sp. | reverse complement strand
CCACCCAGTGCTGCACCTCGCCGGGGTGCTGGGTGCTGGAGTAGATGGCCCACTGCCGCTGCTCTAGCGGCACGGCGTAGGCGATCTGGCCTTCCAGGTAGAAGTGTTCCTGCCCTCCGACTTCGAACGCGCCCCGCAGGCGGTGGGGGGCGCGGGCCAGTGCGGCCCCGGCATCGCCGCGGCGCACGAAGACGGGCGGCAGCACGTAGCTCTGCGCGGCCATGGTGGCCTGCACGGTGAGCACGGCGGGCACGGGCGTGATGTCCAGCGTCACCAGCCGCGCCGCGCGGCGCGCCAGCATCACCGATTCGGCCACCACCAGGCCCACCACCTGGCCCACGTGCTGCACCGTGTCGAAAGCGAAGACGGGCTCGTCGTGCGCGAAGGCGGCCAGCAGCTTGTCGCCCGGCACGTCGGCGGCCAGTACCACGCCGCGCACGCCGGGCAGAGACAGCGCCGCTTCGGGGTACACCGCGTTCAGCCGCCCGTGCGCCACGGGCGAGAGGATGGGGGCAGCGTAGAGCGTGCCCTTGAGTTCGGGCAGGTCGTCGATGTAGTGCGCCAGGCCCGCGACCTGGGCGCGCGCGCTTTCGTGCGGGTGCGAGCGGCCCATGGCGTGCTCGTGAGCCGGCGCGCTGCGGGCCGGGGTGTCGGCGCCGGCAGCTCCGTGCGCGTCGGCGCGGGCGGCTTCGGGCGCACCGTCTGCGTCGCGGCTGATGGGGGTGGCGTGGGTGTTCATGCCGTCACCTCCGCCTGCGTGGAGGCCGGGCCGCAGAGCGGGCCCCGCAGCTGGTCCAGCGAGATGGGCTGCGCATCGCCACCTCCGCCTTCCGCCCGGGCTTCGGGGCTTTCCAGCCAGCAGCGTTCCAGCAGCGCGCCCAGCACGGCGCGGCGGTAGGCGCCGCTGGCGCGCATGTCGGAGATGGGTGAGAACTCTGCCTGCAGCACGCCGGCGGCCTGCCGCAGCGTGGCGGCCGACCAGGGCTGGCCGGCGAGGGCGGCCTCGGTCTTGCGCGCCCGGGCCGGCGTGGCCGCCACGCCGCCTGCGCCGACGCGGGCCGATTGAATCTGCCCGCTCTCGATGTGCAGATGCAGGGCCAGGCACACGGCGGAGATGTCGTCGTCGAAGCGCTTGGAGACCTTGTAGGCCGCGAGCCGGCCGGTGGGCTCGGGCAGGGGCACGTCGATGCGTACCAGCAGCTCGTCGGCCGCCATCACGTTCTGGCGGTAGCCGGTGTAGAGGGCTTCGAGCGGCAGCGTGCGCTCGCCGCCCACGCGGGCCAGCACCACCTGGGCGCCCAGCGCGATCAAGAGCGGCATGGAGTCGCCGATGGGCGAGCCGTTGGCGACGTTGCCGCCCAGGGTGCCCGAATTGCGCACCGGCAGCCCGGCGAAGCGCGCGGCAAAGCGGTGCAGCTGCGGCCAGCGGGCGCGCAGCGCGGCGAAGGCGTCGGTGAGGGACGCCGCGGCGCCGATGCGCAGCATGCCGCCGGCCTCGTCGATGCGGCGCAGCGGCGCGGCGCGGGTCACGTCCAGGAACTGGGCGAAGCGGCGGTGCTGCTTGGTGATCCAGAGGCCTACGTCGGTCGCGCCGGCCACCACCTGGGCGCCGGGGTGGGCGGCGCGGGCGGCGAGCAGGTGTTCGAGCGTGATCGGGGCGATGTAGGCCGCATCGGCCTGCATCCCTTTGCCCTCGAAGGCGATGTGCTCCAGTTCCTGTAGCAGCACGGTTTCGTCCACCCGCATGGGCGGCAACTGCTGCATGCGCTCGGCGGCGTCGAGGATGGGGCGGTAGCCGGTGCAGCGGCAGAGGTTGCCCGAAAGCGCCTCGGCCGCCAGCGCGCGGTCGATGCCGCTGCCGTGGCAGACGTGGTTCTGGTACATGCCGAAGAGGCTCATCACGAAGCCTGGCGTGCAGAAGCCGCATTGCGAGCCGTGGCACTCCACCATGGCCTCCTGCGCGGGGTGCAGCATGGGTTGGTCGTCCGGCTGCGCGTTGCCGGATTCGGTGGCGGCCGGCTGGATCAGCGGGTCTTGCGCCAGATCCTCGACCGTCCAGAGCGCCATGCCGTCGATGGAATGCGCCAGGCGGATGCAGCTGTTGACGGCCTGGTAATGCACCTGGCCGCCGCGCGCTTCGCCCAGCACCACGGTGCAGGCGCCGCAGTCGCCTTCGCCGCAGCCTTCCTTGGTGCCGGTGGCGCACAGGTCTTCGCGCAGCACTTCCAGCAGGGTGCGGTCGGGCGGCACGCCGTGCAGCACCTGGGGCTGGCCGCGGCGGATGAAGCGAAGAGGGCGGGTGGGTGTCTTGGTCATGCGTGGTGAGGAGGCCGCAGGCGCGCCGGTGTGGCACGGGCTGGATTCTTCTTCGGTCGTGAGGTCTGGCATCAAAGCATAGGGCGTGCCGCGCGGCGGCGCCACCGTGGAAAGCGCAATCGGGAGCGGCAGCCTGCGGTGTACAGTTGCCTTCACCCCCGAAAAAGCCATCTCGGCGGCAGCCTGCCGCCCGGCGCGCCTGACTACGCCATGCTGCTGCAGTTGTTGCGCAGCGGCATACGCGCCCCCGTATGACAGGAATGCAGCACCCGGTATGCGAGACCAAGCCCTCTTCGACAAGATCGACCTCCATCTCATCAGGGTGTTGCATACCGTGCTAACCGAACGCAGCGTTTCCAAGGCCGCCGTCAGGCTGGGCATGCACCAGCCGGCGGTGTCGGCTGCGCTGCGCCGGCTGCGCGGGCTGGCGGGCGATCCGCTGCTGGTGCGCTCGGGCGCCGGCATGCAGCCCACCGACGCGGCGCTGCGCATGGTGGGGCCGGCCGGCGTCATCCTGCGCTCGGCCGAGGCGCTCTTTTCCGACGCCCGCGGCTTCGATCCGCGCACTGACACGCGCACGTTCCGCATCGCCGCCAGCGACTATCTCGACCCGCTCTTCCTGCCGCGCCTGATGGCCCGCATCAAGGCCGATGCCCCCCTCTGTTCGGTAGAGGTGCTGCCCCTGTCGGGCGACGCGCACTACCATGCGCACCTGGAGCAGGGCGAGGTGGACGTGGTCATTGGCAACTGGCCCCAGCCGCCCGAAGATCTGCACATGGCCCGGCTCTTCGGCGACGAGGTGGTCTGCCTGGTGGCGGCCGGCCATCCTGCGGCGCGGCGCGGCTGGACGGCCGAGGAATGGCTGGCCGCCGAGCACATCGCACCCACGCCCACCCACCCGGGCGCGCGCGGGGTGATCGACGCGCACCTCGACTCGCTGGGCCTGGCCCGCCGCATCGCGGCCCGCTGCGCGCATTTCAGCCTGATTCCGGACATGGTGGCATCCAGCTTGCTTGTGCTGACCACCGGCCGGCAGTTCTGCGAGCGCTTCACAGAGCGGCTGCCGCTGGCCGTGCTGCCATGCCCGGTGCCCTTTCCCCGTCTCATGTACTACCAGCTCTGGCATGCCCGGTCGCACCATTCGGCCGCGGCGCTGTGGTTGCGCGAGAGCGTCAAGACGGTAGCTGCCTCGCTACGAAATAAATAGCTGGCTGCGCCCACTCCGCCAGCGTGGAGTGCGGGTTTCGGCTGCCTGGATTCACGCAGAACTTAATAGACAATCGCCCCCATGAATCCTTCTGTTTCCCCTGCCGCCGCAGACCCCGGCGGCGCAGGCTCCACGCCGCCGCGCCTGCAGCTGTCGGGCATCACCAAGCGCTATCCGGCCGTGGTGGCCAACGACGGCGTCTCGCTCAGCGTGCGGCCGGGCGAGGTGCACGCGGTGCTGGGCGAGAACGGCGCCGGCAAGTCCACGCTGATGAAGATCATCTACGGCGCCGTCAAGCCCGACGAGGGCGCCATCCACTTCAACGGCCAGCCGGTCCACATCCGCAACCCGCAGGAGGCGCGGGCGCTGGGCATCGCCATGGTGTTCCAGCATTTCAGCCTGTTCGACACCCTGACCGTGGCCGAGAACGTCTGGCTGGGGCTGGACAAGCGCCTCACGCTGGCCGAGGTCACCGCGCGCATCACCGCCACGGCGGCCGAATACGGCCTGGACATCGACCCGCAGCGGCCCGTACACACGCTGAGCGTGGGTGAGATGCAGCGCGTGGAGATCATCCGTGCGCTGCTCACCCAGCCGCAACTGCTCATCCTCGACGAGCCCACCTCGGTGCTCACGCCCCAGGCGGTCGAAAAGCTCTTCGTGGTGCTGCGCAAGCTGGCCAGCGAAGGCTGCAGCATCCTCTACATCAGCCACAAGCTGCACGAGATCCGCGCGCTCTGCACCGCCTGCACGGTGCTGCGCGGCGGCAAGGTGACGGGCGTGTGCAACCCGGCCGAGGAATCCAACGCCTCGCTCTCGCGCCTGATGATCGGCGCCGAGCCGCCGGCCCTGTCGCACCGGCCCGCACGCCTGGGCGACACGGTGCTGCGCGTGCAGGCCTTGAGCCTGCCGCGCACCGACCCGTTCGGCGTGGACCTGGTCGATCTGGACTTCGAGGTGCGCGCCGGCGAGGTGCTGGGCATTGCCGGCGTGTCCGGCAATGGCCAGAAGGAGCTGCTCTACGCGCTCTCCGGCGAAGACCAGCGGGCCCACCAGGCCATGGTGCAGGTGGGCGGCCAGCCGGCCGGCCGGCTGAACCCGCGCCAGCGCCGCGCCCTGGGCCTGCATTTCGTGCCCGAAGAGCGGCTGGGCCGCGGCGCTGTGCCCACCATGGGCCTGGCGCACAACCTGCTGCTCACACGCAGCAACTGCGTGGGCGCGGGCGGCTGGATCCATACCGGCGCGTTGGCCGACCACGCCCGCTCCATCATCGAGCGCTTCCGCGTCAAGGCCGGCGGCCCGCACGCGGCGGCGCGATCGCTCTCGGGCGGCAACCTGCAGAAGTTCATCGTGGGGCGCGAGATCGACGCCAACCCCAAGCTGCTGATCGTGTCCCAGCCCACCTGGGGCGTGGACGTGGGCGCTGCCGCCCAGATCCGCGGCGAGATATTGGCGCTGCGCGACGCGGGCTGCGCGGTGCTGGTGCTCAGCGAAGAGCTCGACGAGCTGTTCGAGATCAGCGACCGCCTGCACGTGGTGGCCAAGGGCCATCTCTCGCCCTCCATCGACCGGCAGGACGCCACGGTGGAGCGCATCGGCGAATGGATGAGCGGCCTTTGGAACGCCGACGTGCAGGCGCACCTGGGCCAAATCCAGAGCCAAGCCCAGGCAGGGGAGGCAGCCCATGCTTAAGCTCGAACTGCGTCCCCAGGCCTCTCGCTGGTGGACCTACGGCTCGCCGCTGCTGGCGCTGGCCATCACGGTGCTGATCGGCGTGGCGCTCTTCGCCGCGCTGGGCAAGGACCCGGTGCGCGGCCTGCAGCTCTTCTTCTGGGAGCCGGTCAAGTCGGTCTATGCCTTCGGCGAGCTCATGGTCAAGGCCACGCCGCTGCTGCTCATCGCGCTGGGGCTGGCCGTGTGCTTCCGCTCCAACGTCTGGAACATCGGTGCCGAAGGGCAGTTCGTCATCGGTGCGGTGGCTGCGGGCGGCATCGCCCTGCTGGCCGACAAGACCACGGGCCCCTGGATCGTGCCGGCCATTTTGATGGCCGGCGTGCTGGGTGGCATGTTCTGGGCGGGCATCACCGCGCTGCTGCGCGACCGTTTCAACGCCAACGAGATCCTGGTCAGCCTGATGCTGGTCTATGTGGCCACGCTGCTGCTGGGCTATCTGGTGTATGGGCCCTGGAAGGACCCCATGGGCTACAACTTCCCGCAGACCAAGACGTTCGAGCGCGTGACGCAGATCCCGCGCCTGATGCAGGGCTCGCGCCTGACCATCGGCCTGCCCATCGCGCTGGCCGCCGCGGGTGCGCTCTGGGTGTTCCTGTTCCGCACCCGTGCCGGCTTCGCCCAGCAGGTGGGCGGGCTGGCGCCTGCGGCGGCGCGCTACGCAGGCTTTTCCTCGCGCCGCGCGCTC
>JBHIWE010000249.1:0-5964 GCA_041987645.1 Acidovorax sp. | reverse complement strand
GGTTGGGCACAACGGCGCGCGCGCGGATCGTGCCGGTGCTTCGGTCAATGGTGTTGCCCACGAAGTCGAGCGCGCCCCTGTGCGGGAAACCCTTGTCCGTGGTCAGCCCGACCTGCACGGGCAGCGAGGCCTTGCCGCCGGCGCCCGCAGCGGGCCGCGAGCGGCTCACGACGTTGAGGTACGTGGCTTCGTCGATGTCGAAGTACACGTGCAGCGGGTCGATGGACACGATCGTGGTCAGCAGCGTGGCCGCGCCGGCGACACCGCCGCTGACCAGGTTGCCCTCGGTCACGAGCACGCGGTCAACGCGCCCGGCGATGGGCGCCGTGACGCGGGCGTAGGACAGATCCAGCCGCGCCGCAGCGACGGCGGCCTTGGCCGCTTGCACCTGGGCCTGGCGCGCACTGCGCGCGGAGACGGCATCGTCGTAGGTCTTGCGCGCGACAGCGCCGGTCGCCACCAGGCGCTCGGCGCGGTCGAAGTCGGCCTGGGCCTGACTGGCCAGCACCTCGGCCTGTTGCAGTTGCGCCGCAGCCGTGTCGAGCGTGACCTGGAACGGTCGGGGGTCGATCTGGAACAGCAGTTGTCCCTTGCGCACCAGGCTGCCCTCGGGGACGCTCACAGCATCGACGGCGCCGCCGACCCGCGAGCGCAGCTCGACGGTCTTGGGCGCGGCCAGGAAGCCGGTGTACTCGGCCGATGGCGCGACCGTGCGGGTGATGACCTCGGCCACGGGCACCTGCGGCGCCATCGGCGCGCCCGCCGGGGGCGCCGCGGCCTTGCCCTCGTCCTTGGCGTCGCGGGCGGCAATCGCTATGCCCCCGACGGCTGCGATGACGCCTGCCACCACAACGATTCTGATTTTTTTACGCATGGAAGTGCCCCTTTCTTGGATGCAGGACTCCGGCCCTTCCGAAGCGCTCTGCAGAAATTTGTGTGGAGGCTAGGCGTTACAACGAAGGCAAGGTCAAGCCCTTTGGGTTGCCCTAGCGGGCAGGCTGCATGGACAAGGTGGTGGGAAAACCCCGCGTCGTCGCTGTGGCCACTCCGACATCCAGCTCACGAGTGCCGTTGTGCGGTTGAACCGGTCGGTCTTGTGGGTGATTGCGAGCGCGGGAGGCTCAGGCGTCCAAGCTGCCGCCGCCCATTGCTGTGCCTGCGCGGCATCCCGGCGCCCAGGCAGGGCCCGCGATTCAGGGTGTTGCGCCCAGGCCGCATCGAGGACGTCCTTGAGGCTAACCGGCGGCGTGGGTACCGGCGCCTCGCAACCTGCCATTCGCCTGGGTGCTTGGGCCTGGTCAGTCGTCGGCTTTGTCCTCGGAAATGTGGACCGCCATGTCCTGCAGCACCTGGCTGACGTGCTGGTCCGCGATGCTGTAGAAGATGTGCTTGGCTTGGCGTTCGCCGCGCACGAGGCGCGCACCGCGCAGCAGCCGCAGGTGATGGCTGACCAGAGACTGCGACAGGTCGAGCGCTTCGGCGATGTCCCCCACGGCGACCGAGCCATGCATGCACTGCAGCAGGATCTTCAATCGCGATTGGTCGCCCAGCAGGCGGAAGGTCTCGGCCAGAACAGCGACGTCACTTTGCGACATTGCGAGGGCATCGGTCGCCGCGTCGTGGCTGGTGGTCGAGCATTGCGCGGTGTCGGCGCTGGTGGTTTTGCGGGACGTCATGGATGCAAATCCTCAAGTGGAGTGCGAGCCGGCTCGCGCGGCCTCAATGCCTGTGACCAGGAGCGGAATGGTCGTGGTCATGGCCGTGGCTGTGCCCGCCGCCATGCTTGTGATTGCCATGATCATGGCCGCTGTGGTCGTGCCCGCTGTGGTCATGACCGCTGTGATCGTGGCCGCTGTGGTCCTGACGCTCCGACGTGGGCTGCAAGCTGCAGACGTTCTCGTCGGTGCCCGAGTTCCAGTCGATCCCGACCGTGGCGTGTTCGATGCTGAATTGCTCTCGAAGCACCGCTTCGACGCGCTTGACCACGGCGCGTGCTTCCTCGTCCACGTTGGGGCGAACGTGCAGCGTGGCCATCGTGCGCCCGGAGGTGAGCTGCCACACGTGAACGTGGCTGACGGCCGCCAGGCCCGGCACGGCGCCCATCAGGCCTTGCTCCACCTTCTCCGGCGAAGCATCCTCCGGCGCGCCTTCCAGCAGGATGTGGATCGACTTGGCGAGCAGCTTCCATGCGCTGCGCAGGATCAGCGCCGCGACCAGGACCGACAGGATGGGATCGATCGGCGTCCAGCCCGTGAGGTAGATGACGATCGCAGCGACGATGGCGCCGACCGAGCCGAGCAGGTCGCCCATCACGTGCAGGATGGCCCCCTTCACGTTGACGTGATCGGTCTCTCCGCGGGTCATGATCCACAGCACGAGCACGTTCACCAGCAGGCCGAGCACGGCGACGATCATCATCGGGCCGGCCAGGATCACGGGCGGCGCCTGCAGCCGCTCCCACGCCTCGTAGGCGATCCAAGCGACGATCGCGAACAGGGTCACGGCGTTCAGGAAACCGGCGATGACCTCGAAGCGCAGGTAGCCGAAGGTGCGCTTGCTGTCGGCCGCGCGGCGGCCGAACCGGAATGCTGCGTAGGCCAGTGCGAGCGCCGCGGCGTCGGTCAGCATGTGGCCCGCGTCGGCCAGCAAGGCCAGCGAGCCCGACAGCACGCCTCCGACGGCCTCCACGACCATGAAGCCGAAGATCAGGAAAAAGGACAGCAGGACCTTGCGCTCGTTGGCGCTGGTCACGGTCGGGGTGTGGTCATGATCATGGTCGTGATCGTGACCATGGTCATGTGCGTGGGATTGGGACATGGGGCCTCGGGAAACTGGGTCTTTGACTGTGGCTCAAAATATAACACATGAACATGTTTTCATGTGAATTGTTGTACACATTTGTGTTCGCGTCTCACCACGGCCGGGATGCCGCTCCGGGCAATTGCCTTAGCCTGGCTCGGCGACCATTCCCCCCGCCTGGCAAGCAGCCGTTGATCTAACATCCAGTGGCAGTATCCCCCCTGGGGGGATATGATTTCAGCATGGAAGACATGCATAAGCACACCACCCATCCCGACCTGGTGAAGCGGCTCAAGCGCGCCGAGGGGCATCTGCGGCACGTCATCGGGATGATCGAAGGGGGAGAAACCTGCCTCGACATCGCCCGCCAGCTCGCGGCGGTGGAAAGCGCGGTGACGGCGGCCAAGCGCGTCCTGATCCACGACCACATCGACCACTGCCTGTCCCATGACGAGGACTCCGTTCTGACCGAAATGAAGGCGCTGACCAAACTGCTCTGAGGCCGTCCGATGCTCTCCGTCCTGAATAACCGCACCTACCGCCACCTGTTCACCGCCCAGGTGATCGCGCTCGTCGGCACCGGCCTGATGACGGTGGCGCTCGGCCTGCTGGCCTACGAGCTGGCCGGCGCGGATGCAGGCGCGGTGCTCGGGACGGCGCTGGCCATCAAGATGCTGGCCTACGCGGGGGTCGCGCCGGTCGCGCAGGCCTTCGCCGACCGGCTCCCGCGGCGCTCGCTGCTCGTGGCGCTGGACCTCGTGCGAGCGGCCGTCGCGCTGTGCCTGCCCTTCGTCACCGAGGTCTGGCAGATCTACCTGCTGATCTTCGTTCTGCAGGCGGCATCCGCCGGCTTCACGCCGACCTTCCAGGCCACCATCCCGGACATCCTTCCCGACGAAGAGGACTACACGAAGGCGCTGTCGCTGTCCCGGCTGGCCTACGACCTGGAAAGCCTGATTTCCCCGATGCTGGCCGCCGCGCTGCTGACCGTCATCAGCTTTCACAACCTGTTCGCGGGAACGGTGCTCGGTTTCCTCGTTTCAGCCGCTCTCGTGGTCAGCGTGCGGTTGCCCACGTCCGTCCCCGGCCCGCGCCGCGGCATCTGGGAGCGAACGACGCGCGGCACGCGCATCTACCTCGCCACGCCTCGCCTGCGGGGCCTGCTGGCGATCAGCCTGGCCGTCTCGGCGGCCGGCGCGATGGTGATCGTGAACACGGTGGTGCTCGTGAAGGCGCGTTTCGGCCTGGGCGAAGTCGAGGTGGCGTGGGCACTGGCGGCGTTCGGAGGCGGCTCGATGGTGGCCGCCTTCGTCTTGCCGTCCCTACTGGAGAAAGTAGCCGACCGACCCGCGATGCTCACCGGCGCCGCTGTCCTCGTCGTGGGCACGGCGATCGGCGCACTGCTGCCGAGCTATGCGCTGTTGCTGCCGCTGTGGCTGGTGATCGGCTTTGGCTACAGCGTGGCGCAGACGCCATCCGGCCGTCTTCTGCGCCGCTCGGCCCACGCCGAGGACCGTCCAGCGATCTTCGCGGCCCACTTCGCGCTGTCGCACGCCTGCTGGCTCATCTGCTACCCGCTGGCCGGACGCTTCGGCGCGGCCATGGGGCTGCAATCGACGTTCGTCGTCATGTCCTTGATCGGCCTAGCTGGCGTGGCGCTGGCGCTTCGGCTGTGGCCGGCCAGCGACCCGTCGGACTTGGCCCATGACCATCCGAACCTGTCGGCGGATCACCCCCACTTGCGTCAGCACGCGAACCAAGGCGGGCACCATCACGTGCTGGTCGTGGATGACTTGCACCGGATCTGGCCGAAAGGATAGGCCTCACGGGACGCGGTAAGGGCTGTTTCGCACCAAGGCTAGTCGTCGCTGTTGTCCTCAACGATGTGGATGGCCATGTCCAGCAGCACCTGGCTCACGTGCTTGTCCGCTACCTCATAGAAGATCTGCTTGGACTGGCGCGCGCCCTTGACCAGACGGGCTCCACGCAACAGTCGAAGGTGATGGCTGACCAACGACTGCGAGAGTTCGACGGCTTCCGCGATGTCGCTTACCGACGTGGACCCCTTCATGCAGCACAGCATGACCTTGAGCCGCGACGGATCGCCCAGGAGCCGGAAAGTCTCGGCCAGGATGGTCACGTCATTCTGTGACAGGGAGGCCAGATCGGTGCTTGGGCCCTTCGGTGGGGCACTGGCTGGTTTGCGTGGAGTCATCTCTCAAAAATTCCTACCCTCGAACGGCTGTTCGTGCCCTTCAGGATCAACGAGGCTGCGACCGCTTGAGCGCGCGCACAGCCCGGGACCAGGGCGAGCCTGGCGACCAAGGCCCCTCGTTTCCCCCGTGCGCCGGGCCATTTCTGAAACCTGACAGTACCCGAAAAAAGCGCTTGACCTTCCCACGATGGTAAACCCTAAGCTCCCCCATGTCGAATATCAACTATGGGAAACAACCATGAGCATGCCAATAACGAGTGATGCTCGTGCCACCGCAGCAGCGATCAGCCTACCCATCGAGGGCATGACCTGCGCGAGCTGCGTCGGCCGAGTCGAGGCCGCCCTGGCCAAGGTGCCGGGCGTGGACAGCGTGTCCGTCAATCTCGCCACCGAGCGGGCGGACATCCGCCTGGCCAGTCCTGTCGATCGCATCGCGTTGATCCAGGCGGTCGAGAAGGTCGGCTACGACGTGCCGGCTGGCACCGTCGAACTGGCGGTCGAGGGCATGACCTGCGCCTCCTGCGTGGGCCGCGTCGAGAAGGCACTCAAGGCCGTGCCCGGCGTCACCGAGGCCACGGTCAACCTCGCGACCGAGCGTGCCACCGTGCGCGGCGTGGCCGCCGTGGCGGACCTGATCGCGGCCATCGAGAAGGTCGGCTACGAGGCCAACCCGGTGGATACCGGCGCGCAGGCCGACGAGGAAGCCGCCGAGAAGAAGGACGCCGAGCGCGCCGAACTCAAGCGCGACCTGACCCTGGCCGCCGTGCTGGCGCTGCCTGTGTTCGTGCTCGAAATGGGCTCGCACATGATTCCCGGCATGCATGAGTGGGTGGCTTCCACCATCGGCATCCAGCAGAGTTGGTATCTGCAGTTCGTGCTGACCCTGCTGGTGCTCGCCATTCCGGGCTGGCGCTTCTACGAGAAGGGCTTCCCGGCGCTGTTCCGCCTGG
>JBHIWE010000248.1:0-5970 GCA_041987645.1 Acidovorax sp. | reverse complement strand
AGTCGGGATAGCCCGAGAAGTCGGTCTCGCACATGCCGCCCACCAGCGTGTGCAGACCGCGCCGGTAGCCCACGGCGGCCGCCAGCTGGAAGAAGAGCAGGTTGCGCCCGGGAACGAACGTGTTGGGCAGGCCCGCGGCGGTCATCTGGATGGCGGTGTCGCGGGTGAGGGCGGTGTCGCTGATCTGGCCCAGTACGGCCAGATCGACCATGTGGTCCTCGCCCAGCCGGCAGGCCCATTGCGGGAATCGCTCGCGCACGGCGGCCAGCACCTCGGTGCGGGCCTGCAGCTCCACCTGGTGGCGCTGGCCGTAGTCGAAGCCGATGGTCTCGACATGCTCGAAGTGGGTCAGCGCCCACGCCAGGCAGGTCGTGGAGTCTTGCCCGCCGGAGAAGAGGACGAGTGCGTGGCCGGGTCTCATGGGTAGGGTTCCTTGCGAAGAAAAAATACGGATACGGATACGGATACGGATACGAAGGCGAAAGACGAAACCGCAGGGCGCCCGAAATGCAAAAAGCCCCGCGGTGCGGGGCTTGCAGTCGGGCGGTGCGCGGTGCGCCGTCAGGCCATGTAGATGGCGATGAATGCCAGCAGGAACATGATGACTGCGCCCACGGCGGGCAGCACCAGGGGCATGAGCGGCACCACGGCCTCGATGGCATCGGGGGCGTGCGTTTCGCTGGCGTGGTGTGCCGTGGTGGTGTCGTGGGCCATGTTCCGTGTCTCCTGCGGTGGCGTGCGTGCGTCGTGCTACAAGCGTGCTGCGGTCCATTTTAGTGGCCGCAGCACGGCGGCGCTCAGTAGGGTTTGCGATCAGCCGGCGCAGGCGGCACCCACTGGTAGAGCCAGGTTTCGGTGATCGGGCGGCCGTTTTCGCGCAGGAAGAGGCGAACGGTGATGGGCTCGGTGCTGTCATCGCCGGGCCGCAGGTCGAACATGGCGCGCCAGCCGTTGACGGCCTCGAGCGGGCGCGCCGAGGTGGTCTCCACCTGGCCGCGGCTCACGGTGATAACGGGCTCGACCTTGGCGTCGCGCCCCAGCCCCCGCAGGCTTTCGCCCGCGAAGTCCACCGCGAAGCGCCACGAGAAATACGTGCGCGGCTTGCCCACCACGCCGCCCAACCCGGTGCGGGTGGCCACGCAGCGCGCCAGTGGCAGGTGCGCCGGCGTGTCAGCGCCCCAGAAGAGGCGGTAGCCCACCAGCCATTCCTCGCCGGCCTGCGGCTTGCGCTCCGGGTTCCAGAAGGCGACGATGTTGTCGAAGGTTTCATCGACGGTGGGGATCTCTACCAGCTGGATGGAGCCCTTGCCCCAGTCGGCCTTGGGCTCGACCCAGAGCGAGGGGCGGCGTTCGTAGAACACACCGTCGTCCTGGTAGTGGTCGAAGTTGCGGTCGCGCTGCAGCAGCCCGAAGCCGCGCGGGTTTTCGTCGGCGAAGGCGTTGAACTGCAGCGTGGGCGGGTTGGTGAGCGGGCGCCAGACCCATTCGCCGTTGCCGCGCCACATCGAGAGGCCGTCGGAGTCGTGGATCTCCGGGCGCCAGTCGTTGGCCATGCGGTGGTCGTTCTCGCCGTGCTGGAACATGCTGGTGCAGGGCGCGATGCCGATGCGCTCGATCTGCTTGCGCGGGTAGAGCGCGGCGTCGATCTCCATCACCTGCACGTCGCCGGGCGTGATGGCGAAGCGGTAGGCGCCGCTGATGCTGGGCGAATCCAGCAGCGCCAGCACGACCACGGTGTTGGAGCCGGGCGCGGGGCGTTCCAGGTAGAAAGCGGTGAAGTCGGGGAACTCTTCCGGCTGCTGCATGCCGGTGTCGATCGCCAGGCCCCGGGCGGAGAGTCCGTACTGCCATTCGCCGCCCACGGCGCGGAAGTAGCTTGCGCCCAGGAAGGCGGCCACGTCGCGCACCGGGTCGGTGTGGAAGTTGAGGCGAAAGCCCGCGAAGCCCAGGTCGGGCGGCAGATCGCCGGCCTTCAGGCCGCTCTTGCCGTAGTCGAACATGGCCGGGTCATAGGCCAGTTCCTGGGCCTGGCCGTTCGCCAGCTCGTACATGTGGACGGGCTTCTTGAAGAAGAGACCGAGGTGGAAGAACTTGGCCTGGAAGCGCAGGTGCTCGTCGGCCCAGAGGGCGTGGTCGGGCCGGAACTGGACCGACTGGTACTGGTCCCAGTCGAGCGCCGAGACCGAAGGCGGCAGCGTGGCGGGAGGCGGCACGTAAGGCTTGCCGGCCAGGGTGCGGGCCTGGCCCTTGAGCGCGGCGAAGTCGAAGGGCCGGGGCTTGCCCAGCGGCTTGAGCTCGGCGAAGGCTTGCGTCCAGTTCAGGCCCAGGCTGCCGGCGGAGGCCAGCGCGGCGCCGCGGCCGAGGGTGCGGAGAAAGTGGCGTCGTTGCGGTTTCTGCATGGCATCGCAGTGTGCCGACAACCGGCGCCGCAGCCTGCAACCGGGTGTGAATGCAGGCGTTTGGGACGCGCGATGGGCGCGTTCTCCTACAAAAATCGCGTGCCCCCGGGCCGCCCGGGCTGCCCAGGGCGGGGCCGTTCGATCAGATCAGGTCGGCCTGCATCTGCGCGCTGCGCAGCTGCTGCAGCACCTGCTGCACATGTTCGTGGCCGCGCGTCTGCAGCACCAGTTCGACCTCGACGTTCTGCGCGGCCAGCATGGTGAAGGCGCGCTGGTGGTGGACTTCCTCCACGTTGGCGCCGGCCTCGGCCACGGTGGCGGTGATGCGTGCCAGCGCGCCGGGCACGTCGCGCACGCCGACCTTGATGCGCGCCAGGCGCCCGGAACGCACCATGCCGCGCTCGATGATGGCGGCCAGGAGCAGCGGGTCGATATTGCCGCCGCAGAGCACCAGGCCCACCTTGCGGCCCTTGAAGCGTTCCGGGTAGCGCAGCAGCGCGGCCAGGCCCGCGGCGCCCGCGCCTTCGACCAAGGTCTTCTCGATCTCCAGCAGCATCAGCACGGCCTGCTCGATGTCGCCCTCCTCGACCAGCACCAGGTCGTCCACCAGGCGGGTGATGATCTCCTGCGTGATCTTGCCCGGGCGGCCCACGGCGATGCCCTCGGCGATGGTGGAGGTGCCCTGCGGGTGCTGCGTGCCCTTGACGGCGTTGACCATGGCCGGAAAGCGCGAGGTCTGCACGCCCACGATCTCGATGGCCGGGTTGAGCGCCTTGGCGGCCGTCGCCACGCCGGAGATGAGGCCCCCCCCGCCCACGGCGATCACCAGCGTGTCCAGATCGGGCACGGCCTGCAGCATCTCCAGGCCCAGCGTGCCCTGGCCGGCGGCCACGGCCTCGTCGTCGTAGGGATGGACGAAGGTCAGGCCGCGTTCGTCGGCCAGTGCGTAGGCGTGGGCACGGGCCTCTTCCAGCGTGTCGCCGTGCAGCACCACCTCGGCGCCGAAGCCGCGCGTGCGTTCCACCTTCACGCCGGGCGTGAAGCGCGGCATGACGATGACCGCGTGGATGCCCAGCCGGTGCGCGTGGTAGGCCACGCCCTGCGCATGGTTGCCGGCGCTCATGGCGACCACGCCGTGGGCGCGCTCTTCGGCCGAGAGCTGGCTGAGCTTGTTGCAGGCCCCGCGTTCCTTGAAGGACGCGGTGAACTGCAGGTTCTCGAACTTGAGGAACACCTGGGCGCCGACGATGTGCGAGAGCGTCTGGGATTCCACGCAAGGGGTGGCCAGCACCTGGCCCTGCAGGCGGGTGGCGGCGTCGCGGATGTCTTGGAGTTGCAGCATGGGCGTGATTGTGGCGCAGCTCCATGGCGATATGGATGCTATCAAATACATAGCGGCATGCCCAGGTATTGGCTGCGCGGCAGCCTGCCAGGGCGATTGCCGGTTCATTTCATTTGCGCACGGCACGCTCCAGGTGCGCCAGCGGCAGCGCGCCGCCGGCCTTGACCTCGCCCAGCGAAAAGCTGGTGTGCATGTCCTTCACGTTGGGCAGGTTCAGCAGCACGTTGCGGGCGAAGTGCGAGAAGCTGTCCAGGTCGCGCGCCACCACCTGCAGCTCGAAGGTGCCGGTGCCGCTGATGTAGTGGCAGGCGATCACCTCGGGAATCTGCGCGATGGCCTCTTCCATCTCGCGCGTGAGCCCGCCGGTGCTGCGGTCGGCATCGAGACGCACGAAGGCCAGAACGCCCAGGCCGATCCGGTGGCGGTCGATCTCCGCCCGGTAGCCCTTGATGAAGCCGGCCTGCTCCAGCGCCCGCACCCGCCGCCAGCACGGCGCCGCCGACAGGCCCACGCGCTGGGCCAGTTCGGCATTGGTCAGGCGCGCGTCGGCCTGCAGCTCGCCCAGGATGGCGATGTCGTATCTGTCCAGTTCTTCCATAGACCGATTGTTTCGAGAAAGGATCTTTCTGAAACGAGGGTAAACACGGCATGAACGAGAAAGGACATATCGGGGCTGCGTCCCTACACTGAACCGAAAAGGCCCCCGCCCCACCGGGCGCGCCGACACGCCGCACCCACGAGGCTGCGGCCCCACGA
The DNA here is from genome assembly GCA_041987645.1 of Acidovorax sp. Taxonomy (GTDB): domain Bacteria; phylum Pseudomonadota; class Gammaproteobacteria; order Burkholderiales; family Burkholderiaceae_C; genus Paracidovorax. The sequence continues at coordinate 1,473 of JBHIWE010000248.1, read as the reverse complement.
CGATGGAGAGACAAGACCATGAACGCCCCGCTGCCCGAACACATCCGCCGCGCCCTTGAGACGGTGTCCTTGGAGGATAAGTACACCCTGCCGGAAGGCCGCGCCTTCATGAGCGGCGTGCAGGCCCTGGTGCGCCTGCCCATGCTGCAGCGCCAGCGCGACGCGGTGGCCGGGCTGAACACGGCCGGCTTCATCAGCGGCTACCGGGGCTCGCCCCTGGGCGGCTACGACCAGGCGCTCTGGGCTGCGAAGAAGCATCTGGCCGACAACCACATCGTCTTCCAGCCTGGCGTGAACGAGGAGCTGGGCGCCACGGCGGTCTGGGGCACGCAGCAGCTGGACCTCTACCCTGAGCAGAAGAAGTACGACGGCGTGTTCGGCATCTGGTACGGCAAGGGCCCGGGCGTGGACCGGTGCTCGGACGTGTTCAAGCACGCCAACATGGCCGGCACGGCCCGGCACGGCGGCGTGATCGCCATCGCGGGCGACGACCACATCAGCAAGAGCAGCACCGCGCCGCACCAGAGCGACCACATCTTCAAGGCCTGCGGGCTGCCGGTGTTCTTCCCGAGCAGCGTGCAGGAGATCCTGGACATGGGCCTGCACGCCTTCGCGCTCAGCCGCTTCTCGGGCGTGTGGGCGGGCATGAAGACCATCCAGGAGGTGGTGGAGTCGTCCAGCAGCATCTCGGTGGACCCGGGCCGCGTGAAGATCGTGCTGCCCGAGGACTTCGCCATGCCGCCCGGCGGCCTGCACATCCGCTGGCCCGACGCGCCGCTGGAGCAGGAAGCGCGGCTCATGGACTACAAGTGGTACGCGGCCCTCGCGTACATCCGCGCCAACCGGCTCAACTACAACGTCATCGCCGGCCCGCAGGACCGCTTCGGCATCATCGCCAGCGGCAAGGCCTTCAACGACACGCGCCAGGCGCTGATCGACCTGGGGCTGGACGAAGACGTCTGCCACCAGCTGGGCGTGCGCCTGCACAAGGTGAACGTGGTCTGGCCGCTGGAGGCCACCATCACCCGCGACTTCGCCGAGGGGCTGCAGGAGATCCTGGTGGTGGAGGAAAAGCGCCAGGTCATCGAATACCAGATCAAGGAAGAGCTCTACAACTGGCGCGCCGACGTGCGCCCCAACGTGCTGGGCAAGTTCGACGAGGTGGAGGGCGACAACTCCGGCGGCGAGTGGAGCATGCCCAACCCCAGCCAGAACTGGCTGCTGCGCCCGAAGGCCGACCTGACGCCGGCCATCATCGCCCGTGCCATCGCCAAGCGCCTGAAGAAGCTGGGGGTGCCGGCCGACGTGGCGGCGCGCATGGACGAGCGCCTGGCCGTGATCGATGCGCGCGAGCGCGGCATGGCCGAGCTCAAGGTGGAGACGGGCGATCGCACGCCCTGGTTCTGCAGCGGCTGCCCGCACAACACCAGCACCCGCGTGCCTGACGGTTCACGCGCCGTCGCCGGCATCGGC
>JBHIWE010000247.1:0-5987 GCA_041987645.1 Acidovorax sp. | reverse complement strand
AGGACGATGGCACCCGTCCCCGCCAGAAAACCCACCCACGGCTCGCGCACACCCAGCGCCGCACCGCCGACCAGTGCGCCGATCAGCAACTGTGCGATGGCGCCGACGACAATCTCCGACAAAGCCGTGGCCACGCGCAGCCAGATCGACAGCAATGTCGCGACCAGCGCCAGGCCCAGCCACAGCGCTGCCTGCGCCCAGGTGGCGGTCATGACGGGTCTCCGACCACGCCGCACTCGAGCGGCACCTTGATGTAGAAGAGCCTGAGCTGCTCGTCCCTGAGGTGGTCGAGGAACTGCTGGGCTTGCGCCTCGTCGGTCAACACAAAGCCCACCTCGACAGGTTGATTCCCGGCCAGCTCGAAGAAATGCTCCTCATGCATCACGCCGTGGCGGCCGAAGCCGGCGATGGCCCGAAAGGCCGAACCGCCATGCACGCCGAGCTTCTTGGCTTCCTCGAGCAGCCATTCGTAGGCCAGGATGCCATGATGGCGGCGGCTCTCGTGCACATAGAACTTGAGGTAGACGCCTTGCATGATGGTCTCCTTGTCGGCCGCGAACCGTTCAGCTGCGCACGAACAGGGCGTTGCTGAGCAGAATGCCCAACGCCGTCAGCATGAGAGAGCCGAACAAATGGGCGCTGGCGGCTGCCAAGGCCCACAGGTGCTCGTTGCGACCGATCAGCGTGACCACCTCGACCGAAAAGGTGGAAAACGTCGTGAGGCCGCCCATAAACCCTGTGATGACCAGCAGCCGCCATTCGGGCGCCAGTGCGCTGTTGTGCGTGAAGTAGGAACTGGCAACGCCCACCAGCATGCCGCCGAGCAGATTGGCGGACAGCGTGCCCAGGGGCAGCGTGGGATAGACCGGGTTCAGCCAGGCGCCGAGCGCCCAGCGCAGCAATGCACCAGATCCGGCACCACCAAACACGGCCAATACAGCGTATGCACTCATGTCGCTCCTTCACGCGGACTCCATCGGAGTGGGCGGCGCGTCGGTCGACACATGCCTACGCCAACCCCAGTGGGCGAACCGTAGGCATCATCAGCCGGGGCGAGGCGCCCTCGGCGGTTCGGGGAGGAATGCCATCTCCCGTGCAGTCACTATATAGACCGGGTCTTGGACGGGCAAGCTTTGGCACCGTCGGTCACCCTGCCAGCGCAGGAAAGGAGCAGCAAATGAGCTGGTCGTCCAGAGCTGATGAAGCCCGGCGGTGGCCGAAGAGCTGGCGCCGCGCTCGCCAAGGGAGTGCCGCTGAACAGCGACTTGCCGACGACAGGTCCTGCCCGCGCGATGTCGTACCATGCCGGCCGGGCGCAAGCTCCCTGTTCTCCCTCCCTGAGCAGGCTTCTGAGCTGACAGCGAAGAAGGTTCAGTCCCCGGCTCGACCGGGGATTTTTTTGCGCGCTCGGTGAGCTAAGGCACGCGCCGTCGCATCTCGGCCGGGTAATCCGCAAAACCCAGCGAGCGGTACAAGCTCCGGCCATCTTCGGTCGCAGCGAGGTTGAACTCGCGCACGCCCAGTGCTTCGCACTGCCTCATCACGACCTGCAACAACTCCCGCGCGACGCCACGGCCTCGCAACGGCTCCTCGACAAACACGTTCACGATGCGCGCCATCTGGGGGCATGCCGGGATAAGGCCAGTTTTCTGTCATAAGCGCTGAGCGCATATAGAACGCGACAGATAGACGTCATCGTCATAACGGCTCAAGGTGTCCGCGTAAGGCGCTTGACACATACAGCTTCAAGAATCCGCGCTCCTTTCATATAGGAGACGCAATGTCGTCGATCGAACGGACCGCGTATCCGCGACTGCCCAGGGTCATCACGCTCAAAGATCTCCAGCAGTCCTTCACGCCCACTGCTGACGAGGTGGAATGGGTCAACGGCACCTCACGCGGCGCCGCGCTCAGGATCGGTCTGGCGACCTTGCTGAAGTGTTTTCAGCACCTGCATCACTTCCCGCCCCTCGCGGAGATCCCCCCGGAGATCGTCGAACACGTCAGCGCTTCCCTCGGTCTGAGTCCCACCCAGGCGCTTGACTACGGCGGCGAGCTGACCCACACCATGTACCGCCATCACCGGAAGATCCGGGAGATGCTGGGCGTGAAGGCCTACGACGAGAAAGCCGGCCGGGACCTGATCCTCAAGACCGCCCGGGACGCAGCCAACCTCGTCAATACCCGCATCGACCTCATCAACATCGTCGTCAACGAGATGGTCCGACTGGGCTGGGAGCTGCCCGCCTTCCGCACGCTTGACGACATTGCCGAAGCGATCCACGCCGCGGCGGAGGCCGACCTTCACGTGGCCATCGCCCAGAAGCTCAATGGCGAGCAGCGCGCCTGGCTGGATAACTTGCTGCATGGCGAGCTGCCGTCGCGCCAGACCCGCTACAACCAGCTCAAGCGTTCTGCCAAGCGGTCATCGCGCAAGCACCTTGACGACCTCATCGAACAGTTGCACTGGCTCGAGGGCCTGCCCGATTGCAAAGCACCGCTGGCCGGCATTGCCGCCACCAAGCTCAAGTACATGGGCGACGTCGCCGCAGCGATGGACGCCGGCGACATGAAGGACTTCAGGCCTGCCAAGCGGCACGCCTACATCCTGGCCCTGATCCACCAAATGCAAGTGCGGGCGCGCGACGACATCGCGGAGATGTTCTGCCGGCGCATCAGCACCATGCACAAGATGGCCCGGGAGAAGCTGCAGGACATCCAAAAGCGCCAGCGCAACTTGAGCGAGGAGCTGGTCGCCACGCTGGACGACGTTCTTGAGATCCTCGCCGAAAAGCTCGACGACGCCGAGACCGGCGCCGCGGTGCGCGAGCTGCTGGCCCCGAAGGGAGATCTCGACCCGCTGCGTGAGAGCTGTGCAGCGATCAGGGTGTGGAGCGGCAGCAATCACCTGCCCCTCGTCTGGAAGCCCTTCTCTAGCCACCGCTCGGTCATGTTCCGCATGGCCTTGGCGTTGAAGTTCGAGATCCCTGGCAAGGACAAGAGCCTCCTGAACGCGCTGGTCATCGTGCTGGCCAACGAGTCACGCAAGGCCGAATGGATCGAGGACGAGGTCGACCTCTCCTTCGCGTCGGAGCGGTGGCACAAGCTCATTCGCCGGTCCAGAGGTCAGGGCCACCCGACAAACCGCCGCAACCTCGAGGTCTGCGTCTTCAGCCATCTGGCCACCGAGCTCCGCTCTGGTGGCGTCTGCGTCGACGGCTCCGAGTCCTTCGCCGACTACCGCAAGCAGTTGCTGCCGTGGAAGGACTGCAAGGAACTGCTGCCGAAGTACTGCGAGCGGGTTGGCCTTCCCACCACCGCCAAGGCCTTCGTCGAGAACCTGAAGAACATGCTGCGGGAGACGGCATGCAAGCTCGACGCGGAGTTTCCCAAGCACGCCGGCGATGTCGTCATCGACAACCGCGGCGGCATCTCGGTCAAGCGCACGACGGCCAAGGAAGTGCCGGCCTCGGCGATCGCGCTTCAGGCCGCCCTCGAAAGCCGCGTCCCTTCGCGCAACATCCTGGACATCCTCGCGAACATCGAGCACTGGACCGGGTTCACCCGCCACTTCGGGCCGCTCAGCGGGGACGAACCAAAGATCCGCAACGCTCGCGAGCGCTATCTCCTCACGACCTTCGCGCTCGGCTGCAACCTGGGTCCGAACCAGGCGGCCCGGCATCTCTCCAACGGTGTGACGCCGCACCAGCTGTCCTACACCAGCCGCCGCCACATGAGCCTGGACCAGCTCGACGCGGCATGTCGCGATCTGGCCGAGCTCTACCTGCGGCTGGAGCTGCCCAAGGTCTGGGGCGACGGCAAAAAGGTGGCTGCCGACGGCACGCAGTACGACTTCTTCGATCAAAACCTGCTCGCGGGCATGCATTTCCGCTATCGCAAGATGGGCGCAGTCGCCTACCGGCACGTGGCCGACAACTACATCGCCTACTTTCGCCACTTCATCCCGCCAGGCATGTTGGAGGCGATCTACGTCATCGAGGCTCTGCTCAAAACAGGTCTCAGCGTCGAGCCCGACACCGTGTATTCGGACACCCATGGCCAGTCGGAGACCGTGTTCGCCTACACCTACCTCTCCGGCATCACGCTGATGCCGCGCATCCGTGGCTGGAAGGACTTGCACTTCTACCGTCCTGACAAGTCCACGACCTACGACCACATCGACGGCCTGTTCACCGACGTCATCGACTGGAAGCTCATCGAAGACGGCTTCCCCGACCTCATGCAGGTGGCCATCTCGATGGAACAAGGCAAGGTCGCCTCTCCCCTGCTCCTGCGCAAGCTCAGCGCCGAGGGCCGCAACAATCAACTGTTCAAGGCGTCGCGGGAGCTGGGCCGGGTGCTGCGCACGTCCTACCTCCTGCGCTGGGTGGGCAGCAAGGACATGCGCCAGGAGGTCACCGGCGTCACGAACAAAATCGAGTCGTACCATGCCTTCACGAAGTGGCTCGATTTCGGGGGCGAAGTCATCAACGAGAACGACCCCGTCGAGCAGCAAAAGCGCCTGCGATTCCTGGATCTCGTGGCCTCCGCCGTGATCCTGCAAAACACGGTGGACATGATGCGGGCCCTGCAGGCGATGTACCACGCGAACGAGCCGGTCGACATTGGCAACATGGCACACCTCAGCCCCTATGGTCGCCACTTCAAGCGGTTTGGCAACTACCTGCTCGACATGAAAAAGCCGCCCGAGCCCTGGGTCAAGGAGGCCTTGTTTCGGGAGGCAGTGAAGGAGAGCCGCAAGCGCACACCGCCGGCCGGGGGTGAGGAAACTGGAGCCGACGTATGAGCGAAGACCTGGTACAGACACCCTATGGGACGCTCAGCCGAAGCGCGCTTGAGGCCCTCCAGGACGACTACGGCGCCTCCGAGCTGCTTCGCATGGTGGAGGAATTCGACCAAAGCGCCCAGGCGTTCCAGGATGAAGGCGGCCTACGGAGCCAATTGCTGACCCTGCATGGGATGCTGCATGCGGTAATCGACAACGCGCAGGTGACGGTGGCGGCCGATCAGTCGCTGCCGGACCTGGCCAGCGACGTGATGGACGAGATTCAAGACATCAGGGACATGTTCGAGCGATGGACCGGCATGCTGTCGAGGATCCGTGACCTCAGTTCGCCAGAGCCGTTGGATCGGGACTTGCCCTAGATGAGGTCACTGGGGTGATCTCGGTTTTCTAGGAAACGTTGACGAAAGTCGGCGAGCTCGAGCTTGGCAGGAGGTCAGCTCCCCGAGTGAGCCGGGTTCCTGAAGTCGTCCAGGTCTGCACCGCGGTTGATGGCTTCGGTGAGCCACGTCGGGCGCCTCCCCCTGCCGCTCCACGTATTTCCGTCGGCATCGCAGAAAGGCTCGACCTGTTGCGATATTTTTCGAAAGTTTGGGTTGCGGAAGTCTTCCAACGCCGCGCCAGCCTGGATGGCCTCCGAGAGCCACGCCGGCCTTCTGCCCACGCCACTCCAGGTATTGCCGTTTCGGTCGCAGTACGGAATCGAGTCATCAACGATTCTCTTCAGGACTGCGGCCTCGAGCTCGGCGTTCGAGAAGACGTCAGCGGGCCTTAATTCGTACTGGGCAACGGCCTGCCTCACCAGCTCGAGCACCTCTTCCTGCTCACCCAACTGACCTAGCGCCTCTTGGAGGCGCTGCTTCATCGCTACGACGGCTTTGATCTTCGGCATCTTGCAGTTCCGGAAGCTCCTGACATTGCCACTGTGGCGCGGGAGGCCGGAGCGGCGATTGCGAAGTCTAGCCAGTGTGCCAAGGCGGTTCATGCAGCCGGAAACACGCACGCGGCCCGTCTACCAGACCGTCGTCGACGCATGTTCGTGAACTTCTGTAGAGGGTCCAATCGAGCGGTGTGAATCGCCCCGGGTATCGCGGAGGCCCGTTGGTTTAAGTCAGACGGTCGCGGCCTGACCAGCGCGTTGTCGATGGTAGTTGGCCTCGAACTCGGCCGGCGGGATGTAGCC
>JBHIWE010000246.1:0-6036 GCA_041987645.1 Acidovorax sp. | reverse complement strand
CTCCGCCCCTGCCGCCCGAAGCGCTGCGCCGTGAGCGCCACCTGAGCGCGCTGATCCTCGAGGAAGTGCGCCGCGCCAGCGCCGTGCGCCTGGGCGTGGCGCTGCCGGGCGACAAGCGTCTGCGGCATCTGTGCGAGACCGTGCTGGCCGACCCCACCCGCCACGAGACGCTGGCCGACTGGGCGCGCGACACCGGCGCCAGCCCGCGCACGGTGGCGCGGCTCTTCCGTCAGGAGTTATCCACCACCTTCACGCAGTGGCGCCAGCAGGTGCTGCTGGCCCAGGCGGTGGCACTGGCGGCGGGGCGCAAGCCCGTCAACCAGATCGCGGCCGAGCTGGGCTACGCCAGCCCCAGCGCCTTCAGCGCCATGGTGCGGCGCGCGGTGGGCATGCCGCCGGCGCGTTTCCTGGGGCTGCAGCAGTGAAGTGAGGTCCGGTTTCGGATGTTTTCGGGCTGCAGCGCTCTTATCACCTACGCATTGCGCTATCGAAAGATGAGCAAACGGGTTCTCAGCCCGTCTGCGGCTCAGCCACCATTTCGCGGATCAGCGCGATCGTGGCCTGCTGCGCCAGCGTGGCCGCCCGCCGTGCCGAGGTGACCAGGTGCACCTGCCCCACCACGCGCGGCGCGTCGATGGGGTGCAGCAGGTAGCGCTGCGGATGGGCCGAGGCGCGCACCGCATGCCCGGGCAGCACGGCATAGCCCACGCCTTCGGAGACCAGGTCGAGGATGGCCGAGACGCCGTCGATCTCCATGGCGATGCGCGGCGTGCAGCCGATGTCGGCCATGCGCCGCTCCAGCAGCATGCGCAGGGCGTTGGGCCGGCTGGGCACGACCAGCGGGTGCGTGGCCAGGGTGGCCAGGGGCATGGGCGACTCGGTGCCGCCGCTGCCCGTGCCGGGGCGGGTGTCCGGGCGCGGGGCGACGGCGAAGAGTTCTTCGTCCATCAGGTGCTCGGCGGCCAGCTCGGGCGAGGTGGGCGGGTTGTAGAGCAGCGCCACGTCCAGCCGGCCGGTCTGCAGCCATTCCTGCATCTGCACCGACAGGCCTTCGCTGATCGACAGGGCCGCATCGGGCAGGCGCTGGCGGAAGGCGCGCGAGAGCGGCACCGTGAGCCGCCGCGCCAGGCTGGGCGGCAGGCCGATGCTCACGCGCCCGGTGAGCGCGCCGCGTGCGCGGCCCAGGTCTTCGCGGGCGCGCTCCACCTGGTGCAGGATGCCGCGGCCGTGCTCCAGCATCAGCTGGCCGGCGTCGGTCAGCGTCACGCCCCGGCCGTTGCGCAGCAGCAGGTTCTGGCGCAGCTCCACCTCCAGCAGGCGGATCTGGCGGCTCAGGGCGGGCTGGGCCACCGCCAGCGCCAGCGCGGCGCGGGTGAAGCTGCCCAGCTCGGCCACGCGCACGAAGTATTCGATTTGCTTGAGATCCACGGAATGCCTGCGCCCCGCGGGCGCCTCCCAAAACGGGCCGTGCTGCACATCACACGGCAACATAGCTGGCGCCATGTTATGCCGATTTGCTCTAGCTGATAGCGGGCCAGCCCGGTGGGCAGCGGCGGGCGGGCGCGCAAGAATGCCCCACGCCGGCATTTTGGGAGAGGGTTATCCACAGGATGGGACCCTGGCCCAGGCGCCCTGCACTGCCCCGGTTCCATAAAAACCCCCGTTCGGAGACACGCATCACCATGTCCACGCCCCAGGTTCGCGGTATTTCGTCCATGGCCACACGGGCCCTGCTGGCCGAGCTGGTCGCCGCATGGCAGCAGCAGTCAGGCCGCGAAGCCGCCATCGAATCGGTGGGTGGCGTGGATGCCGCGCGGCGCGTGCGCGAAGGCGGCGAGCCCTTCGACCTGGTGGTGCTGGCGTCCGACGCCATCGCCAAGCTGGAGGCCGCCGGCCGCATCGAGCCCGGCAGTGTGACGCCGCTGGTGCGCTCGGGCGTCGCGGTGGCTGTGCCCGCCGGCGCGCCGCAGCCCGCCATCGGCACCGAGGCGCAGCTGCGCGACGCGGTGCTGGCGGCACCCACCATCGGCTATTCGACCGGCCCGAGCGGCGTGGCGCTGCAGCAGCTGTTCGAGCGCTGGGGCATCGCCGATGTGGTGAAGGACCGCACCGTGCAGGCACCGGCCGGCACACCCGTGGCCGTGCTGGTGGCGCGCGGCGAGGTGGCGCTGGGCTTTCAGCAGCTCAGCGAAATGCTGCATGTCGAAGGCATCGCCGTGATCGGCCCGCTGCCCGACGCGGTGCAGATCACCACCGTGTTCAGCGCCGCCGTGGTGGCCGGTGCCGCCCAGGAATCTGCTGCGCGCGAACTGCTGGCCTTCATGGCCTCGCCCGCCACGGCCGACGCCAAGCGCCGCCAGGGCATGGAGCCGGCCTGATCCGCCGGCCGGCCCCTCCCCCTCTTTTTGCTTCCCCCTCTTCCCCATCATTCCCACGGAGCTTTCCGCATCATGATCATCGACTGCCACGGCCACTACACGACCGCACCCAAGGCGCTGGAGAACTGGCGCAATGCCCAGATCGCGGGCATCAAGGACCCGTCGGCCAAGCCCAACCCGTCCGACCTGAAGATCAGCGATGACGAGCTGCGCGAGTCCATCGAGAGCAACCAGCTGCGCCTGATGAAGGAACGCGGCAGCGACCTGACCATCTTCAGCCCGCGCGCGAGCTTCATGGCCCACCACATCGGCGACTTCGAGGTCTCCAGCACCTGGGCCGCCATCTGCAACGAGCTCTGCTATCGCGTCTCGCAGCTCTTTCCCGACCACTTCGTGCCTGCCGCGATGCTGCCGCAGTCGCCCGGCGTCGATCCCAAGACCTGCATCCCCGAACTGGTCAAGTGCGTGGAGCAGTACGGCAACGTGGGCATCAACCTGAACCCGGACCCGAGCGGCGGCCACTGGACGAGCCCGCCCCTCACCGACCGCCACTGGTACCCCATCTACGAGAAGATGGTGGAGTACGACATCCCCGCCATGATCCATGTGAGCACCAGCTGCAACGCGTGCTTCCACACCACCGGCGCGCACTACCTCAACGCCGACACCACGGCCGTGATGCAGTGCATCCAGGGCGACCTGTTCAAGGATTTCCCCACGCTGAAGTTCGTCATTCCGCACGGCGGCGGCGCGGTGCCCTACCACTGGGGCCGTTTCCGGGGCCTGGCGCAGGAGATGAAGAAGCCGCTGCTCGAGGACCACCTGCTGAACAACATCTTCTTCGACACCTGCGTCTATCACCAGCCCGGCATCGACCTGCTGACCAAGGTGATCCCGGTCAAGAACATTCTTTTTGCCAGCGAAATGATCGGCGCCGTGCGCGGCATCGACCCGCAGACCGGGCACTACTACGACGACACCAAGCGCTATGTGAACGCTACCGCCAACCTGAGCGACGAGGAGCGCTACCAGGTCTTCGAAGGCAACGCGCGCCGCGTGTTCCCGCGCCTGGACGCGCAGCTCAAGGCCAAGGGCCTCTGAACCCCGCCGCCCGCGACAAACCACGGAGAAACACACCATGTACGAACTCGGAGTCGTCTATCGCAACATTCAGCGCGCCGACCGCGCCGCCGCCGACGGCCTGGCCGCGCTGGGCTCGGCCACGGTGCATGAGGCCATGGGCCGCGTGGGCCTGCTCAAGCCCTACATGCGCCCGATCTATCCCGGCGCGCAGGTCTCGGGCACGGCCGTGACGGTGCTGCTGCACCCCGGCGACAACTGGATGCTGCACGTCGCGGCCGAGCAGATCCAGCCCGGCGACGTGGTGGTGGCCGCCATCACCGCCGAATGCACCGATGGCTATTTCGGCGACCTGCTGGCCACCAGCTTCCAGGCGCGCGGCGCCCGCGCGCTCATCATCGACGCCGGCGTGCGCGACGTGAAGACGCTGCAGGAGATGGACTTCCCCGTCTGGAGCAAGTGCATCAGCAGCAAGGGCTGCATCAAGGCCACCATCGGCTCGGTGAACATTCCCGTGGTCTGCGCCGGCATGCTGGTCACTCCCGGCGACGTGATCGTGGCCGACGACGACGGCGTGGTCTGCGTGCCCGCAGCGCGTGCCGTGGAAACGTTGGCCGCCGCCCGGAAGCGCGAATCCTTCGAGGGCGAGAAGCGCGCCAAGCTGGCCTCGGGCGTGCTGGGCCTGGACATGTACAAGATGCGCGAGCCGCTGGCCGCCGCAGGCCTCAAATACATCGACTGAGGAGCGCGCACACCACCCCAAGAAAGTCGCCCGCCCCTGCCCCTTGCGCTCCCGCCCCTGGCCTTCCCACCATTTCCATAAAGAGAGACAAAACGCCATGACGACCCGCACCACCTCTGTTGCAGCAGCAGCTCCCGCTGCCTCCTCCTCCTGCGCCACCATCGCCCGCCGCGGTCTGTTGGCACTGGCCGCCACTGCGGCCTGCGCCCTGCCCCTGGCTTCCCAGGCGCAGCCGGCGCCGGCCGCCTGGCCCACCAAGCCGGTGCGCATCATCACGCCCTTCCCGGTGGGCGGTGGCCCGGATGGCGTGGCGCGGCTCGTGGCCGACCGGCTCTCGCGCGCCTGGGGCCAGCCCGTGACGGTGGATAACCGCCCGGGCGGCAACGGCTTCATCGCCATCGACGCCTTCAAGCGCGGCGCCAAGGACGGCACCGACATGATCGTGCTGGACAACGTCCACCTGGCCGCCTACCCCAGCCTCTTCAAGAAGCTGCCCTACGACCCGGTGAAGGACTTCGACCCCCTGCTGCCGCTTTTCAAGGGTTACTTCTTCTTCACCGTCGCCAGCAACAGCCCCTACCGCTCGGTGGGCGACCTGATCTCCGACGCCAAGGCCCATCCCGGCAAGCTCAATTACGGCTCCTGGTCGGTGGGCAATCCGGTGCACCTGGGTTCGGAGCTGTTCGAGTCGATGACGGGCACGCAGATGGAGCACGTGGTCTTCAAGGAGACCACCCAGCTCTACACCTCGGTCTCCACGGGTGATCTGGCCTTCGCACTGGGCACCGCCGCCACGGCCGGGCCGCTGCAGCGCGCAGGCAAGCTGCGCTTTTTGGCCATCGCCGCGCCAGAGCGCTCGGCCAGCTACCCCGACGTGCCCACGGTGGCCGAATCGGGCGGCCCCAAGGGCTTCGAGGTGATCGGCTGGAACGCCATCGCCGTGCCGCCGGGCCTGCCCGCCGCCGTCACCGACAAGGTCAAGCGCGACGTGGAAGAGGCGCTCAAGTCGCCCGAGGTGCTGGAGAAGTTCAAGAGCTTCGCCTACGAGCCCTTCCCCACCACGCGCGCGCAGTTCAACCAGTTCATCCAGAGCGAGAGCCAGCGTTTCGGCGACGTGATCCGCAAGGCGAACGTGACGCTGGACTGACCGAAAGGCCGTGCGATGACCGCTCCTCTCCACCCCCGCGCGCGCGCCCTCGCCTCGCGCCGCAGCCTGCTGACGGGCGCGGCGGCCCTGGCGGCGGGCGCCGCGCTGCCCGGCCTGCTGCCCCTGCCTGCGCACGCCGAGGACGCCGCCGCCTACCCGGCGCGGCCGGTGCGCCTGCTCGTGGGCTATTCGGCCGGTGGAGCGGTGGATGCCGTCGCCCGCAGCCTGGGCCAGGCGCTCGCCGCCAGCCTGGGCCAGCCCTTCGTTGTGGATAACAAGCCCGGCGCGGGCAGCAACATCGCCGTCAGGGCGGCGATCGACGCGCCGGCCGACGGCTACACCCTCATGGTCGCGGCCAATGCGCTGGCGGCCAACATGGCGCTCTACCAGCCCGCGCCCTTCGATGCGGAGCGCGACCTGGCCGCCATCTCGCTGATCGGGCGCGTGCCGGTGGTCATCGCCGCCAATGCGCAGGCGGCCTACGGCAGCATCGGCCAGCTGATCGCGCAGGCCAAGGCCCGTCCGCGCGCGATCGCCTTCGCCTCGCCGGGCAACGGATCGACGCCGCACATGGGGGTGGAATTCTTCGAGCGTGCCGCCGGCATCGAGCTGCAGCACGTGCCCTACCGCGGCGGCGCGCAGGCGCTGACCGACGTGATCGGCGGGCAGGTGCCGCTGATTGCGGTGAA
>JBHIWE010000245.1:0-6049 GCA_041987645.1 Acidovorax sp. | reverse complement strand
CAGCGGCGACGAGGTCTACGTCTACACCGACTGGGCCTACCGCTCCAAGGTCAACTTCTTCCTGTACGAGGCCACCGAGTTCACCGGCAAGGCCCTCACCGAAGGCGGCCTGCGCGTGGGCTACCTCTGGGGCAATGGCAAGTACGAAGCCGCTGGCTTCGTGCGCAACATCACCAACCAGATCCGCGTGACCGGCGCCATCGACTTCAACAACCTGACCGGCTTCATCAACGAGCCGCGCACCTACGGCGTGCAGTTCAAGGCGATGTTCTGAGGCCTGGCTTCAGCCGTGCAAACGCCGCCTTCGGGCGGCGTTTTTCATGCATGTGCCGTTCAGGCCTTGGGCACGCGCCACACCGCGCAGAGCTTGTTGCCGTCGGGGTCGCGCACATAGCTCAGGTGCATGGCGCCGAGGGCGCCTTCGCGAAGGCCGGGCGGCTCTTCGATGGACTGGCCGCCGTGGGCCACCGCCACGTCGTGGAAGGTCTTGACCTGCTCGGCCGACTCGCACTTGAACGCGATGGTGCCGCCATTGGCGTGGCAGGCCGGATCACCGTTGATCGGCTGGCTGATGCCGAAGGTGTTGCCCGCATGGCGGTAGAACACGCGCTGGTGGCCCGTGGCCGCCGTGTTGCGCACGCCCTCGGGCGCGCCGAGCACGGCGAGCACCGCGTCGTAGAAGCGCTTGCTGCGCTCGATGTCATTGCTGCCGACCATGATGTGGTTGAACATGGGCTGTCTCCTTGTCAGGCTGAAGGGATGCGAAGGTCGTGATTGTGGCCACACCAGCGAGCCAGAGCGGCCCGATCGGAACCGTCTGCGCCGCCCGCCCTCAGCGGAAGATCTTGCCCGGGTTCAGGATGCCCAGCGGGTCCATCGCCACCTTCACGGCCCGCATCATGGCCACGGCCTCGTCCCCGGTCTCCTCGACCAGGAAACCCTGCTTGTGCAAGCCGATGCCGTGCTCGCCGGTGCAGGTGCCTTCCATGGCAATGGCTCGCGCCACCATTTGCGCGCTCAGGCGCTCCGCGGTGGCGAGCTCTTCAGGCTGGGTCGGGTCCAGCAGGTAGGCGAGGTGGAAGTTCCCATCACCCACATGACCCACGATGAAATAGGGCAGGCCCGCCGCTTCGACCTCCGCAATCGAGGCATTGATGTTCTCGGCCAGGCGCGAGATGGGCACGCAGGTGTCGGTCGTGACGGCGCGGCAGCCCGGGCGCATCTGCAGGCCCGAGAGGTAGGCATGGTGGCGGGCCGTCCACAGCCGTGTGCGGGCTTCGGGCGTGGTGGCCCATTCGAAGGCTTCACCGCCGTGGTCGGCTGCCACGTCCTGGACCATTGCCGCCTGCTCGGCCACGCCGGCTTCGCTGCCGTGGAACTCCATCAGCAGCATCGGGGATTCCTTCAGGCCCAGCTTGTCATGCGTATTCACCGCGCGGATGGCGTTCGTGTCCAGCAGCTCGCAGCGCGCGATCGGAATGCCGATCTGGATGACCTGCATCGCCGTTCGCACCGCGGCATCGATGCTCGGAAAGAAGCACACGGCAGCTGATACCGCCTCGGGCAGCGGATGCACCTTCACGGTCAGCTCGGTGATGACGCCCAGCGTGCCTTCACTGCCGATCAACAGCCGCGTCAGGTCGTAGCCCGCACTGCTCTTCTTCGCCCTGGAGCCGGTGCGCACGATCTCGCCGTTCGCATTGACGAAGCGCAGCCCCAGCACGTTCTCGCGCATCGTGCCGTAGCGCACTGCGTTGGTACCGCTGGCGCGCGTGGCAGCCATGCCGCCGAGGCTGGCATCGGCGCCAGGATCGATGGGAAAGAACAAGCCTTCGTGCTTGAGCGCCTCGTTGAGCTGCTTGCGCGTGACCCCGGGCTGCACCGTCACGGTAAGGTCTTCCGCATCGATGCGCAGCACGCGGTCCATGCGCGACACGTCCAGGCTGATGCCGCCCTGCACCGCCAGCAGATGGCCTTCCAGCGACGACCCCGCACCATAGGGAATGACCGGCACGCGGTGGGCCGCACACAGCGACACCACGCGCGCGACTTCAGCCTCCGTATCGGCAAACACCACAGCCTGCGGCGGTGGCACGTCGAACACCGATTCGTCACGCCCATGCTGCTGGCGCACCGCAAGCGCCGTGCTGCAACGCGCGCCGAACTCGGCCTGCAAGGTGGACAGCAGGCCTGCCGGCAGCGGCGGGGCCACGGCGTCGAGGGCGGCGGGCGCGTTCATTGCAGATCTCCTGATGCAGATCAGGTGATTGTGTTGCAGCCGACCGCCCCGGGTGCCAGCATCAAGCCTCCACAACCGGGAGCTTCACCATGAACTTCACCTGGCTGCTGCTGATCGCTGCCGCTGCGTTGCTGGTGATCGGGGCGCTGCGATGGGACCTGCTCGTGGCCCGCTGGCGCGAGCTGACAGGCTTTGATCGTCAGCCCGCCGAAGCCCCACCCGCGCTGGACCGTGTGCCGGGCAACCCCGGGCTGCGCCCGCATGCAGCACCGGTGCACAAGCCCGGCTTTCACCGCAGCGGCCGCCGTCATTGACCCTGACTGCCGGGCGCGTGGCGCAGGTCGCTGAGAATCCGCGTTTTCCGGCTTCTCACCGCGCCAACCATGGGCAACCGCCTCTCCCAGATCGCCACCCGCACGGGTGACGATGGCACCACCGGCCTCTCCGACGGCAGCCGTGTGCCCAAGACCCACCTGCGCGTGCAGGCCATGGGCGATGTCGACGAGCTCAACTCCCACCTCGGCGTGCTGCTGGCCGAGCCCCTGCCTGATGACGTCCGGGAGTTGCTCATCACCATCCAGCATGAGCTGTTCAACCTCGGCGGTGAGCTGTCCTGGCCCGGTGGCATGCTGCTGAAAGACGCCGCCGTGCTGCGCCTGGACGAAGCCCTGGCCCACTACAACGAACACCTGCCGCGCCTGAAGGAGTTCATCCTGCCGGCCGGCACCCGCAGCGCCGCCATCGCGCATGTATGCCGCACCGTGGCGCGCCGCGCCGAGCGTGCCGTGCTGGCCGTGGCTGCAGCGGAGACGATCAACGCCGCGCCGCGCCAGTACCTGAACCGCCTGTCGGATCTGCTCTTCGTGCT
Source organism: Acidovorax sp. (assembly GCA_041987645.1). Classification (GTDB taxonomy): domain Bacteria; phylum Pseudomonadota; class Gammaproteobacteria; order Burkholderiales; family Burkholderiaceae_C; genus Paracidovorax. The sequence goes on along the minus strand of JBHIWE010000245.1, from coordinate 2,942 downwards.
GGCCCGCGTGCTCAACCGCGCCAACCTCGACGGCCTGGGCGGCGACGACGTCTACTGGCAGAGCGAGCGCATGAAGCGGCTCGATGCGGCCGACAACTGACCGGCGGACGCCCCATGCAAATCACCGGCCAATGCCATTGCGGTGCCATCCGCTTCACCGCCCTCATCGACCCTGAGAAGGTCTTCGTCTGCCATTGCAGCGACTGCCAGGTGCTGTCGGGGGCGCCGTTTCGCGCGGTCGTCGCCGTGCCAGTCGAGCAGGTGCACATGCAGGGCCAGGCCCGCCACTACGTGAAAGTGGCCGCCAGCGGCAACCGCCGCGCGCAGGCCTTCTGTGCCGACTGCGGCACCCAGCTCTACGCGACCGAGGCCGACACGCCCAAGGTGATGAACATCCGCCTGGGCTGCGTCAATGAACGCGCCGAGATTCAGCCGCGGCTGCAGGTGTGGAAGAGCTCGGCCATGCCCTGGCTGCACGACCTGGACGCCGTGCCCGCGCACAGCCGCGGCCGGGACAGCCCGCTGAGCTGACACCCCACGCCGCGTCTCACCGCGGCCGGCGCCACACCCGCCAGGCCAGCCATGCCCAGCGCAGGCCGCGCCAGAAGCGGCTGCGCTGCTGCGGACCACTCGCCGCAAAGAAGGCCGCGCCACCGCCCGCCGTGGCCAGCACCAACGGATTGGCAAGCAGATTGCGCCAGGCCATCAGGCGCACGGCCCAGCGGTCGGCCCGTTCACCCAGGTCATCGACCGCCAGCGCGGCCTGACCTCGCATCACTTCAGACGCGAGCAGCAGGTTGGCCTTGCGCTCGGCACGGGCCCCGGGGTCGTCAGGAATGCGCGGGATCATGGCCCGGGCGTGCGCCGCAGCGCGTCTGCATCGGCACGCAATTCACCGATGCTGGCCTGGAAGAGGCTGGCCGGCTGGTCGATCAAGGCCTTCACCTTGCTGACCGCCACAGCCGCCGCCGCGACCAGCACGGCCGTGCCAACGCCCAGCGCCAGCAGGCGATGGCTGTCCCACAGGGCCACGGTGATCAGCAGGATCACCATGAGAAGCCCGAAGCCCGCCAGCAGCGCCGCCAGCACAGCCCACAGCAGCAGGCTGGCAATGCGCTCCTTCTCCTCCTGCGCCTCGATGGCAAACAGCTCAAGCCGGATGCGCCCGAGTGTCAGCATCGACGCCCCGAGCCGCCGCAGCGGCCCGGAGACGGGTTCCTTGTCGTCGCTCAAGAGCGTCTCGGGATCAGCGGCGGCCGATCAGCACGCCCAGCGCGAGGCCGACGGCAGCGGCGACGCCAATCGCCTGCCAGGGCTTGGCATGCACGTAGTCGTCGGTCGCGGTCGCGGCATCCTTGGCACGCTGGATGGCTTCATGCTGGGCGTCCAGCAGCTTTTCCTTCGCGCCGGAGAGGCGGTCCTGGATGCGCTCGCGCAGCGCCTTGACCTCGGTGTCCGCCTTGTTGGTGGTGGCCGTCATCAGCGCATCGATGTCGTCCATCACGGCACGGAAATCGCTGGCCAGCTTTTCCTTGGCTTGGGCGGTATCACTCATCGCAGGCTCCTCATTCAGGGTCAAACATGGCGCAAGACTAACGCGATTGCGCGGCGGCGATATGACCTCTCTCAAATGACGCGGACTTGTCCTACAGCGCCGCCACCGCCTGGCGAAGCCGCTGTGCATGGGCCTCGCGCAGCGCGGGTGGGCCCACCACCTCGACCTGGCCCGCATGCCGCAGCAGGTCCATCAGCAGCTCGGTGTCGTCGACATACGGCAGCCGCAGGCGCCAGCGGCCGTCGGGCAGGAACTCGCTGTGCTGGGCCGGGTGCCATTCCTCGCGCGATACCCAGGCTGCCGCCTCGGCGCTGAACACCAGCTCGGCCTGCTTCGGGCTGCCGCCGGCGAAGATGCCGTAGCCCTGGTCCAGCTCGGCCTCCAGCTCGTCCAGCGGTACTGGCTTGGCTGCGGTTTCGAGCAGGCTGGCCGCCTCGATGCCGTCCAGCGCAAATCGGCGGTAGCCCTCGCTGGCATGGCACCAGGCGTCCAGGTACCAGGCGTGGCGGTGATGCACCAGGCGCTGGGGTGACACCTCACGCTCGCTGGCCACGCCATCGCGCTTCTTGCGGTAGCGGATGGCCAGGCGGCGGCGCTTGACGACCGCGCTGCCGACGGTCTCGAAACTGTCGCTGGCCACCCGCCGCCGTGCCGTGCCGATCAGCTTGACACGCCGGCGCAACTCGTCGGCCTCGGCGGCGTCCACGCCCAGCATGCCGGTGATCTTGTCGAACATTGGCTGCAGATGGCGGCCCACCACGCCTTGATCGTCCAAGCCCGCCAGCATCTGCTGCATGGTCAGCAGCGCATGCAGTTCGGCCTCGTTGAACCACACGCCGGGCAGCTCATGCTTGCCGCCGCGCCACTGCTGGCCGAAGCGGTAGCCGTTCTCGACCGCGTCGTACTCGATGGGCGCATCCAGCCGCTCCCGCAGGTAGGCCAGGTCGCGCTTGAGCGTGGCGGGCGACACCTCCAGCGCCTCCAGCAGCACCGCAAACGACACGCAGCCGCGGGAGCGGATCAGGTGCTCGATCTTGTAGAAGCGCTCGGTGCGATCCATGCTGAATAAATCCACAGTGGTTTTGGGGTGGATCATCTCATGAGCGACCTGGCTCGGAGACTGCCGCACAAGGCCCGCGACTTCATCGGCGTGCCTAGCAACCAGGAGCCCGATATGCAAGCCGTCCTCAATCGCACAGTCCCCGCGTCCGCCGCCCTCGTCCAGTTCGCCCTGGACATGGACGACACGCCCGCCGCCTCGCGCGAAGCCAGCGCTCACGAGCGCATCGGCCTGGCCCTGGGCCGCGACTACGCTCTGCACGGTGTGACCCCACCCATCGCCCACCTCTACCCGCAGTCGCCGCTGCAGCGCGGCTGGCTGGCGGCC
>JBHIWE010000244.1:0-6109 GCA_041987645.1 Acidovorax sp. | reverse complement strand
CAGGGGCCGGCGCCCGACGACCGGGCCGCCTCCAGCCCCGGCAGGATCAGCGAGAACGAGCTGGCCGCCAGCATCACCCCGGCGCCGAAGCCGAAGAGCGTGTCCTGCACCTTGTCGGAAAGCCGCTGCGAGAACATCACCGGCACCGTGCCCAGCGCCGTCGCCAGCGCCGCCACCAGCCCGCCCTGCCAGGCCTGCGCGACCTCTTCGTTGGCCTGCAGGTGGGCCGAGAACTGCAGCACCAGCGCGACCAGCCCCAGCACGGCGATGGCACCGCCCAGCCACCGGCGGGCAGGCCAGCGAAGGGGGCCGGCAGGGCGAGGGGACGTCGCGTCGTCAGGGATCATGGGGCGGGTTCCTGCAGAGGGCATGGCGAGATCGGAAGAGCGGGCTGGCAGCGTTCGCGGGGCCCTTCAGCCGCGCGCTGCGGCCAGGGCCTGTGCGTGGCGCCGCGCCACCTCGACCCAGTCCACCACGTTATAGAACGCGGCGATGTAGTCGGGGCGGCGATTCTGGTACTTGAGGTAGTAGGCGTGCTCCCACACGTCCAGCCCCAGGATGGGCGTGTGGCCCGAGGCGATGCCGGACATGAGCGGGCTGTCCTGGTTACCCGTGCTCTCCACCGCCAGCCGGCCCTGCGGCGTGACCACCAGCCAGGCCCAGCCGCTACCAAAGCGCGTGAGCGCGGCCTGGGTGAAAGCCTGCCTGAAGGCCTCGAACCCGGCCAGGTCGGCGTCGATGGCGCGGGCCAGCTCGCCTGCAGGCTGGCCGCCGCCCCGGGGCGACATCACCGTCCAGAACAGGCTGTGGTTGGCATGGCCGCCTCCGTGGTTGCGCACCGCCGTCTGCAGCGATTCGGGCAGCTGGCCAATGGCGGCGACCAGCGCCTCCACGCTCTGGCCCGCATGGGGCGTGCCTTCCAGCGCCGCGTTCAGGTTGTTCACATAGGTCTGGTGGTGCTTGCTGTGATGGATCTCCATGGTCTGGGCGTCGATATGGGGTTCGAGCGCGTCGTAGGCATAAGGCAGTGCGGGCAGCGTATAGGGCATGACGATGGACTTTCTGAGGCAGGGAAACGAACGGAGCGCGGCTCGACCCGGGGAGAGCGCCCCAGTGGGACGCAATGCAGGCTCCGGCCAAGGCGCCGAACCGCAACCCGTGGGCAGCCATGCATGCAAATGATAATTATTATCAACAAACACCCGCCATGCCAGAAATGCCCACGCTGGCTATAGTGGGCTCGCGGTCAGACCACCGACATTCGGCAATGAATCGGCCCACAGCCCACATTCCACCTTCGCCAAAAGCTATAAAAACAATAGCAAACCTTGCCCCGGCACAAAGGAGCCTCCATGCGCCTCGCCCATAAATCCGTTCTCGTTACCGGCGCCGGCAGCGGCATCGGCGAAGGCATCGCCCGCCGCCTCGCAGCCGAAGGCGCACGGGTCGTCGTCAACGACCTGAACGCCGAGGCGGGCCAGCGCGCGGCCAAGGCCATCCAGGCCGCGGGCGGTGAAGCCGCCTTCGTGCAGGGCGACGTGACGCGCTCGGATGACGTGCACGCCCTGGTCGCTGCAGCCCTGCGCATGCACGGCCGGCTGGATGTGGTGGTCAACAACGCCGGCTGGACGCACCGCAACCGCCCCATGCTGGAGGTGAGCGAGGCGGAGTTCGACAAGGTCTATGCGGTGAACGTCAAGAGCCTCTACCTGTCGGCCATCCATGCCGTGCCCGCCATGCGCGCCAACCCCGGCGGCAGCGGCGGCAGCTTCATCAACATCGCCTCCACGGCCGGCCTGCGGCCCCGGCCCGGGCTGACCTGGTACAACGGATCGAAAGGTGCGGTCATCACCACCAGCAAGTCGATGGCGGCCGAGTTGGGGCCGGACAACATCCGCGTGAACTGCATCAACCCGGTGTTCAACCCCGACACGGGCCTGGCGGCCGAATTCGCGGGCGGCCCGGTGGACGACGCGGCCCGCGCGCGCTTTCTGGCCAGCATCCCGCTGGGCCGCTTTTCCACCGCGCTCGACGTGGCCAACGCGGCGCTATACCTCGCGAGCGACGAGGCGGCCTTCATCAGCGGCACCTGCATCGAAGTGGACGGCGCGCGCTGCGTCTGAGCCGGCCCGGCATCGCGCCGGAAAACCGGGCGGCCCGCCCACCAGGATCGCCCCTCGGCCACAAAGCCCGCCACGCTCAACGGGCCGCGCCCATGCGGCAGAATCGCCAGCATGGCTGAACGTGTCATTCCCCTGGTGGACCAGCGCATCGCGACGCGCGCGCCCACCGTGCCCACGGGCGCGGCAGGTCTGCCCACGGGCCGGCTGGCCGACGCGCTAGGCCGGCCGTTGCGCGATCTGCGCATCAGCGTGACCGATCGCTGCAACTTCCGCTGCGGCTATTGCATGCCCAAGGAAGTGTTCGACAAGGACTATGCCTACCTGCCCCATTCGGCGCTGCTGAGCTTCGAGGAGATCACGCGCCTGGCTCGACAGTTCATCGCGCACGGCGTGGGCAAGATCCGGCTCACAGGGGGCGAGCCGCTGCTGCGCAAGAACCTGGAACGGCTGGTGGAGCAGCTTGCCACCCTGCGCACGCCCGAGGGCCGCGCGCCCGACCTGACGCTGACCACCAACGGCTCGCTGCTGGCGCGCAAGGCCCGGGCCCTCAAGGAAGCGGGCCTGGACCGCCTCACCGTGAGCCTCGACAGCCTGGACGACCCCGTCTTTCGCCGCATGAACGACGTGGACTTTCCCGTCGCGGACGTGCTGGCCGGCATCGAGGCCGCGCAGGCCGCGGGTTTCGACCGCATCAAGGTCAACATGGTGGTCAAGCGCGGCACGAACGACCACGAAGTGCTGCCCATGGCCCGGCACTTCCGCGGCACCGGCGTCACGCTGCGCTTCATCGAATACATGGACGTGGGCGCCACCAACGGCTGGCGCATGGACGAGGTGCTGCCCTCGGCCACGCTGATCGCCCGGCTGCAGGAGCAGCTGCCCCTGGTGCCGCTCGAAGCCAGCGCCCCCGGCGAAACCGCGGCCCGCTGGGGCTATGCCGACGCACTGGGCCGCCACGATGCGGCGCTGGGGGAGGTCGGCGTCATCAGCAGCGTGACCCAGGCTTTCTGCCGCGACTGCAACCGCGCGCGCCTGTCTACCGAAGGCCAGCTCTACCTCTGCCTCTTCGCCACCCAGGGCTGGGACCTGCGCAGCCTGCTGCGCGGCGGCGCCAGCGACGAGGCCATCGCCGCCGCCATCGCTCCCATCTGGCAGCAGCGCAGCGACCGCTATTCCGAACTGCGCAGCCAGTTACCGCCCGACGCCGCCACCGCCGGCGCGGGCCGGCGACGCGTGGAGATGAGCTACATCGGCGGCTGACGCACACAGCAGCACAGCGGCACCGCGGCAGACAACAGGCGCCCGGCCCCTGCGCCCCCTCTCTTTCAGACAGCGACGAACCGAACGAGCCCCTCCTCATGATCGACCCTGAAGACATCACCGGCCTGGTCCTCGCCGGCGGACGCGGCAGCCGCATGGGCGGCGCGGACAAAGGCCTGCAGAGCTTCCGCGGCCTGCCGCTGGCGCTGCACGCCCTCATACGCCTGCAGCTGCAGGTGGGCCACACCTTGGTCAACGCCAACCGCAATCTGGCGGCCTACGAGGCCTTCGGCACGCCGGTCTGGCCCGACGGGCTGGCCGACTACGCTGGGCCGCTGGCCGGCTTTCTCACCGGGCTGGAGCGCTGCGAAACCGGCTGGCTGCTGACCGTGCCCTGCGACACCCCCCTTTTCCCCCACGATCTGGCCGCGCGGCTGGCGGCCGCCGCCCAGGCGGAGGATGCCGACATCGCCATGGCCGCCGCGCGCGAGACCGATGCCGCCACCGGCACGACCGTGCTGCGGCCGCAGCCGGTGTTCTGCCTGCTGCGCGTCTCGCTGCTGGAAAGCCTGGTGCAGTTCACCCAGAACGGCGGCCGCAAGATCGACCGCTGGACCGCGCAGCACGCCTGTGCCATCGTGCCTTTCGACCAGCCGGACGACGATCCGCTCGCCTTCCGCAACGCCAATACGCCCGAAGAGCTGCGCGCACTGGAGTCCGCAGCGTGAACGCCCCGGCCCCCACCCATCCGCCCACCACCATGAAGACGCTCGCCGAGATCGCGGCCGAACTGCAGGGCTACGACCCGCAGGCGCTCAGCGCCTCCGGCGTGCAGGCCTTTCTCGAACGGCTGGTGCAGCCCGTCGCCGAGACCGAGCAGGTCGGCATCTTCGAGGCGCTCGGCCGCGTGCTGGCGCAGGACATCGTCTCGCCCCTGAGCGTGCCGCCGCACGACAACTCCGCCATGGACGGCTATGCCTTCGACGGCGCGCAGCTGCGACCCGGCGAGCCGCTGGCGCTGCGCTGCGTGGGCACGGCCCTGGCGGGCAAGGCCTGGGCCGGCACCGTCGCGCCCGGCGAGTGCGTGAAGATCATGACCGGCGCCGTCATGCCCGCCGGGCTCGACACCGTGGTGCCGCAGGAATTCACCACCGCCGATGGCGATGGCCGCATCCGCATCGCCGCCGACGTGCTGCGCGCCGGCGACAACCGCCGCCTGATGGGCGAAGACCTGATGGAAGGCCGTGTGGCCCTGGCGCAGGGCAGCGTCTTCACGCCCGCCGCGCTGGGCTTGGTGGCCAGCCTGGGCCTGGCCCGCGCCACCGTGTTCCGCCGCCTGCGCGTGGCGTATTTCTCCACCGGCGACGAGATCCTGAGTCTGGGCGAGCCGCCCCGCGAAGGCGCCGTGTACGACAGCAACCGCTACACCGTCTTCGGCCTGCTCACGCGGCTGGGCGTGGAGGTGATCGACCTGGGCGTGGTGCCCGACCAGCCCGCGCAGCTGGAGGCCGCTTTCCGCGAGGCCGGCGCGCGCGCCGATGCCGTCATCACCAGCGGCGGCGTGAGCGTGGGCGAGGCCGACCACACCCGCACCATGATGAAGCAGCTGGGCGACGTGGCCTTCTGGCGCATCGCCATGCGCCCCGGCCGGCCCATGGCCGTGGGGCGCCTCGCTGCGGCAGCGCCCACAGCAAGCGGCGCCGTGCTCTTCGGCCTGCCCGGCAACCCCGTGGCGGTGATGGTGACCTTCCTCGCCTTCGTGCGCCCAGCCCTGCTGCGCATGATGGGCAGCAGCGCCGGCGTACAGCCGCTGCTGCGAGCCGTCAGCACCGAACCCATCCGCAAGAAGGCTGGCCGCACCGAATACCAGCGCGGCTGGGTCTCCACCGCGCCCGACGGCACGCTGCAGGTGCGCACCACCGGCAACCAGGGCTCGGGCGTGCTCAGCTCCATGGTGCAGGCCAACGGGCTTATCGTGCTGCACCACGGCCAGGGCCACGTCGCGGCCGGCGACACGGTGGATGTGATGATGTTCGACGGCGCCGTCTGACACTGCCGGCCCGCTGGCGCCGTGTATGAAGCAGGGTCTGCCACCTCACGTCCCAATCAGAGGAAAACCGCATGCCTTTCGCCGATCGCCATCTCGTGCAACCGCCCACCCGCGACACCGTGGACCAGACCAGCGGCGCCACCGTGCTGGAATTCGGCACACCCTGGTGCGGCCACTGCCAGCGCGCGCAGCCGCTCATCCAGCAGGCTCTGGAGGACCGCAGCGAGGTCGCGCATCTCAAGGTGGAAGACGGCCCCGGCCAGCCCCTGGGCCGGAGCTTTCGCGTCAAGCTCTGGCCCACGCTGGTCTTCCTGCGCGACGGCCAGGAAGTGGCCCGGCTGGTGCGCCCGCAGGATGCGCAGAGCATCCACGAGGCGCTGCAGAGCATCACGGCCGCGGCCTGAAGCCGGCGCTCGAGGATCAGCGCCCCAGCGCCTTGTCCACGCCCTTGTTGGCCAGCGCGTCGGCACGCTCGTTGCCGGGGTCGCCCGCGTGGCCCTTGACCCAGCGCCAGTCGATGACGTGGCCCGAGGTGGCCACCAGGTCATCCAGGCGCTTCCACAGCTCCACGTTCTTCACCGGCTGGCCCGACGCGGTGCGCCAGCCCTTTTTCTTCCAGCCCTGCACCCATTCGGTGATGCCCTTGCGCACGTACTGGCTGTCGAGGAACAGCGTC
>JBHIWE010000243.1:0-6141 GCA_041987645.1 Acidovorax sp. | reverse complement strand
CTGCCCATGGGCGGGGCCTTCCAGCGCGATCACCTGGCGGCCGGCGGCGAGCAGCGGCGCCACGAAACGGCCGAACTGGGAGGCGCGGCCTTCCCAGCCGTGCAGCATCAGCACCACCGGATCGCCGGCCTTGCCCCAGCGCAGGCCTGAAAGCCCGAAGCGGAAGTGGATGCGCTGCGCCGTGGCCAGCGCCGGCTGCTCCCAGTCGCGCGGTGGCAGGCGCCGCGGCCATCGCCTCACCACCCTCGGCCAAACGCCGCAGCGGCCGCAACAGCAGCGCCTCGATCAGCAGCAGCAGCGCCACGCTGAGCAGCAGCACCAGCCAGGCCATGCGGGCCAGGCTCTCGCGGATGGGGTCGGCCCCGCCCAGGCTCCACTCGAAGATCAGCACCACCCCGCTCGTCAGCAGCGGCACCGCCAGCGACAGCCGCAGCCGCAGGGATGCCAGCCGGCGAGAGCCGCCGGCATCGGGTGCTTCGGCGAGGAAGTCGGTGGTCATGCTTGATTCGGCGGGCGTCACAAATTGTCAAGGCCACCCTCGGGAGGCGCGCTCGGGGTTTGTCTGGGCGTTCCAGGCCGCCACGCCGTAGGCCGCCTGTCAGGAAGGACCGGGCCAGGCCGCGTCAGGCGGCGGGCGATTCGTCCACCACGGTGCAGTTGCGGCCGCGGCGCTTGGCCTCGTAGACCGCACGATCGGCGGCCGCCAGCAGGTCCCCGAAGCTCGTGGCCTCGGCCGGCAGCATGGCCAGCCCGACCGACAGCGTCGCACTGACCGTGCCGCCCTCGGGCGTCACGAAGGGCGCGTCCTGCACCATCTGCCGGATGCGCTCGGCCACCTCGCGGGCGCCGGCTTCGTCGGTGCGCGGCAGCAGCACGACGAACTCCTCGCCGCCATAGCGCGCGGCCAGATCGCCCGTGCGCAGGGAGCGCTGGATGAGCCCGCCGACCTGGCGCAGCACTTCATCCCCGGTGGGGTGGCCGTGGCGGTCGTTGATGGCCTTGAAGTGGTCGATGTCCAGGAAGAGGCAGGCCAGCGGGTAGCGGTGGCGCACCGCCTGGCTGAACTCGATCAGGCTGCGGTGGTCGAAGTAGCGGCGGTTGTGCACGCCGGTGAGGCCGTCGGTCATGCCCGCGCGGCGCAGGCGCTCGCGGTTGAGCATGCTCTCGATGGCGATGGCGGCAATGGCGGCCAGGCGGTCGAGGAACTTGGTGCCGGAGCTGCTGTCGTAGCGCTCGGGGTCGCGCGAGCCGAAATGCAGGCTGCCGATCAGCAGGCCTTGGCGGATCAGCGGCAGCAGGGCGGCCGACTGGATGCCCGAGTCCGGCGCGAACGCCAGCGCCAGCAGGCCTTCGTCCGCGCCCGGCCCGATGAGCCGCGTGCTGCGCGTCGCGCCGAACAGGTCTTTCAGCGGGCCATGGCCATCCAGCAGGCGCGGCGGTTTGACCATGGGGAGGGCCGGCAGCGCACGGCGCAGCTCTTCATCAAGATCGAGCAGCCACAGCTCGGCGGCATCCAGCCCGAAATCGTCACGGCAGTCCACCAGCAGCAGGTTGACCAGCTCCTCCATGGAGCTGACCGCGATCAGGCGGCGCTCCAGCGCATCGAAGCGGTCCAGCTTGCGCTCGTTGGCGGTCGCGGCGTCCAGCAGCGACTTCAGCTGGCGGCGCAGCTCCTGAACCTGATCTTGGGGGTTGGACGCATTCATCGGTGCGCGATTGTGAGCGCTGCGCGCTCGAAATGACGCGCCTGTCCGGTGATGGGGTCGGTGAACGACAGCGCGCGCGCCACGAGCTGCAACGGCGCCTCGAAGGACGGCGGGTTTTCATGCGGCTGCAACACCGGGTAGATGCGGTCGCCCAGCAGCGGCAGGCCCAGCGCGTTCATCTGCACGCGCAGCTGGTGGCGCAGGCCCGTGCGCGGGCGCAGCTCGTAGCGCGCCAGGCCCTCATGCGGGCCGTGCAAGGGCTCGACCAGGTCGATCCAGGTCTCGGCATTGGGCTCGCCCGCCACCACCTGCATCTGCATGAAGTTCTCGCCCGGCGGCTCGGCCAGGCGGTGGCGCGCGGTGCGCGGCCACGGGCCGGCGCCCAGCGGCGCGATGGCCTCGTAGACCTTCTCGACCGCACGGTCCCGAAAGAGTCGGTGGTAGGCGTCACGGGCCTCGCGCCGGAGGTTGAAGACCACGAGCCCGGCGGTCTCGCGGTCGAGCCGATGCACGGGGTTCAGGTCGACCAGGCCGGTGGCGTCGCGCAGGCGGGCCATCAGCGTCTGGCGCGCGTACAGGCCGCTGGGGGTGACCGGCAGGAAGTGGGGCTTGTCAGCCACCAGCAGGTGCTCGTCCTGGAAGACGATGCGCGCCTCGAACGGCACCTCGGGTTCGGTGTCGAGATGGCGCCAGTAGTACAGGCGCCGGTTGCCGCGGTAGGGCGCATCGGGCACGGCGCGGCCCTCGTCGTCGACGACATCGCCACGGGCCACGCGCTCGGCCCAGTCGTCGACCCGCGGCAGCCGCTCGTTCAGGAAGGCCGTGGTCGTCGGCCACGCGCCCGGCGGGCAGAACACCGCGCTGGCAGCCACGCCCTGGCGCAACGGCAACGCGGGCTTGGGCGGGCGGGCCACGGGCTACTCGATGCGCGGCCCGCCGCGGGCGCGCTCGTCCATGTAGGCATTGAGGCGGCGCAGGTCCTGGGGCGTGGAGCGGTCACCCCGCCATTCACGCACCCAGGCCTCGCGACGAGGGTCGCGGGCCAGGTCGCGCACCGCCGCGTCGATCGCCTCGATGGCGCGCCGCCCCTCCTTGGTCTTCGTGCGAGCCAGCTCCCGATCCATTCGTTTCTTGAGGCGCGCCTCCGCGATGTGTCGCTCAATCTCGGCCCTGCGCCGGTCGATCAGACCCTGGATCCTTTGGTACTTGAAGTTGGTGCCGGGCAGACCGGCATCGAGGTCGGCGAAGCGATTGATGATCTCCTTCGTCACCTTGTTCTCGTGGTTGTCCTTGATCACATCGAAGTCGAGCTTGCGGCGCACGAGCTGGGCGCGCCCGTGCTCCAGGCCTTGCTGGCCCGGGCCGGCCTGCCTGCCCGGGCCGTGGATGCCGTGGATGCCGTGGTCTTAGGCAACGCCCTGGGCGCAGGCGGCAACCCGGCCCGCATGCTGGCCCTGGCTGCGGGCCTGCCCGATCCGCAGGTTCGGACGCCCACGGGCGAGCCGGCGCGGCGCCGTGCCCGAGAGGATGATCGCCGAGGCCTCCTTCAGCCCGTCGAGGGCCGCGACGAGGCAGGCCCAGTCCCGGTCCCGGTCGCTGCCGACCGCCAGGATGCGCAGCGGATGGCCCGGCCGCCGGACCGGCGCCGCGACGCGCTCGGAGGGAATCCCGAACGGCACGTGCAGCACCCGCTTGCCGGGAAACAGCCTGCGGGCGACCGCGAGGTTCTCGGTGGAATGGACGGTGAGCACGTCCACGTCCCGGATCAGGCGGCGGTACAGCATCCGGTGGAGCGGGCCGAGGCGCGCCCAGCGGTCGAACAGCCAGACGCTCTGCCCGATCAGCTTCGGCCGCCGCCTCCGGACGGCGAGGGCCGCGGCCACCGCGAGGAACTGCGATTCGGTGTGCGTCCAGACCACATCGGCGCCCGTCAGCGCCGGACCCTGGCGCAGGGCATGCAGCAGGTCGAACCCGAGAAGAACGCGCAGGCCCAGCCGCAGGAACCGAGCCACCGGATTCTCCGGATGCGCCCGCGAGAAGACGAGCGTACAGCCCATCCGCTCGGCACGCCCATACCCGTAGGGCGTCTCGTCATTGACGCCGACCAGGGTGCCCGCCTCCCAGGACCGGCGCCACGCCGCCGCGTCCTTGTCGGTCGCCAAGTGGACGAAGACGCGCAGCGGGCGGCCGCCACGGGCTCTACCGGCGCGATCCGCTCCGGCAATGCGGGGTTCCTGCGCATCCACCTGCAACGGCGCACCTACCTGACGCGCACGGTCCCTGCAGGTATCCGTGCCCGGAACGGAACACGCTCACCCGCAAAATCGTCCGCGGACCGCCCGCGGCCGGACTCGTGCATGGATTTTGCAACGTATCATCGGCGGGAAGAAGCATGGATGCAAGGCATGCTGGACAAGATGCGCCTCTGATGAACAATCGTTGATCTGTCAGCCATGCGCCCGGTCTTTCGGCACAGCGGCATATTGTGTAGGTCATGGCTTTGCGGCGCCGCACAGAACTGATTTCGCCGAATCGACTGCTGTTCCGCGCGGCCTCGAACGGCTTCGCGCATCGAGAAACCTTGGTTCGGCGGGGGTGCGCTTCAGAATGAAGGAAGAGAACGAGCATCTCCGAGATCAAGGCGCTGCGTCCGACCTGGACCGGGCCCTGCCGCCGGAGGCGGCCGTCCCGCTTCCGGAGCCTGCGGCCCAGCCGATGCCGGATCCGACCCTGATCGCGGCGCAGGTACAGGGATCGGCCGAAGGATCGGCACAACCGTCACCGGGCAGCGGCTCCCGCACACTCGCGGTGAACGTGCTGGCCGGGGGCGGCGCGAACCTCGTGAAGATCGGCCTGCAACTGGTGATGCTGCCGCTGATGGCGCACCTGCTCGGCCCGGCCGAGTTCGGCGTCTACGCCCTGGCGCTTCCCACGGTCGCCTTCTTCATGACCCTGGCCGATGGCGGCCTCGGCGCCTCCCTCGCCCGCGAGCCGACGCAGTCGCGCGAGATCTGGTCGACCGCCTTCTGGCTGGTCCTGATGGTCGGGGCCGGCCTCACGCTCATCGTGGCCGGCTGGGGGGTGATCCTGGCGCATCTGTCGCGCGAACCGCGAGTCGCGGACGTGATGGGATTGCTCTCGGTGAGCTTCCTCTTCGTCACCGTCTCGGTGCTGCCCTATGCCCGTTTGACGCGGGAACGCCGGCTCGCGGCGATCTCGGGGGCGGATCTCGCCGGCAACCTGATCGGCGCAGCGGTCGCCGTCATGCTCGCCCTGGGCGGCGCGGGCGCGATGAGCCTCGCCGCACAATACGTCATCCTCTATCTCGTGCGCGGGAGCGTCCTGAACCTCCTCGCCTTCGTGCGCCCGAGCCTCGTCTTCCGGCCCGCGATGCTCAAGGCGCATGTCTCCACCGGCAGCGCACTGGTCGCCAGCCGGCTCGTCGACTTCGCCGGCCGGCTCGTGGAAAACCTCGTCTTCGGCCGCAACTTCGGTCCGGCGGCGCTCGGCACCTTCACCTTCGCCAACCAAGTGCCGCGCTTCGTCTGCGAGGCGGCCTCGGGCCCGCTCTGGGGCGCCCTCTACGCCCACGCCCTGCGCGAAGACGATGCGCATCTCGCGCGCCTGCACGCGAAGCTCGTGCACATCCTCAGCCTGCTCCTGGCGCCGGTGGCCTTCCTCACGGCCGCCGTCGTGCCCGGACTGATCCTGCGGATCCTCGGGCCGGCATGGAGCGACGCCGCGACGATCCTGAGCATCCTGATCCCGTTCTACGCGCTGAACGCGGTGGCGCATCAGAGCGGAGCCCTCCTGCTCGCCAAGGGTTCGGGCTGGACGCTGTTTCGCCTCTCGCTCCTCCTCGTCGTCGCGCGGGTGGCCGCGGTGGTGCCCGGCCCCTGGCTCGGCCCCTTCGGCGTCGCCTGGGGCATCGGCGTCGCGCAGGTTCTCTTTGCCGGACTGATGCTGCGGGCGCCCGGCCGGATCGGCCTGTCGCCGACCGGGCCGCTGCTGCGCGGAATGCTGGCGCCGACGCTGGCCGGGATCGCCGCCGGCCTCGCCTGCCACGTCATCGTGCAGGGTGCCCCCACGGAGATCCCGCGCATCGCCCTCGGGCTCGTCGCCGGCCTCGTCGGCTACCTCGTCGTCCTGTTCCTGCTCGAAGGCTCACGCCTGCGGGAGGATCTCGGCGGCCTCCGCCGCCTGATGCGCCGATGAGGGACCGAACAGGTTGGGCCGCGCGCGGGCGGGATCGCCCATGGCCCGGGCGGGATGCCGCCGCGGGTGTCGCACCAGGATTCGGAGGCCTGATCCGCCGCGGCGGACGGGCTCGGCCTCAAACCGCCACGGGGACGCATCAGGGATGATCATCGCAGGCCTTCTCGACGCGATCTGGCAGAGGCCAGCCCTGTGGGAAAAGCTGCGCGGGATGCTTCGC
>JBHIWE010000242.1:0-6159 GCA_041987645.1 Acidovorax sp. | reverse complement strand
GCAGGGCGGTAGTTGCGCACCAGCTTGGCCAGGGCCTGCGCTTCGGGGGTGTTGAGCAGCAGGTGGTCGCGGTTCATGTCGATGCCGTTGGCTGTCACGCGGGTGCCGGCTTCGGCGCCGTCCGGGTTGGCGCGCGGCACGACGATCACGTTGATGCGGTCCAGCAGGGGCTCCAGCAGGCCTTGCGACAGTTCGCGGGCCATCACCAGCAGCGCCTCGGCGGGAGCGGGTTCGTCGCCGTGCTGCTGGCCGATCAGCAGCACGGTGGGCCGGCCACTGGCGTCCAGCGCCGCTACGTCTGTGCCGCTGGCACGGGTCAGTACCAGTGCCTGCAGGGGCACGCCGCGCTGCGACCGGCCCATGTCGAGCAGCTCGGCCCGGGTGCTGCCCTTGACGGACGTGGCCAGCCCACGCAGCCACTGGGTCGCTTCGGCATTGGTAGTGAAGGCACGGCGGCCATCGGCGAGGCCTGGCGTCTCATACCGCACAGCCGGGGCCGGAAAGCGCGCTGCTACGGCTTCACTGTAGGGCAAGGCCTCAGCCGATGGCGCTGGTGCCGCAGCCTCGGGCTCTCCCGCCATCGACGGACTGGGCGCGATGGGGGTGGTCACCACGCCGGTGCGCTGCGTGCCCAGCGGCGGCGGCACCGCGCGGGTCGCGGCGGGGGCCGGCGCCGTCTGAACAGCCTTGGGCGGCGTGGTCGGCCAAGGCGGCAGCGGCGTGCTGGCGCATGCGGTCAGCAGTGCGACCGCTACGGCCACGGCGCCCAGGCGCCACGGATTCAGAGGGGTGGAAGCGGGCGAGGCAAAGGAGGCGTTCTGGGGCATGGCGATGAAGAGGCTTCGAAGCCCTCGGCTACGGATTTGGGCGCCATGTTACCTGCGGCTACCGCCCGTGGGGCGGCTGACAGGCCCAGCAGGGGGAATGGTCAGAGGCTCAACTGCGCGCGTTGGCGCACAGCATCAGGGAGCGCGCCGCCCCGGGGGGGGTGAGCCGGGCCCTCAAGCCTCTTATCGCATGTTGAAGCGCATTCTGGCCGGCGAACGCGGGCGGGGCCGGGCAGATATCAGGTCTCAGGCCATGGCATGAAGGCTGGCGGGGCTCGCCGTTGAAGCGCGATCTCACAGCGATGGATGTCGCTACAAGCCAGAAGCGGGGAGGTGTTCTTGAGCGCGTCCCCCTTTCGCCGCCCCCTGACAGGATGTTTGCTGACGCCCGCGACGCAAAATTGCCCCCAGCATCCCACCATGGACCGACGGAACTTCCGATGAAGGATGGCATGGCCGATACACACAAGGATGCGAACGAGGCGAAGGGCGTGCAATCCGTACTGAGCGAGCGCGAGCTGCGGGCTCAGCGCGCGCTGGCCACTCTCGGTCCGCATGGCGAGATGGAACTGCCCTCGGTGACCATAGACGGCTACAGCCTGGAACTGCGCGACGGCGACGCCGACGGCTTCATTGGCGATGCAGCGAGCCGCACGGCCTTCCGCAAGATGCTTGATGCCTGGCGCGCGTTATTCGCCGACATGGCGGGCAAGGACCCGTTCGGCTCCAAGGCCACCGAAGACATCGGCAAATCCAGGCTCGACGGGTTACTGCAAGAGGGTGGACCGGCCGCGCAGGCCATTCGCGCCGCGCAGGAAGACTACGCACTGCAACTGGCCGACGTCGTGCGCCGCTTTCTCAAGGAAGAGAGCTGGAAGGGCGTCAAGCGGGTGATCGTGGGCGGGGGCTTCCAGCAGAGCGAGGTGGGGCAGGGCGCCATCCGGCGCGCCGCCGCGCTCTTGAAAGCGGCCAAGGTGCCCGTGGAGCTGCGCACGCTGCGCCATCACGCCGACGAAGGCGGGCTGGTCGGCTGGGTGCATCTGGCGCCCACCGCGCTGCTGCAGAGCTACGACGCCATCCTGGCCGTGGATATCGGTGGCACCAACGTGCGCTGCGGCATCGTGCTGACCCATCTGCACAAGACGCCGGACATGTCGCGCGCCGAAGTGGTCAAGCGCGACAAGTGGGGCCATGCGGGCGACACGCCCACGCGCGATGCGCTGATCGAGGGCGTTGCCGGCATGCTGGAAAAGCTACTGGAGCGCGCCGAGAAGATGGGCATCCGCGTGGCACCCTTCATCGGTGTCGCCTGCCCGGGTCTGATCTGCGAGGACGGCTCCATCGCCGGAGGCGCCCAGAACCTGCCCGGCAACTGGGAGAGCACGCGCTTTCGCCTCTCGCACGACCTGTATGAACGCCTGCCGCTCATCAGCGGTGGACGCACCCAGATCTGCCTGCACAACGACGCAGTGGTGCAGGGTCTGTCGGAGCTGCCGTTCACCCAGGATGTCAAGCGCTGGGCAGTGCTGACCGTGGGCACGGGCCTGGGCAATGCGAGCTACACCAACCGCAGTCCGCGATGAAATCAGGAAGCCCTTGACGCTCTTCTTTTGATAGCGATATGCCGGCGCATATCAAGCGCTCGCGGCAGAAATGCATGAAAAAACCGCCCGATGGCGGTTTTTTTGTTTGACGATGACCCCAGCCCGACATTTCGCTGGACTGCGCTGAAGCCCGATACAGCAGGTTTATCAATAACTTACGCGCGTCCATCATATGCCGGTGCTTTCCGAAACCTGACCCGGCTTCCGCTCTCGCGGCCCCTATGTGGCTCTTGGAAACCGGGTCTTTCCGAGGAGTCATCGTGGCCAAGATCAAGCTCACCAAGACCGCCGTGGAGACGGCGCAACCCCAGGCGCAGGACATCGAACTGCGGGACACCGTGGTGCCCGGCTTCCTGTGCAAGATTACCCCGGCGGGCCGCCGGGTATTCATGCTCCAGTACCGCACGAACGCGGGCGAGCGTCGCAAACCTGCCTTGGGCCTGTTCGGGGAACTGACCGTCGAGCAGGCCCGCGTCATGGCGCAGGACTGGCTGGCTGAAGTTCGCCGGGGCGGCGATCCCGGCGGCGCCAAGGCCGAGGCGCGCAAGGCGCCCACGGTGGAGGCGCTGTGCCAGAAGTTCATGGAGGACTACTCCAAGAAGCGCAACAAGCCCAGCACGCGGCGCGGCTACCAGGCCGTTATTGATCGCTGCATTGTTCCGCTGCTCGGGCGCAAGAAGGTGCAGGACGTGAAGCGGCCTGACGTTGCCGGGCTGATGGAGAAGTTGGCCTACAAACCCGCCGAGGCGAACAACACATTCGGCGTGCTGCGCAAGATGTTCAACCTGGCCGAGGTGTGGGGCTACCGCCCCGACGGCACGAACCCGTGCCGCCACGTTCCGATGTTCCCGCCCGGCAAGGAAACCCGGCTCATCGTGGACGACGAACTGGCGCTGATCTTCCGCCATCTGGAGAAATTGGAGGCGGAAGGACTGGAGAACTACGTCATTCCGCTGGCGATTCGCCTGCAATTCGAGTTCGCGGGCCGCCGCTCCGAAATCTGCACCCTCGAATGGAAGTGGGTTGATTTGGAGAACCGGCGCGTGGTGTGGCCGGACAGCAAGACCGGTGGCCTCTCCAAGCCCATGAGCGCGGAAGCCTATCGGCTGCTTGCGACGGCACCACGCCGGGAAGGCTGCCCTTACGTCCTGCCGTCGCCCAACGACCCGGACAAGCATTTGACCTTTGGCGAGCACTACGGTGGCTGGTGCCGGGTGCTCAAGGCCACGGGCGTGGCTCATGTCGGCACACACGGTATCCGCCACCGATCGACGACCGACATTGCCAATTCGGGCGTGCCGACCAAGGTGGGCATGAAGCTGACAGGCCACAAGACCGTGGCGATGTTCATGCACTATGTCCACACCGAGGACAAGCCAGTGCGCGATGCGGCCGAGCTGGTGGCCAGCCGGCGGCAGGCCATCACGGGTGCGCGCCAGCCTGCGGAGGCGACAGCATGAACAGCACAAAATCGCCCGCAGTGGCGGCCAAGGCTGCCGCCTTGCCTGCCGGCTACGCCGGCATCCACGGCGGCATCGTAGAACTGCTTGACGCTGCACGCCGTGCAACAGCGCGCAGCGTCAATGCGCTGATGACGGCCAGCTATTGGGAAATCGGCCGCCGCATCGTGGAGGCCGAGCAGCAGGGCAAGCGCCGCGCAGGGTACGGCGAGCAGTTGATCGAACGGCTGTCTGCCGACTTGACTGCGCAGTTCGGGCGTGGGTTCAGCCGCCCGAACTTGCAGCAGATGCGGTCGTTCTTCCTGACCCGGCCAATTCGCCAGACAGTGTCTAGCGAATCTTCTCTAGCGCCGTCGCAAGGGCATTTCCTGCTGGCGCAGGGCCGCCCTGGGCGGCTGGACGAACTGGCCCATGTCTTCCCCTTGCCGTGGTCGGCCTATGTGCGGCTGCTGATGGTCAAGGACGACCACGCGCGCCAGTTCTACGAAGCCGAAGCCCTGCGCGGCGGCTGGAGCGTGCGCCAGCTCGACCGGCAGATCGGCAGCCAGTTCTACGAGCGCACGGCGCTGTCGAAGAACAAGGCGGCGATGCTGGTCAAGAGCGCCGTGCCGAAGCCGGATGATGCCGTGACGGTCGATGATGCGATCAAAGACCCGCTCGTGCTGGAGTTCCTTGATCTCAAGGACGAGTATTCGGAATCCGATCTCGAACAAGCCTTGATTCGACGGCTGGAAGATTTCCTGCTGGAGTTGGGCGACGGCTTCACCTTCGTCGGGCGGCAGCGCCGCTTGCGCATCGACCAGACGTGGTATCGCGTCGATCTGCTGTTTTTCCATCGGCGCTTGCGCTGCCTGGTCATCATCGACTTGAAGCTCGGTGCTTTGACCCATGCTGATGTGGGCCAGATGCACTTGTATTGCAACTATGCGAAGGAACACTGGACGTTCCCCGAGGAAAATCCGCCCGTGGGCCTGATTCTCTGCGCCGACAAGGGGCACGCCTTGGCGCGGTACGCGCTGGAAGGCTTGCCCAACAAGGTGATGGCGGCGAACTACAAGATGGTGCTGCCGGATGCCGAGGTGCTGCAAAAGGAACTGGAGAACACGCGGCGGCTGATCGAATCTCGCGTGACGGTGCCTCCCAAGAAGCGCAAGCAATAACCGGGCGTCCCGGCGTGCCGCCGTCGGGCTCGCGGGCTGCGCCCCGCGCTTCGTGCCGAATCGCGGCCATCCGGCTTTGATCCCTGACGCCTCCGGCCCTCTCGGGCCTGCGCGCTCCGCTTGCCGAAAGCCGGGTGCGTGGGTGGTTTGAGGGAGCGGTCTTGCTGTGTCCCTTCACCGTATCACGGCGTTCTCGCCGTCAATGACTGCGCGTGCAAGCACGCTTGCGGCCTGGCGGCCGTCTTCGATCTTTGACTGCTTGCGCTGCGCCGTGAGGGCGACGGTTCCGGGCAATTCCGCCCGTGCAACCGGAGACCGTCATGAACGACAAATCACACGTTTCACTCGAACAGCATGTTTGCCTCGTTTGCGGCACGGCGTTCGATACCGGCGCCATCCTGCTGGACAAGCGCCTGCGCGCGAGCATGGAGCGCCATACGGCGACCGGCTGGGGCCTGTGCCCCAAGCATCAGAAGCTGGCCGACGATGGCTTTGTGGCGCTGGTCGAATGCGATCCGCAGCGCAGCGGTTCGCAGGCCGGCGGGCGCATGAAGCCCGAGCAGGCGTATCGGACGGGCCGACTGGCCCATCTGCGGCGCACGGTGTTCGCGCGGATGTTCAACGTACCGATCGCGGACGAGCAGGCTTGCGTGTTCGTTGAGCCTGGCGTGATCGAGCAGTTGCAGTCGATGACGGCGCCGGCGGCGAGCTGATCGCGCCGCGCTGCCTTCGGTGCGTCGTTCCTTCGGGAGCGGCGCACCTTTCTTCTTGCTGCGCCCGGTGCCGATACCTTCGCGCCTGCGGCGCTGCGCGCTGCGCTTGCACTCCAGGGGAAAGCCCTGCGGGCTATCCCCGCCGCGCAGGCTTGGCGCCCCTCGAAGACCGCCGACCCGGCTGCGCCGGATCGGCCAGACCGCATTCGCAGCAGATCCACGATGCCTTGCGTGTGCTCGTCCTGATTCTGTTGTTTCTTCGGCTTTGAAGGCTGGGCGTCCCCGGCCACCTGGGAGATGGCCGGTCGCGCTGTCGTGCTGCGCATCGAACCCCCTGCGGGGTTTCGCCCCTGTCGGGCTTCCATCGTTCCCTCGCTCCGCTCGGCTGACGCCTC
>JBHIWE010000241.1:0-6220 GCA_041987645.1 Acidovorax sp. | reverse complement strand
CCACGCACGGCAGCAATGCGGCGCTCTACAAGAAGCTGCCCTTCGACGTGGAGGCGGATTTCGTGCCGGTGGGCACGCTGATCGACGTCTCCAACGTGCTCACCATCAACCCCGCCGTGATCGACGTCAAGACGCTCAAGGAGTTCGTCGATGAGGTGAAGGCCCACCCGGGCAAGTACAACTACGCCTCGACCGGCAACGGCGCGGGCACGCACATGGCGTTCGCCGAATTCAACGCGCGCCTCGGCCTGAACATGGTGCACGTGCCCTACAAGGGCGGGCCCGAGGCCATCACGTCGGTGGTGCGTGGCGAGACCTGCTGCATCATGAACCAGGTGCAGACCGTGCTGCCGCACTACAAGGCCGGAAAAGTGCGCCTGCTGGGGGTGACCACCTCCAGGCCCGTGGCCGCGGTGAAGGAGGTGCCCACCATCGCCTCCAGTGGCCTGCCCGGCACCCAGGGTTTCGATAGCGCGATCTGGTTTGGCATCTTCGCGCCCAAGGGCACGGATGTTGCCCTCGTCAAGAAGCTCAACGCAGCGCTCAAGGAGGTGCTGGAGCAGCCCGCGGTGCGCGAGCGCTTCGAATCGCAAGGCAACGCCGTGCGCATCGAAACGCCCGAGCAGTTCCGCCAGACCGTGCATGCCGACCGCGCCAAGTGGGCGCAGGTGGTGAAAGACGCAAAGATATCCATCGACTGAGATCGCAGCGCCGACCGAAGCCAGCCCCATCGCATCCCGCCCGCACGCCATGAACAGCCCCTCCCCCGCCGCCGGCCTGGCCGCGCTCGAAAAACGTCTGCAGCACGACCTGCTGACCCTCAACTGGCGCGCCAAGCCCTGGCTGCCCCAGCGCATGCACGCGGGCCAGCCGGTCATCGACGTGCTCATCATCGGTGCCGGACAAGCGGGCCTGGCGGCCAGCATGGCGCTCGTGCAGCAGGGCGTGCGCTCGGTGCTGCTGGACCGCGCCGAACACGACTACGAAGGCCCCTGGGCCACCACGGCGCGCATGGAAACGCTGCGCTCGCCCAAGGAGCTGACGGGCCCGGCGCTGGGGGTTCCCTCGCTCACCTTCCGCGCGTGGTTCGAGGCCCAGTGGGGCGACGCCGCCTGGGCCGCGCTCGACAAGATCCCGCGCCTGCAGTGGATGGATTACCTGCGCTGGTACCGCCGCGTCACCCGTGCCGACGTGCGCAACGGCCATGCGGTCACCGCCGTTCGGCCGCGTGGCGACGGCCTGGTGGAGCTGGACGTGCAGGCGCAGGGCCTCGCCACGACCTGGTTCGCGCGCCGCGTGGTGCTGGCCACGGGCCGTGACGGCCTGGGCGGGCCGCAGATCCCGGCCTTCATGCAGGGCGTGGACCGCAGCCGCTGGGCGCATTCGTCCGACGTGCTGGACTACGCCACGCTGCGCGGCCTGCGCGTGGGCGTGGTGGGCGCCGGCTCGTCGGCCATGGACAGCGCCGCCACCGCGCTCGAGTGCGGCGCCGCCAGCGTGGACCTGCTGGTGCGCCGCGCCGACCTGCCGCGCATCAACAAGTCCAAGGGCTCGGGCGTGCCCGGCCTCACGCACGGCCACCACGACCTGCCGGACGCCTGGAAATGGCGCATCCGCCACTACATCAACACCACCCAGGTGCCGCCGCCGCACGGCAGCACGCTGCGCGTCTCGCGCCACGCCAACGCCTTCTTCCACCTGGGCTGCCCGGTGCAAAGCGTGCATGAGAACCCGGCCGACGGCGCGCTGCACGTCGCCACGCCGCACGGCCGCTTCGCCTTCGACTTCCTGATCGTCTCGACCGGCTTCGCCATCGACTGGGCGCGCAAGCCCGAGTTCGCGGCCATCGCGCCCTACGTGCGCACCTGGAGTGAGCGCTACACGCCGCCGCCGGGCGACGAAGACCAGGAACTGGCCGATTCGCCCGACCTGGGCCCGGTGTTCGAGTTCCGCGAAAAAGCCCCCGGCGCCTGCCCCGGCCTGGAGCGCGTGCACTGCTTCTGCTACCCGGCCGCGCTCTCGCACGGCACCGTCTCGGGCGACATCCCGGCCATCAGCGACGGCGCTCGCCGCCTGGCCACCGGCCTCGCCAGCCTGTTCTACCGCGAAGATGTGGACTACCACTTCGGCGTGCTGCAGGCCTATGCCGAGCCCGAACTGCTGGGCGACGAATGGACGCCTGCGGACACTGCCCGGCGCGTCCTGCCCCGCTGAGAACGTGTTCACGATCTCCTTCCGGCCCCACCGCACCGCAACGCATCGCCCATGACCACCACCGACACCTCCATCGCCGCACACGACACCATCGACCACATCGCCGGCCTCGCACCCGGCAGCGCGGCCCACGCCGTGCGCCACCAGCGCGACAAGGTCGCCACCGCCACGCAGGGCTGCGAAGACGCGCTCTTCGGCGCCGGCCTGCCCGGCGGGCTGACGCAAGCCGAGCGCCTGGCCGTGGCGCACGACATTGCCCGCGTGAGCGGCCTGCCCGCGCTGGCGGCGCACTACCGCGCGGCGCTGCAGCCGCTGCATGCCGAGCCGGCCGTGCAGGCGCTCGTCGATGCGCCCGGCGCCGCGATCGCGGATGCACGCCTGCAGGCCATCGTGCATTTCGCCCGCACCCTCGCCACGCAGCCGGCCGAAAGCGACCAGGCCGCCCTGCAGGCGCTGCCCGCCGCGGGCCTCTCGGTGCCCGACACGGTGCTGCTGGCGCAGCTGATCGGCTTCGTCACCTACCAGCTGCGCGTGGTGGCCGGCGTGGCCGCGCTGGCGCAGCTGGGCGATGCAGGCAGCGCGCCCGCTGCTGCGGCAACGGCGCAGGCGGCGGACGCCGCCCCTTTCGTCCACCCCGCCAACCTGCCCGCGCCCGGCGAGCCGCTGCGCGTGAACGGCTACACCAGCGAGACGCTGGACTGGAAAGCCTGGCTGCCCGTGCTTGACCCGGCAGTGGCCACGCCCGAGCAGAACGCGGTGCTCGACCTCAGCCACCCCAAGGCCCGCACGTCGGATTTCTACCTGCTGCTGGCGCACCAGCCGCGCGTGCTGTCCGAGCGCTCGCAAGCCTTCAACGCCATCATGTACGCGCCCGGCGGCCTCTCGCGCGCAGAGCGCGAAGTCGCGAGCACCGTGGTGTCGCGCGTGAACGGCTGCGTGTACTGCGCCTCGGTGCATGCCCAGCGCTTCGAGCAGCTCGCCAAGCGCAACGACGTGATGGCGCAGATCTTCACGGACCCCGATATCGCCGGCACCAATGCGCGCGAGCGGGCCATCGTGCACGCCAGCGCGGCGCTCACGCGCACGCCCGGCACGTTCGGCGCGCAGCACCTGCAGCCGCTGCGCGATGCCGGCCTGTCCGATGTCGAAATCCTGGACGCGCTGCATGCCGCCGCCCTCTTCGCCTGGGCCAACCGGCTGATGCTGAACCTGGGCGAAGCGGTTTTCCCGCAGGACCGCTGAACCAGCGGCCGCGCCGGGCGCTTCGCGCGGTGCGGTTTCGCTGCTACGATCCGCCCCGCAGGAGAGCGAACGGCCGGCACAGCGGGCGTTCCACCGAAGGCGCAAACTCCCATACACGCTCAGGTACCGTACTGCACACCATCGAATGCCGTCTGGAGAGCCGCCACCACAGCCAGTGGCGCACCGAAGGAGCAAGCCCTGCGCCGTGTTGGCGTGCGGTGAATCTCTCAGGTACCAAGGACAGGGGGAGCGGCAGCTGGGCCACGCGCCTGCTGCACGCTATTGAATTCATAGCTGCCTGCGCACGTGTGTCCAGCACTTGAACCCTCAAAGGCTTCAACATGCGCGTGATCGTCCTCGGCGCCGGCTTGCTCGGCACCACCTCCGCTTACTTCCTCCAGCAGCTCGGCCACGAAGTGACCGTCATCGACCGCCAGGCCACGCCCGGCGCAGAGACGAGCTTCGCCAACGGCGGGCAGATCTCGGTGAGCCATGCCGAGCCCTGGGCCAATCCGGGCGCACCGCTGAAGCTGCTCAAGTGGCTGGGCCGCGAAGATGCGCCGCTGCTGTTCCGGCTGCGCGCCGATATGCGGCAGTGGCTCTGGGGCCTGCAGTTCCTGCGCGAATGCACGCCGGCGCGCACGCGCCACAACATCGAGCAGATCGTCGCGCTAGGCACCTATAGCCGCGAAACGCTGCAGCAGCTGCGGCGCGACACCGGCATCCGCTATGACGAACGCACGCAGGGCATCCTGCACTTCTACACCAGCGCCAAGGAGTTCGACGCGGCCCTGGCCCCGGCCGAACAGATGCGCCAGCTCGGCTGCGATCGCCGCGTGGTGAGCGCCGACGAGGCCGTATCGCTGGAACCTGCGCTGGCCACCATCCGTCCCCAGCTGGCCGGAGCCACTTACACGGCCGCGGACGAGTCGGGTGACGCCAACCTCTTCACCCGCGAGCTGGCGCGGCTGGCCGAGGCGGCCGGCGTCCGGTTCCGCATGGCCTGCCACATCACCGCGCTGCGCACGGTGGGCGGCGCCATCGACCACGTGGAGATCACCAATGCCGAAGGCCGCTACGAGCGCGTGAGCGCCGACGCCTACGTGCTGGCCATGGGTTCGTTCAGCCCGCTGCTGGCCGAGCCGCTGGGCCTGCGCCTGCCGATCTATCCGGCCAAGGGCTATTCGGTGACGCTGCCCGTGCGCGATGCCTCCGCCGCCTACACGGCCAGCCTGACCGACGACGAATACAAGCTGGTCTTCTCGCGTTACACCCGAGCCGCGCAGGACGGACAGCCCGCGCGCGACGTGATGCGCATCGCCGGAACGGCCGAGCTCAACGGCTACGGGCGCGAGCTGAACCACGTGCGCTGCGAGGCCATCGTGCGGCGCGTGGAAGCGCTTTTTCCTGGTGCGGGCGACACGGCGGGTGCGCAGTTCTGGTCGGGCCTGCGCCCGGCCACGCCCAGTAACGTGCCGCTGATCGGCAAGACCAAGCTGCCGAACCTGTACCTCAACACCGGCCACGGCACGCTGGGCTGGACGCACGCCTGCGGCTCGGGCAAGTCGATCGCGCGCATCGTGAGCGGGCTGGCGCCGGAGCTGGACTTCGCGTTCGCCGGGCTCCCCGCGGCATCCGCCCCCCGCCTGCTGCCGGCCTGATGCCTGAGGCCCGCTTGCCCTGTGGCGAACGGGGCAGCGGGGCAGCGCAGCTCGGCGGTGAAGATGCGCGGCGAGAGGCGCCTGAGGCGCTCAGTTCGCCGCGTTGCCCACGAACACGGTCAGCACGCCGGTGTAGCCGTAGAGCCGGTCGTGCGCGATCTCGCCGGCGGCGAAGAAGCCCACCAGGGGCACATCGCCCAGCGCATGGCGCACGATCTGCAGCTCCGCGCTGGGCCCGCCGAAATGCGGCCCGCCGCGGCCCGAGCAGCTGACGTAGATGGCACCCAGGATCTGCCGCTGCTGCGCCTCGCCCGGCGCGTCGGCGCCCGCCAGCGCGCGGGTGAGCGCGTTCTCGTCGTAGGTTTCGGGCGCCAGCTCCTCGCGGATCTCGGCGCAGATGCGCATCAGGTCGGCGCGCGCCGCAGCCACATGGCGCTGGCAGAAGGCCAGCCGCATGCCAGACTCCACGCGGTCGGCCAGGGCCACACCGCGCCGCGCGGCATCCAGGCCCACGATGTGGCGCACTCGCACGTCGGTGCCGAAGTGGCCGGTGCGGCCCTGCGGCTGCGCGCCCGCATCCACCAGGCCGGCGAGCGTGGCGCGCACCTTCTGCAGCGCGGGCTGCGGATCGCCGTCGAGCGAGACTTTCAGGGTCTCCAGCAGGACGTCGAGCGCGGGCCTGTGGTCGAGCTCCAGCGCGACGTTGTCCTGCGCGGCGGTCACCGTCATCAGCGGGCCGACGGGCTGGCAGCCCTGGGTGACGCGCGAGAGCAGCTGCACGCCGGCGCCGAAGGCCACGCCCGAGAGGCCGCCGTCGAACACGCCACCCGCCGCGCCCTGCCCCGCGATGTTGCCGTTGCCGGCCACGGCGAACTGCACGCTCTGCGCACGGCTGGCCGCCAGGCCGCCGAACAGATAGCCGGTGGCGGTGCGGTCAGCCACCTCGGCGATCAGCTCGGCGAGTTCGGGTGTGCCGCCATCGGCATGCACGAGGGCGGTGTGCGCCGTGAAGCCCCCCGCCGCCGCGCCGCTGCGCGAGAGCGGCGCCACACCGGAGAAGACGCGGTACTGATCGGCCGGCACGTCCAGCAACATGACGGAGA
>JBHIWE010000240.1:0-6308 GCA_041987645.1 Acidovorax sp. | reverse complement strand
CAGGCTGGCGATGCCGCCGGGCGCATACATCACCATGAAGAGGAAGACCAGGCCCAGGTAGAGCAGCCAGGCCTTCGAGAGCTCCGACAGCAGCACCGAGGCGAACACCAGCAGCACCGCCCCGATGATGGGCCCGAAGAAGAAGGTGGCGCCGCCCAGGAAAGTGAAGAGCAGGTAGCCGCCCGAGCGCATCACGCTCACGCTGTCGGCTGCCGTGACGATCTCGAAGTTGATCGCCGCCAGCCCCCCGCCCACGCCCGCGAAGAAGCCCGCGATGATGAAGGCGAAGTAGCGCACGCGCTGCGTGTTGTAGCCAATGAACTCCACGCGCTCGGGGTTGTCGCGCACCGCGTTCAGCATGCGCCCCAGCGGCGTGCCGGTGAAGGCGAACATCAGCGCGGTGCAGACGAAGCAGTACGCGGCGATCAGGTAATAGACCTGCAGCGCCGGCCCGAAGCTGATGCCGAAGAAGGGCTTGCCGTAGACCCGGTCGGTGGTGATGCCGCCCTCGCCGCCGAAGAAGCCCGGGAACATCAGCGCCATCGACGCCACCAGCTCGCCGATGCCCAGCGTGATCATGGCGAAGGTGGTGCCCGACTTGCGCGTGGTGACGAAGCCCAGCAGCGCGGCGAAGAACAGGCCTGCCAGCCCGCCCACCACCGGGATCAGCACCAGCGGAATGGGCAGCGTGCCCTGCCCCGCCAGGTTCATGGCATGGATGGCGATGAACGAGCCCAGACCGGTATAGACCGCATGGCCGAAGCTCAGCATCCCGCCCTGCCCCAGCAGGATGTTGTAGGAAAGGCAGATGATGATCAGATAGCCGATCTGCGAGAGCATGGTGAGCGCCAGGCTGCTCGTGAACACCCAGGGCGCGGCGATGAGCGCCAGCGCGAAGGCGCCCCAGACGATCATGCGGCCCGGGCTGAGCCGTCCTGCGCGATCGCGCCCGGCGGCGGAAGGAGATAGCGGTGCTTGGTTCATGGTTTTCAGTCCTCCCGGGTGCCGAGCAGGCCCTTGGGCCGGAAGATCAGCATCAGCACCAGCAGCAGATACGGAAGGATCGGCGCGATCTGCGAGATGGTGAGCTTGAGCACCGGCCAGCCGAAGGTCTGCTCGGTGATCTGCACGCCGAAGCGCGCAAAGGCATGCACCAGCGAATAGTCCAGTGCCACCGCGAAGGTCTGCACCAGCCCGATCAGTAGCGACGCAAGGAAGGCCCCTGCGAGCGAGCCCATGCCGCCCACCACGACCACCACGAAGATGATGGAGCCCACTGACGCGGCCATGGCCGGCTCGGTGATGTAGGTGTTGCCCCCGATCACGCCCGCCAGCCCCGCCAGCGCGCAGCCACCGCCGAACACCAGCATGAACACACGCGGCACGTTGTGGCCCAGCGCCTCGACCATCTCGGGGTGCTTGAGCGCAGCCTGGATCACCAAGCCGATGCGCGTGCGCGTGAGCAGCAGCCAGACAGACAACAGCATCAGCACCGCCACCAGCATGACGAAGGAGCGCGACTTCGGAAACTGCGTGCCGTAGAGCGTGAAGAGCGGCCCCTGCAGCTGGCTGGGCAGCGCATAGGGCACGGTGGAACGGCCCCAGACCAGCTGCACCAGCTCCAGAATGAGATAGGACAGGCCGAACGTCACCAGCAGTTCGGGCACGTGGCCGAACTGGTGGACCCGGCGCAGTGCGAAGCGCTCGAACGCCGCACCCATCGCACCGATCAGCAGTGGCGTGACGAAGAGCGCGGGCCAGAAGCCGATCACGCCCGAGATCGTGTAGGCGAAGTAGGCGCCCAGCATGTAAAAGCTGGTGTGGGCGAAATTGAGCACGCCCATCATGCTGAAGATCAGGGTCAGGCCCGAGCTCAGCATGAACAGCAGCAGCCCGTAGCTGACGCCGTTCAGCAGGGAGATCACGAAAAATTCAAGACTCATCGGAGTGCTTCGCTTCGGCGGGCAGCGGGGACCTGGCGGCGCGGCCAATGAAGCCGGCGCCGGGCGAATCACGCGATGCCTGGGGATGGAAAAAACCCGGGCCCAGCCCGGGCCCGCGAGGGCGCTGGCGGCCGGCGGCTCAGGACGGCCGCTTCATCTGGCACGACGTGGGCGTGCTCGCCACATAGGGCTCGTAGTATTTCACCGGAACGAAGGTGTAGCCGGTGTTTTCGGCATCGTACGGGTACTTGCCGCCGGCTTTCTCCCAACGCGAGACGAAGAGCCCCTGCTGCAACTGGTGGTCGGTCTTGCGCATCTCGACCTCGCCATTGAAGCTGTTGAACTTCATTCCCTCCATCGCCGCAGCCACCTTCACCGGGTCGGTGGACTTGGCCTTGACGAAGCCGGCATCGAGGATGGCGAAGGCGTGATAGACGGCGCCGGTGTACATGTCGTCGTTGAACTTGGCCTTGAAGTCCTTGACGATGCGGCCGATGTCGCCCGGCAGGTTCAGGTGGTTGTACGAGGTCATGTACACCCGCCCCGCCGCTGCCGCGCCCATCGCAGTGGGGCTGCCGGTCACGCCGCCATAGTAGGTGTAGAAGTTGACGTTGTTCAGGCCCGAATCGTTCGCGGCTTTGATCAGCAGGGCCAGGTCCGAGCCCCAGTTGCCGGTGATGACCGTGTCGGCGCCGGACTGCTTGATCTTGGCGATATAGGGCGAGAAATCGCGCACCTGCGCCAGAGGGTGCAGGTCGTCGCCCACGATCTGGATGTCGGGGCGCTTGTTCGCCAGATTCTCCTTGGCGTACTTGGAAACCTGCTGGCCGTGCGAATAGTTCTGGTTGATGAGATAGACCTTCTTGACCTCGGGCTTGTCCTTGATGAAGGTGGTCATGGCTTCCATCTTCATCGACGTGTCGGCATCGAGCCGGAAGTGCCAGTAGCTGCACTTGCTGTTGGTGAGGTCCGGATCCACCGCCGCATAGTTGAGGAACACCACCTCCTTGCCCGGGTTGCGCGCGTTGTATTTTTCCAGCGCGTCGATGATGGCCAACGCCGGGCCGGAGCCATTGCCCTGCACCACGTAGCGCGCGCCCTGGTCCATGGCCGAGCGCAGCGCGCTGGTGGTCTCCTGGGGGCTGAGCTTGTTGTCGATGCCGATGATCTCGAATTTCACGCCCGACGCGTTCTTCTTGTTGAACTCCTCGGCCAGGAACTGGAAGCTCTTGAGCTGGTTGGTACCGACGGCCGCCATCAGGCCCGACAGGGGGTCCAGCCAGGCGATCTTGACGGTGTCGCCTTTTTGGGCGAATGCGCCGCCGGCGCTGGCCAACAGGACCGATGCTGCTACTGCCTTGATAGCGAAACCCATGTCTGTCTCCTGAGGTGTTGTCGATGCGGCCCAGCGTATCGGCTTGCCTCAGGAGACGTTTGAGGGAATGCCCGTAGCCGCTATCGCGCAAGCGACTGCCGGCGGGGTTCGACGCGCCTCAGAGCCCCGGCAGGCGATAGCCCGCCAGCTGCTCGCGCAGCCGGGTCTTGAGCATCTTGCCGGTGGCGCCGATCGGGATCGCCTCTACGAACACCACGTCATCGGGGATCTGCCATTTGGCAGTCTTGCCTTCGTAGAACTTCAGCAGCTCCTCGCGCGTCACATCGGCCCCAGGCTTGCGCACCACGGCCACGATGGGGCGCTCGTCCCACTTCGGGTGGGGCATGCCCACGCAGGCCGCCATGGCCACGCCGGGGTGGGCCATCGCGATGTTCTCGATGTCGATGGAGCTGATCCACTCGCCCCCGGACTTGATCACGTCCTTGCTGCGGTCGGTGATCTGCATGAAGCCGTCCGCATCAATGGTGGCCACGTCGCCGGTCGGGAACCAGCCGATGCCATGCTCGTCGGGCACCAGCGGGTCGCCGCCCTCGCCCTTGAAGTAGCTCGCGACGATCCATGGGCCCTTGACCAGCAGATCGCCGTAGGTCCTGCCGTCCCATGGCAGTTCACGGCCCGCGCCATCGACGATCTTCATGTCCACGCCATAGATGGCGCGGCCCTGCTTGCCCAGCACCTTCATCTGCGCGTCCTTGGGCCAGTCGAGCTGCTTGCGCTTGAGCGTGGTCAGCGTGCCCAGCGGGCTCATCTCGGTCATGCCCCAGGCATGCAGCACGCGAACGCCGTAGTCCTCCTGGAAGGTCTGGATCATGGCCGGTGGGCAGGCCGCTCCGCCGATCACCGTGCGCTGGAGCGTGGAAAAGCGCAGACCGGCCGCCTTGACGTGACCCAGCAGCATCTGCCACACAGTGGGCACGCCCGCGGCAAAGGTGACGCCCTCGGCCTCCATCAACTCGTAGACCGACTTGCCGTCGAGGGCCGGACCCGGAAAAACCAGCTTGCAGCCGGTGAGCGGCGCGGAATACGGGATGCCCCAGGCATTGACGTGGAACATGGGCACGACCGGCAGCACCGCATCGCGTGCCGACAGGCACATCACGTCGGGCAAGGCCGCCGCATAGGCGTGCAGCGTGCTGGAGCGGTGGCTGTAGAGCGCGGCCTTGGGGTTACCCGTGGTGCCGCTCGTGTAGCACATGCCGCAGGCGGCGTTCTCGTCGAAGCGCGGCCAGGCATAGTCGGGCGATGCGCCAGCGATCAGCGCCTCGTAGCTCATCAGGCCAGGAATGCCGCTGCCTTCGGGCAGCCGGTCGGCATCGCACAGCGCCACCCAGTGGCGCACGGTGGGGCAGCGCGCATGCACGGCCTGCACCAGCGGCAGGAAGCTGAGGTCAAAGCACAGCACCTGGTCTTCGGCATGGTTGACGATCCAGGCGATCTGGTCGGGATGCAGCCGCGGGTTGATGGTGTGCAATACGCGTTCGGAGCCGCTTACGCCGTAATACATCTCCAGATGGCGGTAGCCGTTCCAGGCCAGGCTGGCCACACGGTCGCCGGCCTGCAGCGCCAGGCCGTCCAGCGCGTTGGCCAGACGCTTGGCGCGGGCCGACAGGTCGCGGTAGGTGTAGCGATGGATGTCGCCCTCGACGCGGCGCGAGACGATCTCGGCGTCGCCATGATGACGCTCGGCGAACTCGATCAGTGACGACACCAACAGCGGTTGGTTCTGCATCAGGCCCAGCATGTATGTGCTCCTTTATAGGTATGAATTTCCGATGAAAAGCCATCCTATCGCCTGGGGCCCGGCCGCCGGGGCAGGAATATCCCGCGCGTCGTGCCACGGGGCCTGGGGCTGTCACGCAGCGGACAGACGGCGGAGCGCCAGAGCCGCACACCAAGGCCCTTGCGCCACCGGGAGATAGGCCCTGCGAGACAATCGGCGCATGCCCTCCCCACTGCCTTCGGGCGACACATCCGCAAGCGCTGCCCTCGCCTGGCGCAATGGTTTCGCCGCCCTCGGCCCCGCCTTCTTCACCGACCTGCAGCCCACGCCGCTGCCTGCCGCACACGCCATCGCGGTCAGCGCAAGCGCCGCGGCCTGGATGGGCGTTGCGCCCACATGGCTGACTTCAGGCGAGGCGGTGCAGGCCTTCAGCGGCAACGCGGTGCTGCCCGGCATGCAGCCGATGGCATCGGTCTACAGCGGCCATCAGTTCGGCGTCTGGGCCGGACAGCTGGGCGACGGCCGCGCCATCCTTTTGGGCGAAACCCATGGCGGCATCGAAGTGCAGCTCAAGGGCGCCGGCCGCACGCCCTACTCGCGCATGGGCGACGGCCGGGCCGTGCTGCGCTCGTCCATCCGCGAGTTTTTGTGCAGCGAGGCCATGCACGCGCTGGGCGTGCCCACCACGCGCGCGCTCTGCCTTACCGGCTCGCCCGCACCCGTCTATCGCGAAGAGGTCGAAACCGCGGCCGTCGTGACGCGCCTCGCACCCAGCTTCATCCGCTTCGGGCATTTCGAGCACTTCTCTGCCCGCGGGCAAACCGAAGAGCTGCGCCAGCTGGCCGACTACGTCATCGACCGCTATTACCCCGACTGCCGAAGCACCACTGCCTTCGGCGGCAACGCCTATGCGGCGCTGCTGCAAGCGGTAAGCGAACGCACGGCGGCGCTGCTCGCGCACTGGCAGGCCGTGGGCTTCTGCCACGGCGTGATGAACACCGACAACATGAGCATCCTGGGGCTCACCATCGACTACGGCCCGTTCCAGTTCCTCGATGCCTTCGACCCCGGCCACATCTGCAACCACAGCGACAGCCAGGGACGCTACGCCTTCGGCCGGCAGCCCAACGTGGCCTACTGGAACCTCTATTGCCTGGCGCAGGCCCTTATGCCGCTGATCGGCGAGACGGAACACGCCCAGGCCGCGCTGGAATCGTACAAGGACGTTTTCCCGTCTGAATTCATCGCC
>JBHIWE010000239.1:0-6396 GCA_041987645.1 Acidovorax sp. | reverse complement strand
CCGTGTCGGACTGGAACATGGTCTCCTCGGGCGGCTGGAAGCGCACCAGGCGGCCGGTGGACGGCAGGAAGTTGCGGAACGGGTCTTCCGCATTGATGCGGCATTCGATGGCCCAGCCCTCGCGCCTGACCTCGTCCTGCGTCAGCGGCAGCGGCTCGCCGGCCGCCACGCGGATCATCAGCTCCACCAGGTCCAGCCCGGTGATGCACTCCGTCACCGGATGCTCCACCTGCAGGCGGGTGTTCATTTCGAGGAAGTAGAAATCCTGATCCTTTCCGACCACGAATTCCACCGTGCCGGCCGACTGGTATTTCACCGCCTTGGCCAGCGCCACGGCCTGCTCGCCCATGGCGCGGCGCGTGGCGTCGCTGATGAAGGGCGATGGCGCCTCTTCGATCACCTTCTGGTGGCGGCGCTGGATGGAGCATTCGCGCTCGTTCAGGTAGATCACGTTGCCGTGGCTGTCGCCCAGGATCTGGATCTCGATATGGCGCGGCTGCTGCACGAACTTCTCGATGAAGATGCGGTCGTCGCCGAAGGAGTTGCGCGCCTCGTTCTGGCAAGCGGTGAAGCCCTCCAGCGCCTCCTTGTCGTCATAGGCCACGCGCAGGCCCTTGCCGCCGCCGCCGGCCGAGGCCTTGATCATCACCGGGTAGCCGATGTCCCGCGCGATCTCCACCGCCCGCTCGGCCGATGCGATGGCGTCGTTCCAGCCCGGAATGGTGTTGACCTTGGCTTCATTGGCGAGCTTCTTGGACGCGATCTTGTCGCCCATGGCCGCGATCGAATGCGCCCGCGGGCCGATGAAGGCGATGCCTTCGTCCTCGCAGCGCTGGGCGAAAGCCTCGTTCTCCGACAGGAAGCCGTAGCCCGGGTGGATGGCCTGCGCGCCGGTCTGCTTGGCCGCAGCGATGATGCGGTCGGCCAGCAGGTAGGACTCCCGCGAGGGCGCCGCGCCGATGTGGACGGCCTCGTCGGCCAGCTTGACGTGGCGGGCCTCCTTGTCGGCGTCGGAATAGACGGCGACCGTGGCGATGCCCATTTTCTTGGCGGTGGCGATGACTCGGCAGGCGATTTCGCCGCGGTTGGCGATGAGGATTTTGGTGAACATGGCTTGGCTCTAGCGTAAGGGGTTGCAGCGCTCAGTCAGAAAGTTGGGTTGCCATGCCGGGCCAGGCTGACTCCGGCTTCTTGTGCCCGGGCGCACAGGGCATCTGCATGGACTTCGGGGTAAAACAGGCCGACGTATTCGTCGCCGCCCGTATCCAGCAAAAGAACGGCGTGAGCCCGCTCGGCGGCCCAGGACTGCAGCCGGCCGAGGACACGAACCGGATCCGCAGACTCCGTGGCCGTGTCGTATTCGAACTGGCCGACCTGCCCGCAGGCCTTCCAGACAGCGGAGATCACCTGGCCGGCATCCTCGGCATGGCGGGCGTCGAAAACGAAGGCGAAGGGTTGCGGACGCCCGGTGAACGGGTTGCCTTGCAGGCCGTCTCGCAGCACCTGCGCGAGATCGGGCTCGCCCTCCTCCGCTGCGTCCCGGTAAGACTGCCCGATGCGCCGCGCCAGCTGCTTCGCCACGTCTTCGCCCAGGAAGCCGAATGCCTGCTGGACGAACACACAAAGCGCTTTCCGGCCGGTCTCCAGATCGGACTCGTCCGAGAACGCGCCGCCCTGCGGAGCATCGGCCGAATCCGGGGGCGGCTCGGTGGATTTCCACCAGGCTTGAAGACGTTTCAGCATGCCGTGCCTCTGGTTCAGAGAGGAATGTTCCCGTGCTTGCGCCACGGGTTCTCCAGCTTCTTGTTCTGCAGCATCACCAACGAGCGGCAGATGCGCTTGCGGGTCTCGTGCGGCAGGATCACGTCGTCGATGAAGCCGCGCGCGCCGGCCACGAAGGGGTTGGCGAAGCGCTTCTTGTATTCGGCCTCGCGGGCGGCGAGCTTCTCCGGGTCCTTCTTCTCTTCGCGGAAGATGATTTCCACCGCGCCTTTAGCGCCCATCACGGCGATCTCGGCATGGGGCCAGGCGAGGTTGACGTCGCCGCGCAGGTGCTTGGAGGCCATCACGTCGTAGGCGCCGCCGTAGGCCTTGCGGGTGATGACGGTGATCTTGGGCACGGTGGCCTCGGCGTAGGCATAGAGCAGCTTGGCGCCGTGCTTGATGATGCCGCCGTATTCCTGGCTGGTGCCGGGCATGAAGCCGGGCACATCGACGAAGGTGACGACGGGGATGTTGAACGCATCGCAGAAGCGCACGAAGCGCGCGGCCTTGATGGAGCTCTTGATGTCCAGGCAGCCGGCCAGCACCAGCGGCTGGTTGGCGACGATGCCCACGGTCTGCCCTTCCATGCGGGCGAAGCCGATGACGATGTTCCTGGCGTAGTCGGGCTGCAGCTCGAAGAAGTCGCCGTCGTCCACCGTCTTCAGGATCAGCTCCTTCATGTCGTAGGGCTTGTTGGGGTTGTCCGGCACCAGCGTGTCCAGGCTCGGGTCCATGCGGTCGGCCGGGTCGTTGCTGGGCCGCACGGGCGGCTTCTCGCGGTTGTTGAGCGGCAGGTAGTTGTAGAGGCGGCGCAGCATCATCAGCGCCTCCACGTCGTTCTCGAAGGCCATGTCGGCCACGCCGCTGCGTGTGCTGTGGGTGATGGCGCCGCCCAGTTCCTCGGCCGTGACGTCTTCGTGCGTGACGGTCTTCACCACCTCGGGGCCGGTGACGAACATGTAGCTGGAGTCCTTCACCATGAAGATGAAGTCGGTCATGGCGGGCGAATACACCGCGCCGCCGGCGCACGGGCCCATGATCATGCTGATCTGCGGCACCACGCCGCTGGCCAGCACGTTCTTCTGGAACACGTCGGCATAGCCGCCCAGCGACGCAACGCCTTCCTGGATGCGGGCGCCGCCCGAATCGTTGAGGCCGATGACGGGCGCGCCCACCTTCATGGCCTGGTCCATCACCTTGCAGATCTTCTCGGCATGCGTCTCGCTCAGGGCGCCGCCGAAGACCGTGAAGTCCTGGCTGAAGACGAACACCAGCCGGCCGTTGATCATGCCGTAGCCCGTCACCACGCCGTCCCCCGGCGGGCGGTTGCCTTCCATGCCGAAGTCGGTGCAGCGGTGCTCGACGAACATGTCCCACTCTTCGAAGGTGCCGTCGTCCAGCAGCAGCTCGATGCGTTCGCGCGCGGTGAGCTTGCCTTTGGCATGCTGCGCGTCGATGCGCTTTTGCCCGCCGCCCAGCCGGGCGAGTGCGCGCTTTTGCTCCAGTTGGTCCAGGATGTCCTGCATGCTCGGTCGCTCCTTTGTGTTCGCTTCAGAGTGAAGATGACGATGTCGTGTTTGCTTGTGTTTCGATAGCACCATGCGCAGGCTGCGCCTGGGCTGCGAGCAGATTCCGTGCGGCCGTCGAAGCCGCGATGCGCCCGGCCGCCACGTCGGCCTGCAGCGTGGGCAGCAGCGCCCGCACGCCGGGGTGCTGGCGGAAGGCGGCTTTCAGGCCGGCGTCGATGCGCTCCCACATCCAGGCCAGGGCCTGCTTCTCGCGGCGCAGGGCCAGGCGGCCGTTGCCGGTCTGCATCTGGCGGTAGAGGGTGACGGCCTCCCAGAAACCTTCCACGCCCTGCCCCAGCAGCGCGCTGATCTGCAGCACGCGCGGCTGCCACAGCGCGCCGTGCGTCGCATGGTCGGGGTTGCCGTGCATGCCCAGCAGCCGCAGCGACGAGGTGATCTGCGCCTGGGCCCGGGTGGCGGCATGCGGGTCGATGTCGGCCTTGTTGATGACCACCAGGTCGGCGATCTCCATCACGCCTTTCTTGATGGCCTGCAGGTCGTCGCCCGCATTGGGCAGCTGCAGCAGCACGAACATGTCGGTCATGCCGGCCACGGCGATCTCGCTCTGGCCCACGCCCACGGTCTCGACGATCACCACGTCGTAGCCCGCGGCCTCGCAGACCAGCATGGCCTCGCGCGTCTTCTCGGCCACGCCGCCCAGGGTGCCGCTGGACGGGCTGGGGCGGATGTAGGCGCGCTCGTTCACGGAGAGCTGCTCCATGCGCGTCTTGTCGCCCAGGATGGAGCCGCCCGAGACGGTGGAAGACGGGTCGATGGTGAGCACCGCCACGCGGTGCCCCTGCCGGATGAGAAAGAGCCCCAGCGCCTCGATGAAGGTGGACTTGCCCACGCCCGGCACGCCGCTGATGCCCAGGCGGAACGACCGCCCGGTATGCGGCAGCAGCGCCGTCAGCAGCTCATCGCCCTGCCCGCGATGGTCGGCGCGGGTGGATTCGAGCAGGGTGATGGCCTTGGCGATGGCGCGGCGCTGCGCGGCCGGCCCGCCGTGGAGCACCCCGTTCAGGAGCACCTCAGGGCTCACGCGGTGGCCTTGCGGATCTGCTCCAGCACGTCCTTGGCGCTGGCCGGAATCGGCGTGCCCGGGCCGTAGATGCCCTTGACGCCGACGTCGTACAAAAAGCCGTAGTCCTGCGCCGGGATGACGCCGCCCACGAAGACGATGATGTCGTCCGCGCCCTGGTCCTTCAGCGACTGGATGATGGCCGGCACCAGGGTCTTGTGGCCGGCGGCCAGGGTGGAGACGCCCACGGCATGCACGTCGTTCTCGATGGCCTGGCGGGCGCATTCCTCGGGGGTCTGAAAGAGCGGGCCCATGTCCACGTCGAAGCCCAGATCGGCGAAGGCGGTAGCGACGACCTTGGCGCCGCGGTCGTGGCCGTCCTGGCCCAGCTTGGCGATCATCACGCGGGGGCGGCGGCCCTGGGCTTCGGCGAAAGCGTCGATCTCGCCCTTGAGCTTTTCCCAGCCCTCGGCCGAGTCGTAGGCGGCGGCATAGACGCCGGTGACCTTCTGCGTATCGGCGCGGTGGCGGCCGAAGACCTTTTCGAGCGCGTCGCTCACCTCGCCCACCGTGGCGCGCAGGCGCATCGCGTTGATAGCCAGCTCCAGCAGGTTGCCTTCGCCGCTTTCCGCTGCAAAAGTGAGAGCATCCAGCGCTTGCTGCACCTGGGCTGCATCGCGTTTCGCCTTAATTTCCTTGAGGCGGGCGATCTGGCTGTCGCGCACCTTGACGTTGTCGATCTGCAGGATGTCGACCGGGTCTTCCTTGGCCAGCTTGTATTTGTTGACGCCCACGATCACGTCCTTGCCCGAATCGATGCGCGCCTGCTTCTCTGCGGCGGCGGCCTCGATCTTGAGCTTGGCCCAGCCGGAATCGACGGCCGCGGTCATGCCGCCCATGGCCTCGACCTCTTCGATGATCTTCCACGCGGCATCGGCCATGTCCTGCGTGAGCTTTTCCATCATGTAGCTGCCCGCCCAGGGGTCCACCACGTTGGTGATGTGGGTCTCTTCCTGGATGATGAGCTGCGTGTTGCGGGCGATGCGGGCGCTGAATTCCGTGGGCAGCGCGATGGCTTCGTCGAGCGCGTTGGTGTGCAGGCTCTGCGTGCCGCCGAAGACGGCCGCCATGGCCTCGATGGTGGTGCGCACCACGTTGTTGTATGGGTCCTGCTCGGTCAGGCTCCAGCCGCTGGTCTGGCTGTGGGTGCGCAGCATCAGGCTCTTGGGGTTCTTGGCGCCCGTCTCTTTCATGATGCGGCACCAGAGCAGCCGCGCCGCGCGCATCTTGGCGATCTCCAGGTAGAAGTTCATGCCCACGGCCCAGAAGAACGACAGGCGCCCGGCGAAGGCATCCACGTCCAGGCCCGAGGCGATGGCGGTCTTCACGTATTCCTTGCCGTCGGCCAGCGTGAAGGCCAGCTCCAGCGCCTGGTTGGCCCCGGCTTCCTGCATGTGGTAGCCGCTGATGGAGATGGAGTTGAACTTCGGCATGTTCCTGGCCGTGTAGCCAATGATGTCGCCGATGATCCGCATGCTGGGCTGGGGCGGGTAGATGTAGGTGTTGCGGACCATGAACTCCTTGAGGATGTCGTTCTGGATGGTCCCCGACAGTTGCTCCTGCCGCACGCCCTGCTCTTCCGCCGCCACCACGTAGCCCGCCAGCACCGGCAGCACCGCGCCGTTCATCGTCATGGAGACGCTCACCTTGTCGAGCGGAATCTGGTCGAAGAGGATCTTCATGTCCTCCACCGAGTCGATGGCCACGCCCGCCTTGCCCACGTCGCCCGTCACGCGGGGATGGTCGCTGTCGTAGCCCCGGTGCGTGGCCAGGTCGAACGCCACGCTCACGCCCTGCCCGCCTGCGGCCAGCGCCTTGCGGTAGAAGGCGTTGGATTCCTCGGCGGTCGAAAAGCCCGCGTACTGGCGGATGGTCCAGGGCCGCACCGCATACATGGTGGCCTGCGGGCCGCGCAGGTAGGGCTCGAAGCCGGGCAGCGTGTCGGTATGCGGCAGATCGGCCGTGTCGGCGGCGGTGTAGAGC